>NZ_JBHNZD010000021.1:0-105365 GCF_054960375.1 Alteromonas sp. G4i35 | reverse complement strand
ACGGGGCTTATAGCCCCGTTAATTCTACCTACGTAATCTTAGCGAGTACGTGGGCAGATTTCTTCTTCAGAGAAGAAGTAAGCAATTTCACGTGCTGCTGACTCAGGTGCGTCAGAACCGTGAACTGCGTTTTCGTCGATTGACGCAGCGTAGTCTGAACGAAGTGTACCTGCAGCTGCATCAGCTGGGTTAGTTGCGCCCATGATTTCACGGTTAGCTAGAACTGCGTTTTCGCCTTCTAGTACTTGAACCATAACAGGACCAGACGTCATGAAGTCTACAAGTGCGCCGAAGAAAGGACGCTCTTTGTGTTCTGCATAGAAGCCTTCTGCTTGCTCTTTGCTCATGTGGATCATCTTAGATGCCACGATGCGAAGACCTGCAGATTCGAAACGGTTGTAAATTGCACCGACTACGTTTTTAGCTACCGCATCAGGCTTGATAATCGAAAAAGTACGCTCAAGAGCCATGTTCTCTCTCCAAACAAATAGTGTGTGTATCTTTAAAATTTTGGCCGCGAATTATAGGCAATAAATAGCAGCTTGACCAGAGCCTTTATCAAATCAGATATAAAGTACTGTTTTTATGCGCAAATGTAGAGAAAGGTTAGCCTGTTGGCGATGACAATATGATGACAGCGTACAGATTATTTTGCACAGAACTAATTATCGAGGACTCACCTGCCCCACTGCCTTTACTATGAAACCCTAAAACGGCTTAAAGAAACCAACGCTTAAAAAGTTAAGCGTTGGCTTTTGCTAATTCTTGAATTTTACCCACGATGGCGCGTAAGCCATTACCGCGGGTTGGCGTTATATGACGCTCTAGGTCTAGTGCTTCAAAATATCCGTCGATATCAAACGTCAAAATATCTTTTGGCGTTTTGTCATTATAAGCGGCAAGTACTAACGCAAGCAGTCCTTGAACGATAACTGCATCGCTGTCTACGTCAAAGTTGATTTTATTGCCGTCGTAAGACTCCACCAGCCAAACGCTGCTCTGACATCCTTTGACCAAACGCTCAGGTGTTTTGGCATCTTCAGGCAAGCCCGGAATAGATTTCCCTAAATCAATGATGTACTGATAACGCTGTTCCCAATCGTCGAAGAACGCTAAATCATCAATAATTTCGTCACTGCTAGGTAGTTGCATTGCTATTTCCGCTTAATTTGTTTGAAAAATTGTGTGATTAAATTTCACTGCGTGAATGACTAGAAGAACAGACCCGCTTCAAGCTGTGCTTCTTCACTCATCATATCACGGGACCATGCAGGGTCGAATACAAGCTCTACGTTGACGTTTTTAACATGGGGAACCATGGCAACGCGGTATTCAACGTCGCCAACCAATACTGGGCCCATGCCACAGCCTGGTGCGGTCAGGGTCATATCAATATTGACGCTGCTAGTATCTTGATCAATTTCCACTTTGTAGATAAGACCAAGGGATACGAGATTGATAGGGATCTCAGGGTCAAAGATAGTTTCTAACGCGTCCCACACTTGCTGTTCGCTTATGTTTCCGTCTTCTGGCGCGTCAAAGCTCAGAGTCATCGCTTTTCGGCCAATAGCACCTGCATCAGTACCATCGATGCGGTACATGTTGCCACGCCACGTTACCGTATAGTTACCACCGAGCTCTTGGGTGATATTCACAAACTCGCCTTCAGGGATCACGGTAGGATTGCCCGCTGGAACTAAGCGCGCTTTACAGTCGCGCTCGGTGGTCACCATTTTTTGCTTCATAAACTACTTAGTACTCTTTGTTCTACCACTGTTGGCCTTTGACGTGGCGCTTAGCCTACGTTAAAGCTTTCACCGCATCCGCACTCATCAACCACGTTCGGGTTGTTGTATTTAATGACGCCGTTCACACCTTCTGTAACGTAATCAATTTCAGTATTACGCAGTAGGTCGGTGGCATCTGCAGCAACGGCTACGTTAAGTAGTGGCGAAATTTCAACAATTTCGTCATCGGCTTGCGCACTATCTGCGAAATCAAGCACGTAGGCGTAACCTGTACAGCCGCTTACTTTTGTCGATAAACGAATTAACTGACCAGGCTTGTCTTTAAGCTTACTTTCGAAATGCTTAACGGCACTGTCAGTTAGCGAAATGAGCTTTGTACTAGGTACGAAAGTTTCAACACTCATAATGCCTCCTTAGGCCAACATCATTTTTGCTTTTTTAAGCGCAGCAAATAGGCTGTCTACTTCTTCAAGCGTATTGTAAATTGAGAACGACGCACGGGCAGTACCCGGTATACCGAAGCGCTTCATTAGCGGCTGTGCACAGTTGTCACCGGTGCGGATCGCAACGCCTTGTCTATCGAGAATGAAGCCCACGTCCGCCGGGTGCGCACCTTCAAGTAGAAAGCTCAGCACGCCTACCTTATTAGGTGCCGTACCGATTATCCGCATACCGTCAAACGCTTCGGCCTGCTCTGTAGCATAGGCAAGCAGCTTTTGTTCATGTTCATGCAAAGCATTGACATCAAGAGCACTAAACCAATCTACTGCAGCGCCCATACCAATGGCACCTGCGATGTTTGGCGTACCGGCTTCTAATCGATTTGGCAATGCTCCCCATGTGGCTTCATGGTAGGTCACGTCTTTGATCATCTCGCCGCCTACCTGCCAAACAGGCCAGGTTTCTAGCACCTCTTTTTTGCCCCACAGACAGCCAATGCCTGTTGGACCGAATAGCTTGTGGCCTGAAAACGCGTAAAAATCACAGCCAATGTCTTGTACGTCAACACCGCCATGAGCAATACCCTGTGCGCCATCAACCAGCACCCATGCGCCTACCGCTTTCGCTTTTTCAGTAAGCAGTTTAATTGGGTTCACCGTACCTAGTGCATTCGATACGTGAGGAAACGCCACTAGCTTTGTGTTTTCAGACAGCAGTCTATCGAAAGCGTCTACGTCTAACTCTCCGCTGTCGAAAATAGGTACAACATTTAGCGTTGCACCAGAACGGCGACACGCTTGTTGCCAAGTAACCAAGTTTGCGTGGTGCTCAAGCTCAGTCACCATCACTTCGTCACCTTCGCTTAGTAGCTGTCCAAGACCATTGGCGACTATATTGATGGCTTCTGTGGTGCCCGACGTCCAAATAACTTCTTCACGCGCTTTCGCGTTAATGAACTTTGCAACGCTGGTACGTGCATTCTCGTAACGGCGCGTGGCTTCATCCGATAAATGGTGCGCACCGCGGTGCACGTTTGCATTCGTCCCCGTGTAAAAATCTACTAAGGCGTCGATAACGGCCTGAGGTTTTTGTGTTGTTGCCGCGTTATCTAGGTAGACCAGCGGCTTGCCGTCTACCGTTTTAGATAAAATAGGAAACTGGGCACGAAGTGCTGCAACGTCTAAGCTCATTTCACCTCCATTTGGGCGAAGCGCTCACTTAAAATTGGTGCTAGCCATTCACGGACTGCCGCATTAGGCACGTCATTTATAAGCTCTTGAATGAAGCCAAAGTTGAGCATTACAAGTGCCTTACTGCGAGAAACGCCGCGGGTAAGCATGTAATACAAGGCTTCTTCTTCAATTTCAGCAACCGTTGCACCGTGAGCACATTTTACGTCATCAGCATAAATTTCAAGCTCAGGCTTGGTGTTGATAACGCCACGGCGAGATAGCAACAAGTTGCGGTTATTAAGTTCAGCCAATGTCTTTTGCGCATCACGATGAATATGAATGCGACCATTGAACACGGCACGTGCTTTATCGCCTACAATCCCACGCGCGTTTTCTTCTGTCGTACCATTAGGCATGGCGTGCTCAATGGTAGAGTGAAGGTCAAATAACTCGCCTTCCGCGAGAAGATAAATGGCGTTCATTTTCGCATCGGCAAATTCGCCGGCGTGATGAATATCTACATCTAAACGGGAAAGCTCACTTCCATAGCCCACCATGGTGCTGTTAAGCGTAGTGCGGTTATGTAGCTTAAAGTGGCTACCACCTAATTGCTTAGCTTTGCCGGTAAACATAGCAAAACGATAGTGCTCTAGGTGTGCATCATCAGCCAAGTCATATTCAGCAAACGCTGTGGTTAAACTTTCAGTATCGCCAAAACCTTGCTCGATAACAGTAGCACTTGCGCCTTCAGCGACCTTCACCACCACACGCGTATGAGCATCAACATTTTGCGACGCCATGTTCACAATGCGCACTGGCGTGTCGATTTTCGCGCCTGCTTCAACATTAATAAATATACCGTGTTGGCACAGCGCATCGTTAACTAGGCCAAACATATGACGGGTAGGTTTAACCTGACCGTATACACTGCTGATCGCTTGCTGCGTGGCAGTATCATCATTATTAAGTGACGTGATGCTCATGCCAGCTGGCACATTTAGCGTGTTAACCTGCGTGACCAAGACACCGTCTACAAATACTAGGTCGATAGCATTTAGGTTATCGATAGCGGGTACCGGTAAACTGTCTGCCTGAACCGCTTGCTTAGCTTCACGCTTTTCAACGGGTGTTAGCGGCGTAAAACGCCAGCTTTCGTTTCTACGGGCTGGCCAACCATCAGCTTTTAACTTTTCTAAGGCCTGCTGACGCACGGGCGCTAAGTAATCGGAGATTTGCGCCGCATCAATGACCTGTTCTAGCCATTGACTCATGCTTCAGCCTCCTCGTACGCTTTACCTAGGAATGCGTATCCGCTCTTCTCAACTTCTAGCGCTAGTGACGCGTCACCGCTTTTCACAATTTTGCCGTCGGCAAGAATGTGAACAAAGTCAGGCTTGATGTAGTCTAGAAGACGCTGGTAGTGGGTAACAACGATGAAGCTACGCTCACCGTCGCGCTGGCTATTAACACCATCGGCAACAACCTGAAGTGCATCAACGTCAAGGCCTGAGTCTGATTCATCTAGAATACAAAGCTTTGGCTCTAGCAAAATCATTTGCATGATTTCGTTACGCTTCTTCTCACCACCAGAGAAACCTTCGTTTACACCGCGCTTCAAGAAATCCAATGGAAGCTGTACCTGCTTGCACGCTTCTTTTGCTTTCTTTAAAAACTCAGCAGCTGTTAATGGCGCTTCGCCGCGCTGTTCGCGCATAGCGTTAACTGACTCTTTCATGAATTCCATATTGCTTACGCCAGGAATTTCAACTGGGTATTGGAACGCAAGGAAAAGGCCTTCACGGGCACGCTCTTCTACTTCAAGCTCTAATAGGTCTTTACCGTTAAGCGTGGCTTCGCCTTCGCTTACTTCGTAGCCGTCACGACCAGATAGGACGTAGCCTAGTGTACTTTTACCGGCTCCGTTGGGGCCCATGATAGCGTGTACTTCACCAGGTTTAACTTCAAGGTTAAGACCTTTTATGATGTTTTTCTCTTCCACGCTGGCATGTAAATTCTTGATACTAAGCATTGATTACCCCACTGAACCTTCAAGACTAATTTCGAGCAGCTTGCCGGCTTCTACGGCAAATTCCATTGGCAGCTCTTTGAATACTTCTTTACAGAAACCGTTAACAATCATAGAAACGGCCTTTTCTGTGTCTAAGCCACGTTGCTGACACAGGAATAATTGTTCGTCGCTCACCTTCGATGTTGTTGCTTCGTGCTCAACAATGGCTGAAGGGTTACGGCTTTCGATATACGGGAATGTGTGCGCGCCACATTTGTCACCGATAAGTAGCGAGTCACACTCGGTGAAGTTACGTGCTCCGTCGGCGCGAGGGCCCATTTGAACCAGCCCGCGATAGGCATTGTTACTGTTACCCGCTGAAATACCTTTAGAGATGATGGTCGACTTGGTGTTTTTACCAACGTGGATCATCTTAGTACCGGTATCAGCCTGCTGGCGACCGCGCGTTAGCGCTACTGAATAGAATTCACCTACACTGTTGTCGCCTTTAAGTACACAGCTTGGGTACTTCCACGTAACCGCAGAGCCGGTTTCAACCTGCGTCCACGAGATTTTCGCATTGGTATGCGCTACACCACGTTTTGTCACGAAGTTGTAGATACCGCCTTTACCGTTCTCGTCACCTGGGTACCAGTTCTGTACCGTTGAGTATTTAATCTGCGCATCATCCATTGCCACTAGTTCAACCACTGCCGCATGCAGCTGGTTTTCATCTCGCTGTGGTGCAGTACAACCTTCAAGGTAGCTTACGTAGCTGCCTTCATCAGCAACAATCAAGGTACGCTCGAACTGACCGGTGTTCATTTCGTTAATACGAAAATAAGTAGAAAGCTCCATTGGGCAACGTGTGCCTTTTGGAATATAGACAAATGAACCGTCAGTAAATACAGCGCTGTTAAGCGCAGCAAAATAGTTATCTGTGCGCGGCACTACCGAACCAATGTATTTCTTTACAAGGTCTGGGTACTTCTGTACTGCCTCAGAAATTGGGCAAAAGATCACTCCCGCTTCTTCAAGCTTATCGCGGAACGTAGTTACAACCGATACCGAGTCGAATACCGCATCTACCGCGACGCCTGCCAGCATTTCCTGCTCGTGTAGAGGAATGCCCAGCTTTTCATAGGTGCGAAGTAGCTCAGGGTCAACTTCATCTAGCGACTTAGGTTTATCTTTCATACTCTTTGGTGCCGAGTAATAAGAAATGGCCTGATAATCGATTTTCGGATAGTCGACATGCGCCCAATCAGGCTCTTCCATTTCTAGCCATGCATGATAAGACTTCAAACGCCATTCAAGCATCCATTCAGGCTCGTTTTTCATTGCTGATATGCGGCGGATAACCGACTCGTCCAGGCCGCTTTCAAACGTTTCCGATTCGATTTCTGAATAGAAACCCGCATCGTACTTTCTTTCTAACGCCTGTTCGATCTGTTCACTCATGTTGGGATCTCACTTGTTTGCCTGCATTTGCTGCCACTAACCTTTCTATTTAACTGGCAAATAAATCACCCCACGGTCTTGGTAATTTATATCGACTTTCAACTTCAACAACGTCATTTATTTGGGTTTACGCCCAAAAGAGTTGCCAAAACTGCCAGTTACATTGCGGACAGCCTAAAATTTTGGTGCCGTAGTATATAATACCCGACTATTTCACTCAAATATTCAGCCATTAATTTATGGCCACTTACGCGTTTTAAACGCTGCTTAAAGGTCAATTTCCTTCAAACGCGCATTAATTTTCTTCCACATTCACTAAAATAAAAAAGAATGCGCTAACACTAACTACGCTTTGCCTACTACAAAAAACCGCGCTCAACGACGGTATAGGCGTTTATGCTGAAACCGCTTGGCGTAGTCTTGTGGTTACATCCACTACTTTTTGTATTACGTAATCGATGTCTTCTTGGGTCGTAAAACGCCCCACGCTGAATCTAATTCCTGCATGCGCCAATTCGTTGCTTCGGCCAATCGCTTTCAGCACATACGAGGGCTCTAGACTCGCTGATGTACACGCCGACCCTGAAGATACAGCAATATCATTTAAACCCATCATCAAGCTTTCACCGTCTACACCCGCAAAGCTCACATTTAAAATACCCGGGATACGCTGTGTTGCGTGCCCATTTAAATAGATATCGTCGAGCTGTTGAAGGCCCTGCCACAGCGATTCACGCAGCGCTAATATGCGCGCACTATCCTCTTCTATTTTTGAAGAAGCTAGCGCGATGGCTTCACCCATTCCAACAATTTGGTGGGTGGCTAATGTACCCGACCGCATGCCGCGCTCGTGGCCCCCGCCATGAATTTGTGCCACCAGATTAATTTTGGGACGGCGACGCACATATAGTGCCCCCATACCTTTCGGGCCGTATATCTTGTGCGCCGATATAGACAGCAAATCTATAGGAAGCTCGCCTAAATCAATGGCAATTTTGCCCACACTTTGCGCACCATCCACATGAAAAAGAATGCCTTTGTCACGACAAAGCTGGCCAATAGCTTGAATGTCTTGGATAACACCAAGTTCATTGTTCACATGCATCACCGACACCAAAATAGTGTCGTCGCGCAACGCGTTTTTGAGATCATTTAAATCAATTAAACCGTTTGGCAATACTTCAAGATAGGTAACCTCAAAGCCTTGGCTTTGTAAGAACTCACAGGTATCCAACACCGCTTTATGTTCGGTGTTAACGGTAATGATATGTTTGCGTTTATTGGCATAACCTTGGGCGACGCCTTTTATAGCAAGATTGTTCGATTCAGTGGCCCCCGAAGTAAAAACAATTTCTCTAGGGTCGCAATTAAGCGCGTCGCTGATTTGATTTCTAGCAACATCAACCGCTTCTTCTGCCATCCAGCCGAAGCGATAGCTACGAGAAGCTGGGTTACCAAAGTTGCCATCCAGCGTTAGGCATTTTGCCATTGCCTCGGCCACATTCGGGTCTACCGGTGTTGTTGCTGCGTAATCTAAATAAATGGGTGTTGATAAAGCCATGCGTTACTCAATACCAATTTAAAGTTGAATACTAACTTCGATATCTTTGGTGATATGACGAAGTGATGCATTACCGTCTTGACGGTCGGCTACCTCTTGCACATCACGCTTTGCCATTAACTCGCCCAACGTAATTGAATTCAAAAACGCCGCAATGCGATCACTTAGGTCTTGCCACAAGCTGTGCGTTAGGCAGCGATCGCCGCCTTGACAGTCTGCTTGTCCTTGGCAACGTGTCGCATCAATGGACTCGTCGACGGCGCGAATGACTTCGCCTATCGCAATTTTGCTTGCTTCACGGCCTAACAAATAGCCGCCGCCAGGCCCGCGAACACTGTCTACTAATTGCTCTTTACGCAATCGAGAAAAAAGCTGTTCAAGGTAAGATAAAGAAATTTCTTGTCGTTCTGAAATGTCGGCAAGAGGCACTGGACCACGCTTTGAATGCAAAGCGACATCAAGCATTGCGGTAACCGCATAGCGCCCTTTCGAAGTGAGTTTCATTGGATTCTCCCGCCGTTTTATAGTGCGGGAATTTTCACATACCCGACTAAAATGGTCAAGTATAAGACCTAGTAAAATAGTCAGGTATTATTGATTCGAGTAATCGCTTTTGTACATCAAGGCTTTCGTTTCATTTTAGCCCGATCCAAATAAGCACTAATAGACGCTAGTAGGTGCCAAATTTGCGTGGTTACTTCTACGCTAAATGCTAAGAAATCGTTTATTCTGCAAATGAATGATAACGTCGACCATAAACGCTATTTGTTTGCATTTAAGTGAATATGAGCAAGAATACTGTCTGCTATCCGATGTGATTGAACGGTATCAATTTGATGGCGCAACCCACGCAACACTTGATGTTTAGCACCTGATATAGCTCTGGCTGTTGCAACACCGCCACTGGGATGCACCATGTGATCAACATCTCCGTGAATCACTAATGTTGGAGCTTTGACATTTTGAAGCATTGGCGTTCGGTCCCCGGATTTCATAATAGCACCGATTTGCCGGAACATCGCTTTTGCATCACTTTTGCCACCATTGCGCTGCCATGCCAAACGCGCGTACTGATGCCATTGGTTTACGGCTCCGTTTGCAGCTACATCGCCAATATGCGTCATCATTGCCTGATAGTTTTTTACTGCGTCTTTTTCGTTCATTGGCGCTTTAGCTCTTGCCATTCGCCATAGCGTTGAATAAGAGGGTTGCCCTACGCGGCGATTCCCTGTCGTCGAGAAAATAGACGTCATAGATATCACTTTTTCAGGATGCAGACTTGCAAGAGTCTGTGCAATCATCCCTCCCATAGACATTCCTGCGATATGTGCGCTTGATATATTTAGCGCCTCTAACAACTGTGCAGTATCTTCAGCCATCCGTTCAAGTCCATATGCACCTTTCGGCGACCTTCCTCTTAACTGCTGTAATAGGCTGGGATGCGGTGTGCCGCTGCGTACTGACCTTCCTGCATCACGATTGTCAAAGCAAATAACGCGAAATCCACTAGCAACTAAACGCTCAATAAGCGCGTTTGGCCAATAAACCAACTGAAGACCTAAACCCACAATAAGTACAATGGTGTCGGTATTTCCGACACCATGTTCGGCATAGCAAAACCTATCACCGCTTTTAAGCATTACGTATTGCTCATGATGCTGGGCTAAACTCATTTAAAGCTCTCGTGATTTAATAAAAGTAAGTGTGCGTCTATTAAAATTTCTATTCAAACTTAAGCGCTGGATCGTCTACACGGCCTTTCCGAAAAATTTTCACGTCTTGTGCATAATTGAACGACATAGACCAAGGAAACTGCATGCCTTGACGTGGCAACTGTTCTAAAGAGCGTTGGATGTAGCCAGCGCCAAAGTTTAGCAACGGTTGTGTTTCCATATTTGGGTCTGCTATAGGTGTACACTGTGTAAAGCCGTGCTCTTCCATATGATTGAGCAATCGCGTGAAATGCTCACATAGAAGGCCAATTTTTAGTGTCCACGATGAAGCTGTATAGCCCACCGCAATAGCAAAATTAGGCACGCCACTGAGTAACATACCTTTATACGTAACACATTCTGGAAGCGAAATAGCTTCACCATCAATTTTTGGCACTATCCCTCCTAAAGGCAGAAGGTTTAATCCAGTGGCTGTTACTATAATATCTGCTTCAATATGCTGGCCCGAATCAAGTTTAATGCCCGTTTCAGTAAACGTATCTATAGTATCTGTTGCAACCGACGCCTTACCTTTCGAAATCGACTCGAATAAATCTCCACCCGGAACTGCACACAGTCGCTGCTCCCAAGGATTGTAAGGTGGGTTAAAGTGTATATCTACTGGATACCCTTCGGGTAACATTTTTGCATTAAGACTGCGTATTATTTTGCGCGCACGATGCGGAAAGCGCTGACAAAATGCGTACACCCAACGCTGTTTCGCTATGTTAAACCAACGCGCAGCTTTAAACGCTGTATCCTCGCTAAACCACGCGCGTAAATGTTTTGCGATTGGGTCATCTACGGGAACAGGCAATACGTAGGATGGCGTTCTTTGCAGCATAGTCACGTGCGATGCGCTTTTCGCTAGTGCGGGAACCAGCGTTACCGCCGTTGCACCGCTTCCGATTACCACGACGCGTTTGTTTTCGTATTCCAGATCTTCAGGCCAATGCTGTGGATGTACAATCTGGCCGTTAAATTGTGATTGCCCTTTGAAATGTGGTGCATAACCTTTATCGTATCGATAATAACCCGAAGCGTTAAATATCCATCTGGCGGCAATGTGCTCATGCTGCCCACTCTCTTCTGACTTTAACGTAACCCGCCAATAGTGTTTATCGCTTTGCCAATCTATATCTACCACACGAGTTAAAAAACGTATGTGCTCTTTAATACCATTTTCAGCCGCGGTTTCTTCTACGTAAGCCTTTATTGAACGACCATCAGCAATGGCCTTTTTCTCTTTCCAAGGTTTGAATTCGTAGCCAAAGGTGAATAAATCAGAATCTGAGCGTATTCCCGGGTATTTGAATAAATCCCATGTGCCGCCCAAATCACTGCGGGCTTCTATAATAGAATATGAAAGGTCAGGACATTTTTTTTGAATGTGGTAGGCGCAGCCGATACCCGAAATTCCGGCTCCAACAATTAGTACGTCGAGTAATGGCGCTGTTTCTTGCATAACGTCCCTGAAAAGTGATGATCAACCTTTCATCTCAATGTATGTTGGAGTTATGCATGAGTCAATGTGATTGTTAATGTTTTGTAAAAACAAGCTTTTGTGAATTTTTACTATATAAGGGTGAAGGTTCTCGGCCTTAGCACCCGAAAATAGTATGCGGAATTAGAGTTAAATAGCGGGGTCGAAAGAAGAATGAGCCTTCTCTCGCTCTTGGGTTTCCGTTAGGTCGAAACCCGTTTCTGCGAAATCTTCAGCGCTAATATTGTGTAAATTATCGGTACACACATCGCCACCTAGTGACTGAATGACCTTGCACATCTCTTCCACTTTGGTGTCCATTTGGTGCATGTGCTCTAGCATTATGCCCATCGCATTGGCCACAGGATCAGGGTTATCTGGCGCGACAGCATAGGCATCAAAACCATATTTCTGGGCAATTTTATCTCGCTCGGGATTTACCGACGCATTCATCTCTTTTTGCTTCGAGATAATGATACGACCGGGGATCCCCACCGCCGTAGCGCCATCAGGAATATCTTTTACGACCACAGAGTTAGACCCTACTTTAGCGTTTTCACCTATAATAATAGGCCCCAACACTTTGGCGCCAGCGCCGACAACTGCACCATTTTTAAGGGTTGGGTGGCGCTTACCTGCTCTCCAGCTAGTGCCTCCAAGAGTAACGCCGTGGTAAAGGGTGACATCATCGCCAATTTCTGCAGTTTCACCAATGACCACACCCATACCGTGATCGATAAATACCCGTCGTCCTAACGTGGCACCAGGATGAATTTCAATCCCCGTAAGCCAACGGCTAAAGGTTGATAAACTGCGTGCCGACCATTTCCATTCAGCCTTCCATAGTTTGTGACTGATGCGATGTAGCCACACTGCATGAAGGCCAGGATAGTTAGTTAGCACTTCAAAGGTGTCTCTGGCCGCTGGGTCGCGATGAAAAACACCTTGAATATCATCTTTTATACGGGCGAACATAGTGTTTACTCTTTTTCTTCTATCGCTGGTGCAGGGTCTGCATCGCCAGAGTTAGCATTCTTCACCGATTTATCGATAGACGCCAATATACCGCGCAATATATTAAGCTCTTGAGACTCAGGGCGCGCTCGGTTAAACAAGCGGCGCAGCTTAGTCATAACCACACCCGGGTGACTTTTGCGAATGAACGACGTGCCTTCCAGCGTAGTTTCCAAATGCGTATAAAAACGCTCTAAATCGTCATTCAGTGGATATTCTTCCTCAACACTTGGATAGGTTTCGCGATTTAGATAGGCCATGCGAATTTCATAACAAAGGGTTTGCACTGCTGCTGCTAAATTAAGTGAGCTGTATTCAGGGTTGGCTGGAATACACATATGGAAGTGACATTGCTGCAGCTCTTCATTAGTTAAACCACTGTTCTCACGCCCAAACACCAAGGCTACCGGGTACTTTTCTACTTCTTGGACCAGCTTTTCGCCACAGTCGCGCGGGCCTAACATAGGCCATGAATGAGTGCGAGAGCGTGCTGACGTGCCTACTACCAAGCCACAGTCTTTAACTGCCTCTTCCAGCGTGCTTACAATTTTCGCATTAGCAAGCACATCACCAGCCCCTGCCGCCAATGCACTGGCTTGGCCGTCTGGCTCATTTACTGGGTCGACAAGATATAAGCTGCTCAGCCCCATGGTTTTCATAGCTCTTGCTGTCGAGCCGATGTTTCCCGTGTGAGACGTGTTAACTAAAATAATGCGAATATTCTCGAGCATGCGTGTAATACCTACGTACTTATTTGGATAGCGTCTTTAATTCGATAATACGCGCTTTTGGCGTACTATCTAACAGACCTTAATAGCGCGAAGTTTAACACAGCGGCAGTATAGATGGCTATTCACGCTATTGTGCTGGGATTTCATTTGCATCGCGCATAGATTCTGGTAGACTCCGCCCGTTTTCGAAAACAACTAGCTATTTTTTGTACAGTTAGTTTGTTTCATTGGTCTTTTACAATTGGTGGTTTATCTATGCATCCTATGCTGAATATTGCGGTGCGCGCTGCGCGTGCGGCTGGAACAGTTATTGTTCGTGGTTTTGAAAAACATAATGAAGTAGCAACAGAGTCAAAAGGCTTAAACGACTTCGTTACTCAAGTTGATAAAGAAGCAGAACAAGCAATTATTGCCAAAATTCAGCAGTCTTATCCGAACCATTGCTTCCTAGGTGAAGAATCGGGTGAAGTGTTGGGCACAGAAACTGATTATCAGTGGATCATCGATCCACTAGATGGCACCACTAACTTTGTAAAAGGCATTCCTCACTTTGCCGTTTCAATTGCACTTCTTCACAAAGGTCGCTTAGATCAAGCGGTTGTTTTTGACCCAATTCGCAGCGAACTATTTACTGCGAGCCGTGGTCAAGGCGCGCAGCTTAACGGTTATCGTATCCGTGCTTCTAAGCCTCGTGACCTTTCTGAAACCATTATTGCTACTGGCTTGCCGTTTAAGAACAAGTCTCAATTTGGCGAGTATGCACTAAGCCTTAACAAAATTTTCCACGAAGTGGGCGACATTCGCCGCGCGGGTAGTGCAGCGCTAGACCTTGCTTACGTTGCAGCTGGCCGCCACGACGGTTACTGGGAGCGCGGCATTAAATCTTGGGATATCGCAGCAGGTGAGCTTATTGTTCGTGAAGCTGGCGGATTGGTAACAGACTTTAAAGGCGGAAACGACCCGCTTCACAAAGGCGAAATTGTTGCTGGTAGCGTGAAGGTTGTTCAAGGCTTAGTGAAGCATCTTAAGTAAGAAGCACCTTAAATAAGAAGCATCTTAAGTAAGAAGCACCTTAAATAAATCGCTCGTAAGCACATAAACTGAGCCGATAAACCAAGCACAGTTAAACAGTAAAGGCGCTATGACACGAATGACGTGACATAGCGCCTTTTTCTTTTTCTCATTTATAGTTTTCGTTTAACTTTAGGCCAAACAAAAATCTAAGTATTAAAAAGCGCTTGGCGACTTCGTATGTCAGTGCGCACCCCACAACGGTTATTAGCGTTATTAAAATAAATTCTCCGAGTGTCGACGATACACTGGAGCTCAAAAAGAACGCCGCCACCACAATTATCGTTTGATGCACCATATAGTAAGGCAATACGCCTTTGTTCAAATAGCTCACCACCTTACTCGGGTTAGACAAATATTTTCGACCGAACCCCAATATTGCTGCCAACCATGCCCAGTGATTAAGTACAACGATTACACCAACCAAAACACGAAACCCAGGCGACGACTCCATTAACTGCCCTGTAGGGCCTAGCAAGTCGTGACGGTCTAAAATTATGACGCTGTAAAGTACTATCGCAATGGTTAAGCTTACGTAACGGGACCTCATAATTGCAGCATACAATGCGGGTCTAAGCGCGACCACAATACCTACCAGCATCACAAAAAAGTACTTTGCATGACTATACCAATCATTAAGCAAGTCGTGCGACGTGGGATATGCTACTCGTAGTTCCAGCCATATGGCAGTCATGATCGTAACCACTAACACGCTAAACAGCGCCAAACTATCGAGTACTCTCAACGCCCTTACTTCCACAAATCTGATAAGCGGGAAAAACAGCAATATGAAAGCGCTATACACAAAAAGGTAAGGTAAAAACCAAAGGTGATTCCACGTCAGTAAACCAATTACCGATTGTTTGTCGATAAACAAGTCAGTGTTTGGATTAATGTAAGCAACGTAGAACTCGCTAAACGGCATGGCTAGTGCTCCGCTTACTGTCCACTCTACATAAACTTGTGGCGCAACAATAACGAACATACCGAAAACAAGTGGAATTAATATCCTCAACGCCCTCTTCACCAGTAATAAAAGAGATACACGCCAGCGAGAGGTTGGTTTGTCATAAGCTCGGCGCAGCACGACGGTAAATACCATGGCAGAGATTAAAAATAATAAAGACATACGCCATTGGTTGGTCAATATCATGACATCTTGTAGTAGTGAAAATTGCACGTCGCTTTTTATATGCCAGCTCCACTCAAGTACGTAATACATTCCAATGTGATAAAAAATAAGTACGCCAAACGCGATGACACGCAGCGCATCTAACTCAAAATAACGCTGTGCAATAGGACTCTCAACCACGGCCTTCTCTCTCGCCTCCCCCTTTGAAGTTCTGTTAACAAACGTTGCTTCCTGATCAACATATGCTTGCGTCAATGTCCTCACTCCTATTCAATAGTGCTTAACTAGCATGTTGCATCTAATGTGATAGACGTCTGACAGCAAACGCCTAAGTGACGAGAATTAAGGGAAAAAGGGTTAAGCGGTGAATAACTGGGATGAAAAATGGAGTCAGTTTCTTAGGGATTCTGAATCAAAACATAAATACGCTGCATTTGTTTTGCTTACAGCCTATTTGTTTATAAACAATTCAATCAATGCTGCGTCTAGTTGGACTGAATTTTCTCGAAGCGACAATAACAGCGTAGCACTTTGGGAGCCGTACGTTTGGGAATACTCGAGTGCTTTGAGTACCGCTTTGCTCGTCATCCCATTAATTGTCGCTATACGTACACTCGATCAGAAAGTAAAAGTGGGAGCGACATGGCTTGGATGGCATTTTGCCTTCGCCAGTTTATTTTCAGTAGCCCATGTATCATTAATGGTAGCATTTCGAAAGCTCGTCTATTTATTCTCTGAACGCAATTATGACTTTGGGATATGGCTCAATGAGTTCATCTACGAATATCGAAAGGATGTATGGGGCTATATTACTCTGATTACTTTTTACTATATTGCACGGTTTGGCTATCAACGCTTAATTGGTGAAGCATCACCTATTACACGCGACACATCACAGATAACGAATGACAACGTGGCCAACACCTTACCTGACTATTTATTGGTGAAAAAGCTCAATAAAGAGTTTTTGGTTCAAGTCGCTGACATACAGCGAGTAGAAGCCTCAGGAAACTACATTAACCTTCATACTCACGTGGGCGTTTACCCCTTGCGTTATACCCTTGGCCGGTTTTGTGAAGAAGGAGCGCATCAAGGCTTTATGCGAGTGCACCGGTCGCACGCAGTGCGAATACCTGCCATTGTGTCTATAAGTTATGAAGAAACAGGGGATGGAACAATAATGCTCAATAACGGTCAATCAGTAGCGCTTTCCAGGCGATATAAAGATGATCTGAAACAAGCATTAGCCCCCAATCAATAGTAAATTCCACTTTTTATAAAGCATAAAAAAAACCGCATCGTAGATGCGGTTTTTGTACGTTTCAAGCGTGTAAAACTAAGGCATAGGATCTAAATCTGCGCCTTCCTTTTCCACTTGTGGTGGCATTAGGTCTTCTTTGCTAATACCCAATGCAAGTGCCACTGAACTTGCGATATACACCGATGAGTAAGTACCAACCACTACACCGAACAACAAGGCGGTGGCAAATCCGTGAATAAGCGCACCACCCTTGTAGAATAATGCAACCAATACCAACACCGTGGTTAATGAGGTGATAATAGTACGGTTTAGGGTTTGCGTTAGCGAGATATTGATAATCTCAACAGGCTCACCTTTACGAATTTTGCGGAAGTTCTCACGAATACGGTCACACACAACGATGGTATCGTTAAGTGAATAACCAATTACCGCTAGTACCGCTGCAAGTACTGTAAGGTCAAATTCGATTTGAAGTACCGAAAACAAACCTAGCGTAAGTATAACGTCGTGAGCTAGTGCCGACACTGACCCTAGGGCGAATCGCCATTCAAATCGCATCGCGACATAAACCAGAATACACAAGAGTGCAACTAGCATCGCAAGGCCGCCCTGCTCGGTAAGCTCTTCACCTACGTTAGGACCTACGAACTCGATACGACGCATATCAACCTCAGTACCGTCAGCGCGCAAGGCTGCTAGTACCTGTTCACCAATAGTCACGGCTTTAACGCCATCACGAGGAGCAATGCGGATAAGTACATCTTGGCTGCTTCCAAAGTTTTGTACTATGGCATCTTCAAAATTCGCTTCGTTTAGCTGGGCGCGAATGCCTTCTAAGTTAGCAGCGTCCTCATAGCCAACTTCAATTAGCGTACCGCCAGTGAAGTCTAGCCCCCAGTTAAGGCTATTAACGCCTAGCGACACGAACGAACCTAAAATGAGTACCGTTGATAACACCATCGCAGGAATGCGAAGGCGCATAAAATTGACGGTATCGGATAGTTTTAATAGTTGCATGTTACTTCCTTAAATCGCCAATTTCTCTACGCGTCGACCGCCCCATACTGCGTTAACAATAACGCGCGTAACTAGGATTGCGGTAAACATCGAGGTTGCTATACCAATCATCAGTGTAATCGAGAAGCCTTTAATTGGGCCTGTGCCCACGGCAAACAGGATTAAGCCTGCAATGAAGGTAGTAATGTTAGCATCTAGAATGGTAGAAAAAGCACTGTCGTAACCCTGATGAATGGCATGCTGTGGGCTGCGGCCATCACGTATCTCTTCTCGTATACGCTCAAAGATAAGCACGTTTGCATCTACCGCCATACCAACGGTCAGTACAATACCTGCCATACCCGGTAGCGTAAGCGTTGCACCAGGGATCATCGACATAATGCCCACAATCATAACTAGGTTTGTAATCAGAGCGATGTTCGCTACCACACCAAACGCTTTGTAGTAAATCAACATGAAAACAAGTACCGCTGCCAGACCATACATAATAGCCTGCATGCCCAGCTCAATGTTTTCTTTACCCAAGCTTGGTCCAACCGTACGCTCTTCAACAATTTGAATTGGCGCAATCAGTGCACCTGCGCGAAGTAGCAACGCTAAGTCACGGGCTTCTTTCGGTGAATCAAGACCTGTGATTTGGAACTTGCTACCCAGCTGCGCACGAATAGTCGCAACCGAGATTACTTGCTCGTGTTTTTCAAACACTAGCTTGCCGTCTTTGTTACGTTCGCCAGTCGACTTGTATTCGATAAACACCGTAGCCATTGGTTTACCAATGTTCCCACGAGTTGAGCGAGACATCTTATTACCGCCTTCAGAATCAAGCGAGATGTTTACGTTCGGAAGTCCGTACTCATCAACACCGCTATTCGCATCAATAATATGGCTACCGGTAAGCATAATACGCTTTTCAAGAAGCTGAGGAATGCCTTGCTGATCTTCAATCACTTGAGAGCCAGGAGGAACGCGGCCGTTCAATGCATCACGGATATCGTTCTTCTGATCTACCATGCGAAATTCTAGTGTTGCTGTGGCATTAAGAATCTCTTTCGCACGGGCGGTGTCTTGAATACCTGGAAGCTGCACAACAATGCGATCAGCACCTTGCTTTTGTACAAGCGGCTCAGCCACACCAAGTTGGTTTACACGGTTGCGAATAATGGTAATGTTTTGCTTAACCGCGTTGTCGCGAATTTCCTGAAGCTTGCTTTCAGCAAAAATAGCGCGAAGTGTTAAGTCGTCCACCTGGTTAAAGGTTAGGTCGCGACTTTGGTTGCGCAAAAAGAACTCTGCCTTGTCTAGCGCATCTTCATCACGGAACGTAATGTCGATATGATCGTCAACCTGTTTTACACCGCGATAACGAATGCCTTCTTCACGCAGTGAAGTACGGAAACCACCCTCTGCGTCTTCGAGCGACTTAGCAATCACTTCGGTCATATCCACTTCCATCAAGAAGTGAACACCACCGCGAAGGTCAAGACCTAGCTTCATTGGCGCGCCACCTAGGCCTTCAAGCCATTCTGGCGTGTCAGGGGCAAGGTTCATAGCCACGTAGTAGTCATCACCAAGCGCCTTTTCAAGCGTTTCGCGCGTTACAAGCTGGGTGTCAGAATCCGAAACGCGAACTAATATTTGTTCGTTCTCAAACTCAACACGTTTTGGAGAGATATTCTTTTCACTTAGCGCGGCTTTTACTTGTTCCACAGTGGCGTCAGTTACCACAGCGTCACGGCCTGCTGAGATTTGTACGGCGTGATCTTCACCGTAAATGTTAGGAAGCGCATAAAGTGCACACATTGCAACCACAATGAGTGCACTCAGTACTTTCCAAATAGAGTTTTTGTTTAGCACTGGATAATCCTTTCGTGCCAGTACCGGGAAGCGTCCCGGCCCCGGCTTTTGTTACTTACAGTGACTTCATCGTGCCTTTAGGCAGCACAGCAGTTACTGAAGACTTCTGAACAACGATGTTGTTTGAATCGTTAAGTGCAACTTCAATGAAGTCTTTTTCTTCTGACACTTTAGTGATTTTTCCTACCAAACCACCTTGTGTTAACACTTCATCGCCTTTGCTAAGTGACGATACTAGGTTTTTATGCTCTTTTACACGCTTAGCCTGTGGACGGTAAAGCAAGAAGTAAAAGATTAAACCAAATACAGCTAGCATGATGATCATTTCCATGCCGCCACCTTGCGGCGCACCAGCAGACTGTGCGTAAGCGTTAGAGATAAATAGGCTCATAAAATTCCCCAAATATTATCGTTGTTATAGTGCCGGAACCGGCAACCCTTTTTGTTCATAAAATTCTTGTACAAACTCATCAAGCGTACCTGCGTCAATCGCATCGCGAAGACCCTGCATCACACGCTGATAGTAGCGAAGGTTATGGATGGTGTTTAAGCGCGCACCCAGGATTTCGTTACACTTGTCCAAATGATGTAGATAAGAGCGAGAATAGTTTTTACAAGTGTAGCAATCACAATTCTCATCTAATGGCGAGGTGTCGTTTCTGTGTTTCGCATTGCGAATCTTCACTACGCCTTCAGTCACAAACAGGTGACCGTTTCGGGCGTTACGCGTTGGCATTACACAGTCAAACATATCGATGCCGCGACGCACAGACTCTACCAAATCTTCAGGTTTACCCACGCCCATTAAATAGCGAGGTTTATCTTCCGGAATTTTAGGCGCGGTATGATCGATAATGCGGATCATATCTTCTTTCGGCTCACCTACTGAAAGACCACCAATGGCGTAACCGTCGAAGCCAATAGCTTCAAGGCCAGCAAGTGAAACGTCGCGCAGACCTTCGTACATACCGCCTTGAATGATACCAAACAGTGCTGCTGGGTTATCGCCATGGGCTTCTTTACTACGTTTGGCCCAACGTAGCGACATTTCCATTGAAACGCGCGCTTCTTGTTCAGTAGCGGGGTACGGCGTGCACTCATCAAAAATCATCACGATGTCAGAGCCCAAATCGCGCTGAACTTCCATCGATTTTTCAGGCGTAAGTAAAATCTTTTCGCCGTTTATCGGAGAGCGGAATGTTACACCTTCTTCGGTAATTTTACGCAAATCACCCAAGCTAAACACTTGGAAGCCACCCGAATCCGTAAGGATTGGCTTGTCCCAATTCATGAAGTCGTGCAGGTCGCCATGCTGGCGAATAATGCCTGTACCAGGACGAAGCATCAGGTGAAACGTGTTTCCAAGACAGATGTGTGCACCGCTGTCTTTTAATTCTTCAGGGGTCATTCCCTTAACGGTACCGTATGTACCTACGGGCATGAACGCTGGGGTTTCTACAACACCGCGTTCAAACACCAAACGACCGCGTCGTGCTCGGCCTTCGGTTTTTAACAACTCAAATTGCATGTGAAAGCATTCCCACTTTGGTGCGCTTTTGCGCTGGGTATAAAAATAAATTGGCGGCGATTATACCAGTAATTCGGCTGAGATCATGCCCCGTATCTATGTTTATCTGTAACTAAGCTAGAAAGGCCTGCAAAACACCGATTTAAACGCCTAATGTCCTTGGGCGAATGTGCTTAGGCGCGTTCAATAAACATAGAATCTCCATAGCTAAAGAATCGATATTCTTTCTCTATCGCTTCTTGATACGCCTTCATGACATTCTCTTTGCCAGCAAATGCGCTAATTAACATCATTAGCGTGGACTCTGGAAGGTGAAAATTGGTGAACATTGCGTCTACCACTTTAAACTCAAAACCAGGGTAGATAAAAATCTCAGTATCTTCGTTAAATGGCGCAATAACTTCCTCGTCACCGCGCTCTGCACTTGCCTTTGCCGCTGACTCCAAAGAGCGTACAGAGGTTGTACCCACTGCAATAACGCGTTTACCGTTGGCCTTTGTGGTTAGAACAGCGTCAACCACGTCTTGCGGTACTTCGGCGAACTCTGCGTGCATCTTGTGTTCTTGAATATTGTCAACGCGCACAGGCTGGAACGTACCCGCGCCAACGTGCAAAGTTACAAAGGCCAAATTCACGCCTTTTTCTTTTAACGCAGCCAGTATTGCATCGTCAAAGTGTAGCCCTGCAGTAGGCGCCGCAACCGCGCCCGGCTTTTGATTGTAAACGGTTTGATAGCGCTCTTTGTCTGAACTTTCATCAGGACGGTCGATGTAAGGAGGTAGCGGCATGTGACCATGGGCTTCTAGCAGCGTTAATACGGTCTCATCGTGGTCAAACTGTAAAATAAATAGCGCATCGTCTCGCCCTGTCACCGTAACATTCACTTTTTCTTCAAGAATCAGCTTAGATCCAGGCTTAGGCGCCTTGCTCGCGCGAACATGCGCTAACGCTGTATTGTCTGATGTGATGCGCTCGATCAGCACCTCAACCTGACCACCCGTTTCCTTTTTGCCCAGTAAACGTGCAGGAATAACCCGCGTATTGTTGAACACCAAGAGGTCGCCTGGCTCTACAAATTTCAGCATGTCAGCGAACATCGTGTGCGCTACATTGCCAGTCTTCCCATCTAAATGTAACAAGCGACTCGCTGTACGTTGCTGAGTTGGGTATTTGGCGATAAGTTTTTCGGGTAGCTCGAAGCTAAAATCTGATAGTTTCATAAATACGACTAAATTACGGCATAAAAGTTAGACAAAAGTAGAATATTAAGTGCTATTTAAGTTGCAACTAAAGGCTAATAAAAATAGATTTATAGATTAAACCAAAGTCAAAACAAAAACAAAAAATCTTACTTATCAAAAACTTAAAAAATAACGTATATTATAAAATAACTTTATATTGAACAATATACGTACAATTCAATTTATTAAATAGCACTTAACTCCTTAAACGGTTAAGATACCTGCAGATAGTGATGATGTTCTCCCATAAACATTCCTTATCATTCGTACCCAGCACTTGCTGGGTATTTTTTTATCTGCTTATTTTCCCTGCCTACCTTCACTCATCGCAACGTTATTACGAAGCTTCGATTCCTCTGCGCGACAGGTTAGTTGAATATCGATATCTTATGAACGGCGGTATTTTACGCTGTTTATTGCTGAAGATCAGTTAAGATTTCCTCTAAAAGCGCCGCATCTAATGGACGCGCCTTCAACACGTACAAAATCTGCAGAAGTAAATCGGCGCCCATAATACCTTTATTTACCTTATTTCTAAGATTATCTGCGCTTTGCTCCACGCCAATCTCTTCCAGCCTTTGGCTTAACGCTTGATATTTTACGCCGCGCACAGACATCTCAGATTTCACGACTCTTGCTACCGTTTGCCGCCACGCATTTTTAGCACCTTGCGTATTTCCAGTGTTCACACAGCCTCCAAAAACCACACAAATGTGATATATATTTTACAAAAACACACTTTTTTACACTTATAGCATGTATTTAATGTTGACGATTATGGCACAACAGGTCTACACTGCAAGTCTAGATATTGGCGAAGATGAAAATAGTCGTTACAGTAACTTCGGTGGTTAATACAGCAAAGTATCTGTTTTTAATAAAGTGCAGTTGTATAACACACCACTTACACGACATTCATTTTCACAACTATCGCTTCAATAATTAAAGGAGAAAGGTATGAGCTGGGAACTGGAAAGCATCGAAGCCTTATTTAAAGAGCATGATGACTTTGTGGTAACACGTGAGGAAAACTGCTTACTTATTGCTAATCAAGACGGCATAGATGCCTGGCTTGCTATCAGCGGAGAGCAGATCTTAGTAGAGAGTCTTTTGTTTGCAGCGTCGGAAGTAAAAGATAAGCCAGCGCTAGATCATGAAATATTGTCTACTCATATGGTGTTCCCTTTGACCACGGTAGGCATTTCAAACATTGGTGGTGAAGAGTACTACACTGCCTTTGGTGCGCTAAGTGCCCAGTCAAAAGCCGAAAGTATCGTTATTGAAGTGGAAACCCTGTTTCAGAATGTTGCATCTTTCTTAGATGCCTACGAAACACACCTTAACTAAAATTTACTTCTAAGGAGAAGCGAATGTCAGTGTGGAAAAAATTAGTAACTGCAGTAAAAGGTGGTGCAACCGAAGCTGCTCAATCTGTCGTAGACAGTCAGGCTATTCGAATTCTGGAACAAGAAATTAGAGAAGCCAAAGAAGAATTGCGTAAGTCAGACCATGCACGTACCCAAATCTTGGCAAAGTGTAAACTTTCTCAGCAAAAAGTGGATAGCTTCAATTCGTCAATTGCGGAATACGAAGCTCACGCGCGCAAAGCCATCGATAGCGACCGCCAACTCGCGCTAGACTGTGCGCAAAAGGTGTCTGAACTTAAAGAAGAACGAGACCAAGAACAAACATATCTTGATCAGTTCCAGCAGTCAGAAAAGCAGCTGGCACAAAATATCCAACAGGCGAAAGCGAATTTACGTCGCTTAGAGCAGCAAGTGGATATGGTAAAAGCCACTGAAAGCGTTCAGAAGGCGCAAGTAGCGGTTTCTTCACGCCACATGGGTGCGAATAGCAAAATGAAAACGGCGACAGAGTCACTGTCACGTATTCAAGATAAGCAAAAGATGCGCAATGCTGAACTACAAGCTGCAGAAGAGTTAGCAAATAATGAATCGAGCAGCGATCTAGAAAAACGTCTAGCCGAAGCGGGCATTAAAGGTGGTAAAACCTCGGCCGATGACGAGCTAGCGCGAATTCTAGGCAAGTAAGTTAGAAAAATGGGAGCTACGCGCTCCCATTTTTAATTCTTGTTACAATAATTTCCTGCGTAAATTACCGTTAAGTAAAGCGCTAACCTAGACAAATCAAGTACTTCAAGGCAGAGTAAGGGCACGCATAACAAGGGCTGTTTCTTTTATGTCTCCATGGATAAAACTGCGAAAAATCATGCTGCAATATTTTGCAGAATCACGCTGGTACACTATTGTCGGTGCCACCGCCTTTTACGCAGTAACAAGCTATTGGCTACTTTACGCTGCAGACGAGCACGATTTAATTACCAACGCCGACTTTATTTACTGGCTGGCGGTCACCGCCTCTACAGTGGGCTATGGTGATTTATCTCCCGTCACGCCAGCGGGAAAACTGGTTGTAGCGCTTTACGTCATACCGCTTGGTTTGAGTATCTTCGCCATGGTAATTGGCCGGATTGCAGCTTGGGTTTCATTAACGTGGAAGAAAGGATTGTTGGGTATGAATAGCTTGATGCTAGATGAACATATCTTAGTAATTGGGTGGAATGAGCAGCGTACTATGCTACTGCTTGATTTAATACTTCAAGAACGCGATGCCATGCCAGAGCGCCCTGATATTGTGCTGTGTGTGAAGGCCGATATCACTAACCCCATGCCTGGCGTGATTGAGTTCGTGAAGGTAGATTCGTTTAACAAAGACGAAGATATGGATCGCGCCTGCGTGTCCACCGCCCGAACTATTCTTATCGATAACCCACAAGACGATGTCACCATGACTACCGCGCTGTATTGTACTAAGCGTAATCCTGATGCACATCAGGTGGCCTATTTTGATGATGATAGCCTAGTCAGCTTACTTCAGGATCACTGTCCTAAAGTGGAGTGTACACCCAGCGTGGCAATAGAAATGTTAGTTAAAGCCGCTTTTGATCCTGGTTCTAGTATGCTTCATCACGACTTGCTGAGTATTGAAGAGGGCCAAGCGCAATTTTCAGTAAAAATACCAGAAAGTAGCCACGCCATTTCTGTTGCTAAGTTATTTATTAACTTGAAACGTAAACACGATGCCATCTTTATTGGTTATGCGCCAAATGGTCTTGTGAAAGAAATGGTGGTAAACCCACCGTTGGACGTTACGTTAAACCCGGGAGACACCTTGTTTTATATTGCTGAGCGCCGCATTAATGCAATTAACTGGTCTTCTCTAGACGCTGATTAAGAGGCGTAAACATGTTTAGTAAACTATTTAAAAAATCAGAACCTAAAAAACCTAAGTCGCCAGAAATAATGGGGCTTTATTTAGGTGGCTCTTTCGAGTTAGATAACTTGAAACTTTCGCTATTAGAACCGGAGCTCACTATTGAAGGCGCAGCCCGTTCTCAATTAATTCAAGCGGTAGGTGAAGCGCCCTTAGATACAGGTGGCACTCTGCTTCGCTTTTACACCGACGACGATGGATTTTTACAGGTGGTCACCGACGGCGGCTTGTCTGAGAATCACATTACCGATGTTAAGCTGTGGCACTTTTATGAAACGAAAACCATTGGTAATACTGCTCAGTGGAACGAATGCTTGAAAAACGTTATCAGCCAGCCCACCTATGAGCTTGACGGTAAGGTCTATACCCGCGTGTGGGGGGCAGTGGGCGATGAGTCACCGCCTGTTGCCGTCACTGAAACTACCTATGAAGAAGATGGTGATGTGAGTACCACTGATCAGTTTATGATGCTGTATGAACGCCCAATCAGTAACGATAGAGTTGAAACCCTGCTTGTTGTGGGTGAAGAAAAGCAAGTAGGTAATAATTTAGATAGATGTTTGGTGATTTCAACGGGGTTTGATGTTGAACCTGCAGATATCACTATAAACGGTTAATAAAAAGGGAATAACTATGGATACGATCATGCAATCTTTGGCTGGCCTTGATAACTTTGCGCTTTACTTCGGCTTGTCGATTGTTTTTTTGTTTATCTTCAAATTGGTGTACGCATTGGTCACACCTCACGATGAATGGAAGCTGGTAAAAGAAGAGAAAAACGTTGCCGCTGCCATCGGTTTTGGTGGTGCTATAATCGGTTTTGCTATCGCCCTTGGCAGCGCAGCTTCAAACTCGGTTGCTGTAATAGATTTTGCTATTTGGGCGCTTGTTGCTGTGATTGCACAATCCCTAGCGTTTGCCATTTTGCGTTTTAGCTTTATGCCGAAAATCGCTGAGCGCATAAACAATAACGAAGTTTCTGCGGGTGTTATGCTTGCCAGCATGTCTATTGCCGTAGGCTTACTCAATGCCGCTTGCATGACCTATTAAGGGGGCAGCGATGACTGATAAACGAAACACTCAGCTTGATGTTGTTGATAGCGTGCAAGGTGAAAAGCCCGCATTAAAACGCACCAAACATATTGACCTTGGTCGCATGCGCAAAGGTTTTAGCGTGAAGCCTTTAGCATTGGGTGTGGCCAGCGTTATTTTAAGTGGTTGTGGCGGCGAAAAAGAAGACGCCACCATTTACACCTCACTAGAAGACTGTAAACAGGATTTTCCTGATGCAGTAGAGCGTTGTGAAGCTGCCTACCAGACAGCTGTCGACGAGGCCATGCGCACCAGTCCGCGCTTTAGCTCTGAGTACGACTGCGAACATGAATTTGGCCCTAACCAGTGCCAATATGTGAATAATAGTAGCGGCAGCTTTTTCATGCCGTTCATGGCAGGCTACATGGTGAGCTCTCTACTATCGCCAAATCGCTATTACTCACAGCCCTTATATACTTCCTATTCATATAATTCACCGTTTCGTTCACGCTGGATAACGGCAGACGGCTATGTATTCGACGGCGACATTCGCAAAAGAAAATATCGCGTAAACAAAGACGTTTATAAGCCTAAGCCTACCGTGAACCGTACAATGAAACGAGGCGGGTTTGGTAGCAGCGTTCGTGCAAAATCGTCTTGGGGTAGCAGCAGCCGTAAAGGCGGCTGGGGCGGATAACTATGTTTAGAATGCCTTGCCAGCCTCGCAAGGGCTGGCAGCAGTTGGCTAACGAGTTTGGTTTTCATTTCCACACCATGTATGGCGAGCCGTATTGGGATGAAAGTGCCTACTACCAATTCACGCTAGCGCAAATTGAAAACGACATTGAAGACCCCACAGCCGAGCTACATCAAATGTGCTTGGCAGTGACCGAAGATGTGGTTAATAGTGAGGAATTACTTACTCGTTTTCGAATCCCAGAGCAACATTGGGACTTAGTAAGAAACAGCTGGCAGGAAAGAGCCCCCAGTTTGTATTCACGCCTTGACCTTGTCTACAGCGGCAAAGGGCCAGCTAAGCTGCTAGAAAACAATGCAGATACGCCCACCAGCTTGTATGAATCTGGCTTTTGGCAATGGCTTTGGCTTTCACAAAATGTGGATGCCGGCAAACTAGCCCTGCACGCTGATCAGTTCAATAGCTTGCAAGAAAAACTAGTTCATCGCTTTCGCGAAATAGCATTGCACTACAACATTAATCAACTGCACATGGCGTGTTGTAAAGATACCGTAGAAGACCGCGGAACAGTGCAGTACCTACAAGACTGCGCTACAGAGGCCGGGCTTTTAGCTGACTTCGTTTTTATTGAAGACATTGGGTTGGCGGACACGGGCGTTTTTACCGATCTTCAAGACGCGCCAATTACCGACTGCTTCAAGCTTTATCCTTGGGAGTTTATGCTGCGCGAAGAGTTTGGCGATGTGTTAGAAGATGCCCAGGTTAATTGGATAGAGCCCCCATGGAAATCGATAATTTCCAATAAAGCCTTGCTTCCTCAGCTTTGGAAGAAATTTGAAGGCCACCCTAACCTGCTTCCCGCTTATTTTTCAGATGAAATAAACACAAACACACTATCAGGAAAGTGGATTAAAAAGCCTCTGTTTTCTAGGGAGGGCGCGAATGTTTCTATCATTGAAGGTGGGATTGAGAATAGGCTTAGCGATGGTCCTTACGGCGAAGAAGGCTATATTGTTCAAGCATTTGAACCTTTACCCGTTTTTGAAGGTAACCATACACTCATAGGTAGTTGGTTGGTAGATGACATGCCAGCAGGTATTTCAGTAAGAGAAGATGCATCTGCTATTACCCAAGATCTCTCTCGCTACCTTCCTCATATTATTTTGTAATCTACTTTAGGGGCGTTCGATGAAGCCGCTTTCTTTCCAAATTCGCGTTCTACTGACGCTAGGTGCATTGTTAATCGTAATAGAAGTAGCAAACTTACTTACCGGTAATGCACTTAATCAGTTTGGTGTAGTGCCTCGCACACTGTCAACCTTGCCATATATATTCACAGCCCCTTTCCTTCATGGTACACCCACGCATTTGATGGCTAACTTGGTGCCTCTTTTGCTGTTCATGTGGCTTACTATGCAGTGGGGAAAACGCACGTTTCTTATCGCTACGCTGAGCGCACTGCTTATAGGTGGATTGGGCGTGTGGCTGTTCGGTAGAAGCGCTACGCATATTGGTGCGAGCGGCATGGTATATGGCTACTTCGGCTTCCTCGTGCTAGCAGGGTTTAGAAGTAACAAAGTGCGGTATTTGCTTATTTCACTAGTAGTTGCAGCGCTATACGGAGGAATGCTGGTTGGTGTACTTCCCACATCCAAATTTATTTCCTTTGAATATCATCTGTTTGGCTTTATTGGTGGCTTATTTGCCGCATGGCACTGGGCACGCTAATTAGTTTACGTATAATTAGCCTCAAGATAAGACGTTGTAATTAGATATGTCAGCAGTACAAGAACCTACACAAAAAAACCAAGGCTTTTTCGGCAACCTCGCGTTTAACATTGTTATTCCTGTGGTGCTAATGAGCTATGCAAGTTCGGAAGATTACCTAGGCCCTGCGTGGAGCATTGTGGCGGCACTCAGCTTTCCTATTGGTTATGGCCTATGGGATTTAAAAGAGTCGGGAAAGGTCAACGGCTTTTCCATTTTAGGCATTATCAGCGTACTACTTACCGGCGGGTTTAGCTTACTTAAACTGCCCGCAGAGTATATTGCGATAAAAGAAGCCGCTATCCCAGGCATTATCGGTATTGCTGTACTGGTAACCCAATACTCTAATAAACCCTTGGTCAAAATGCTTATTTTGAACGACCAAATCATAAACTGGCCACACCTAAACCAAGTTCTTGATGCGAAAGGAAAACAGAGCGAGTTTAAAAAGAAAGTCGCGGTTAGCTCTTACATCGTAGCCAGTTCGTTTTTCCTCTCTTCTGCACTTAACTATATTTTAGCTAAAATGATTTTGGTCAGTGAGCCAGGCACTACGGCCTACACTGAAGAGCTTGGCCGAATGACTGCGCTTAGCTATCCAGTCATTGTGATCCCGAGCATGATTTTGCTTATTGCAGCGCTCTGGTATTTATTCGCTCAAATCAAAAAAATTACTGGCGAAGAACTCGATAACTTTATTAATCAGTAAAAAGATAATCGATAAGGGGCTTAACGCCCCTTTAACATGCCCTTCCCTACGACTGAAGCTATTACATATTTTGTAATTTAGGCTACTAAAGCAATTTCCTGAAACGCAGAAGAATACTAGCCATCAAATTCCCACACCGCTTTTAACCAAAAAGCGTGAGTATTACGTATACTCTCAATGATAAAAATAACCCATTCTATTAGAACATGTTGGCGCTAATTGAAGGCGCGCATAGCACCTCTAGCATTACGCCACAAGCGCTGAATATTGCCTATTGCATGCATTCTCGCTCCTTCATGTTCACAATAAGACGGTTCAATACAAAACGGCGAATTATGCTGACAATAAAAGACTTAAAGAAATCTTTTTCAAAGACAGGGGCTCCGCTCATCAACAACCTTAACCTTACCGTAAAGACAGGTGAATCGGTGAGTATTCAGGGGGCTTCTGGCTGCGGTAAATCTACCTTGCTGTCGCTTATTGCTGGATTTGAGACGCCCGACGGAGGAGGTATTTCGGTAAATGGATTGTCGATTACTGGCAATAGCAAACTCGATAATACATTTAAAGCGAAGGATATTGATAGTTTTCGCAAACAGCATTTAGGTATTGTGTTTCAAAGCTTCAATCTATTCGACTGCTTTAATGCGTGGGACAACATTGCCTTTACTGCAAGGCTAAAAGGTAATGTAGATAACGACTACCAATTAGCGTTAATGGAGCAGCTAGGGATATTACCCCTAGCGCAAAAGCCGCTAAGTCAGTTATCTGGCGGTGAACAGCAGCGCTGTGCCATTGCAAGAGCGCTTGTACATCGCCCCTCGCTTATCTTGGCCGACGAACCCACCGGCAATTTAGACGAGACCACCAGCGAAACCGTGTCTGACTTACTCTTTAAAACCTGTAAAGAGGCCAATACTTCTCTTGTTGTGGTTACCCATAGCCAAGACGTCGCGGTAAAAGCAGACGCCGCTTTGCGACTACACAAAGGGGTATTAGAGAGTGTGAATTGTGAAAGTCCAGAGCAAACCTTGTCTTCACCAGTAGCAGCAAGCTAATTACAGGTGAAAAACGTTAGTGATATGCGCCCTGTGAAAAAGACACCGAAAACAGCAAGTAGGAAAATAACGTGCTACGCACTCTACTGTTAACACTTTCTAGCTTACTTGCAATGGCAAGGCACAGGCCGTGGGAGCCATTGCTCATTATGGCCGCAATTATACTGGCCAATGCTGGCTTGGTTACCGTTTTGCTTATAAACGAAGGCGCCACACAAGGTGAACTATTACAGTCGAAGCAAGGGCTTACCTTGGGCAGTATCATCACCCCAGCAGACAGCAGAGATCGCTTTACACAAAGCGATTATGCCACGCTTCGCAAGCAGGGGTTTACCCAGCTTGTTGCGATAGCTGAACGAGACCTCAGCCTATCGTGCAATGCCAGCAATCCCACAACAACTCTCACATTACTTGGTGTTGATACTCAGCCTCTTTTAGGAAGTGCATTTAGAAAGAGAGGTTTTGAAGCGCCTGCCCAAAACGATAGCGCTCTTTCGCTTTCCTATTTATCGCAAAATGCGAAGAATTTTAGTGAAATGGAAAACCAGCAGACGCCAGCGGGACGCGAATTGCGCTCAAATTCTGGGGGCGACTTCGCTGTAAATGGGCTTATTCACCCCTTAACGAACGCAAAACTGGCCTGTCACGACACGCTCAATGAAATCGATAGAAAATCCGCGCCAAGTCCCTATTGGCCTGCAACGGTAAGCGCTTATGTGAGCAGCTTTGCTCCGCAAAATACAATTTTGATCTCTATCGATGAGTTTTACAGAGGCGGGGTAACGATTGAGAATGATGAACCTGTTAAGCCTGTTATTCCTGACAGTGCTAAACGCGCGCAAGAGAAACAAGCAAAGCAACAGAAAGCTTACGTCCCACTTTCCGGGTTTATTGCACTTTCACCGCTATCACATCAGCATTTAACCCAAATAGAAACCCTACTTGGAATACCTGTAAAGCAAACCACTAGCAATACAGACAATGACACCGGTTCGTTGCCAGATAGTTTTAGACTAAATCTTTGGGCGATGAGTGGACTGATGGGCGTTGTGGCGCTTTTTATAGTACTTAACGCGCTAAACTTGATGTACCGCACGCGGCTACCCAATATCATTCGTTTACGGCAGCTGGGCATATCTCAGCGAATTTTAAGCATTGCCCTATTCACCGAGTTGCTTGTTTACTGCGTAATAAGTATTCCAATTGGCATGTTCATCGGTTTTCAAGCGGCGTCATGGTTGTCACCTGTGATAAACGGTACATTTACGTCATTGTTTAACGCCGTATTTGTTAACCCAGACGTTAATCTGCTTTTCACCTTCGGCTTCGCATTAACAACGACCTTTATATCTCTAGTTGTTTTTTCGTTAGTTTCTATAGTTAAGCTTTCGAATGCCCTTACCGTAGCGCCAGTCAAAAAAGAAAACGCGTTACGCCAGTTTGCCGTAGGTCTTATCTCATTATGTGCCCTACTACTGTTATTTATCGCTGAGGGGTTAGTGTCTTCTACGGCTTCAGCACTTTTCTTTGTTGCACTGTTACTCCTTACCAGCTGCGCGCTTATTCTTCTTTGGTTACCTATTTTGTCTAAGCTACTGACTAGATTTGTACCAAGACAGTGGCCCGTATTCCACTACGTCATTGCTAATATGCATTTACTGTCTAGCAAAACCCGTCTTGCCGTTTGTGCATTCTTTATCGCGCTAACCGCAAATATTGGTATGAATTCCATGACGGACAGCTTTAGAGACGCCACTGAACAATGGTTAACCCAAAGGCTTTACGCGCCCTTCTATCTGTACACCGACGCGCCCCTTAGTCGTATCGAAACGTTATCTACCAAATCGTTACCTCCGCTTGCTTTAACTCCTTTACTTAAGGCCAAGGGAGCTGTTATTGGCTCACATGCTCAAGAAGAAACACATAAAGAGATACATAAAGAGACACGTGAAGTCAGTAACAGCCCGCCCACTTACGTTTCTATCAGTAGCTACCCCATTCACAAAAGCGGTAAAAAGGCGCTTGTCCTCGATGATGTAATAAACAACGACCTCAACACAGTGTGGCGTGAGTTTACAGAAGGAAAAGGGGTATTCATCAATCAGCAACTAGCGTTTGCCCTTAACGCAAAGCTAGGACACACGCTAGATATAGAAAATATTCGCCTTCGTAAAACTGCGAATTCAAGTTCTTCGGCGATTAATACATCTAACGAGGCGTATAGCTCGCCACAAGATAAAACTACTGACCCAACACAAGGCTCACAAAGCAGTTCGTCGAACTCAAACGTATTTGCAGCGACGCCTCAATGGAAAGTACTGGGTATTTATCCTGACTACGGTAACCTAAACGGGCAAATATTAGTACCTCTACCCTCGTTTAATCGAAACGATGTTCTTATCAGGGATCAACTTTTTTCCGGTGTAGTGGCTATTTACCCAGAGCCGCCTATTGAGACTAACGTGATAGGCGACAACAAACAAAGCACCTATGGAAAGGACATCCTCGAACAGCAGCTAAAATCACAGTTAGGGGAACACCGCGAAATTGCCCTTTACACCCGACAAGCGCTGTTAGATACCTCTATGCAGACCTTTGATCGTACCTTTGTATTAACCGACGGCCTTAATATTACCACCCTATTGGTGGCGGGCGTCGCCTTCGCTGTTTCGCTGACGGTACTAACCATAGGCAGCGCAGCGCAGTTATCTGTATTGCGTGCCCTTGGCGTTAGTCAGCTTAAAGTAAAAGCATCCCTGTTTGCGCAATATCTGCTGCTTTGTTTTATCTCAGCCTTGCTCGCCATTCCTTTTGGCGTGTACTTGGCCTATGTCTTTATTCAACAAGTAAACCGGCATGCATTTAACTGGGTGTACCCGCTTTCACTTAATGCAGAGGTTATTCTCTCTAGCGTGGGGTTATCGCTGCTTATCGTTTCACTGGTGCTGTTGTTACCTTTAGGAAAACTTAAGCCGAAAATTGATTTAAGGCAGGAAGTTCAGCTATGACAAACCAATTACGTAGCGCCAACACCACGTTTTTGCGATTTAAAGCCAACACCTTTTTAGTACTTATAGCTATTTGTTTCACGTTGAGTGCATGTACTGAAAACTCAAAAGATGAAAACGAAACTCTGGGAACTTCCACGCCAAACGGCTTTTTTGGAAACATGCAGTCGAGTTATTCCTTCACGCCAGTACAGCGGGACTATACTGTTGCATTACCGCGCGATCACATGAGTCATCCCGATTTTCAGTTAGAGTGGTGGTACCTCACGTTTGTGTTAAGCGCTGAAGACGGGCAAGAGTTCGGCCTTCAATATACGCTTTTTCGTTTCAATACTGGGCTAGACGCGCCTCAAAGCACTAAGGCTAATGCTGAAAATAGTGCTGAAGTTAGCGCCAACAACCATATCGCAAAAAACTGGAGCAATGGCCAGCAATGGATGGGACATGCTTCGCTACATACCGCTGAACAGCATTATTTCGAAGAACGATTTGCAAGCGGTGGTGTAGGTAATGTCTATGTGAATCAACAACCCTTTACGACAGTTATTGACGATTGGGTTTGGAAAGCGGCACAGGCGGAGGTCCAAACAGGTGCAGAAAGCAAAGCCATGTTCCCGTCCGTATTAACTTTCTCTTTCGGGCAAAGCAGCACGCTTCATCCGCTTAAAACACGTGAAAAAATCCCCGCTACCTCTGCAGACAGCTTATCAGAATTAAATGACGCGCCAAGCGTTAGCGCCGTCAAAATAGCGCTTAACCTAAACACCTCTGGGCCTTTCATCAAACAGGGTGATAACGGCTACAGTAAAAAAACACAAGACGAACGCCTTCGCTCCTACTATTACAGCCAGCCGTTCATTAACGCGGAAGGTACGTTAAACATAGAGGGCAATAGCGTAAAAGTTGCGGGTAAAGGCTGGTTTGATCACGAATGGACGAGCCACCTAGCCAACAGTGAAGCCATGGGATGGGATTGGTTTTCGCTGCATTTAGACGATGGAAGTAAATTGATGGCGTTTCGCATGCACGCCATGAATGAAAACATGAAAAATAGCAAAAGCAAACACAGCGAAATATTCACAACGGCTAGCTATATAGCGGAAAATGGCACGAAAGAAACTATCGACCAAGCCAACGTATCAATTACGCCAACGGCCTATGAAACAATCAACGAGGGAGAGTCAGCTCGCTCTGTTCCCACCGCTTGGCGCATTCAAATACCAGAAAAAGATATCGACCTATCCATTCGCCCGTTCAAGGAAAGCCAATGGAATAACAGCTTATTTCCCTATTATGAAGGGCGAGTGGAAATAAAAGGCTCCCATTCAGGGAGCGGCTTTATGGAATTGACAGGCTACTAAGGCCTGTTGACCTTTGATATACAGCGAAGCGTAATAGCCCCTAATAAATAGACCAATTGATGCGTTCACTTAGCGATGTCAAAGCCGCCACACCTAGCTGAGAATTACCCACGCTATTAAGCGCTGGCGAAAATACGCATATTGAAAAGCGTCCTGGTACAACAGCCACTATGCCTCCACCTACGCCACTTTTACCCGGCAAGCCTACTTTAAAAGCAAAGCTCCCAGCTTCGTCATACATCCCACTAGTCGCCAGAAGCGCGTTCACTTGTTTGGTTTGATAAGGCGTTAGCACCTTTTCATTTGCGCAATTAGAAAAACCTGCGTTAGCAAGAAAGCTCGTTGAGCGCGCCAAGTCCTCACAACTCATTTCTAGCGCACAGTTGTGAAAATAATTACGAAGCACATCTTCCACTTCGTTTTCAAAATTTCCGTAGGCTTTCATCAAATATGCCATTGCTGCATTGCGAGAGCGGTGCTCGTATTCAGACTCCGCCACCACCTTATTTACCACGATATCGCCGTTACAGCTTAAGCGTCTTACGAAATCTCGCATGGCAATATAAGGGGAAGCGAACCGAGATTGCACCATATCACTAACCACCAGCGCACCGGCATTAATGAAGGGGTTGCGGGGAATACCGTTTTCATATTCCAACTGTACAAGAGAATTAAACGGCAGGCCGGATGGCTCGCATCCAACTCGCTCCCACATGGTTTCACCGTAGTGATTGATAGCTAAAACAAGATTAAAGACTTTTGAGATACTTTGAATAGAAAAAGGAACGCTCGCATCGCCTATCGACGTTATTTGACCGTTTGTATCGCAAATTGAAATGCCAAATTGCCGTGGATTAACTGTGGCCAACGCAGGGATGTAGTCGGCAACTTTTCCCATGCCCAACATGGGCTCAACTTCATCATAGATATCTTGAAGTAGTGCCAGCATTTCGTTTTTCATAGTTCCTCTTTCCTGCTTACCACAGATAAAAATAAAGCGCCTTGTTATAGAAACGCTGGCGCTTTAATTTCTATACAAACAATGTAGCGATTAGTTACAGCGCCAATCTTCCTTAAAGTCACACAAGCCATCATCATCTTCGTCTGACGTAAGCTCAATGTTTGTCGATACCTTTTCTGATACTTTATTTGAATCGGAATCGATTATTACTGGCTGTTTTTTATCGATAAAACTGAATATTGTTTTTGCAATATCCGTGTTATCAATTTGCCCCATAAGCGATTGATAACCAGCGCCAAAAGCAAATACTTCAACATCTACACCAGTGTGACCGCCTGTTGTCCACCCCGTGTTTGTTTTGGTGTCTAAGAAGGTTTTTACTGCCATGAAGCGAGTTTCATCATCTTGGTTTGATACGCTATCTAGCGTGGCAAGCTCTTCTTCACTCAACGACAAGCCAAGCTTCTGCGCCACAAATTCGCCAGGGTTCTCTTCATTTGCCATCTCTAAAGCAATTGTCATTACCGAGGCTGACATAGACTTAAGATGTTCAGGGCTCCAGCGGTAGTCGCCGTTTGCGCCAATGGTTAAGCCACCTGTGCTGTGATCCGCCGTCAAGATAACAAGAGTGTCAGGGTGTGCTTTTACATAATCTCGCAAATATTCCATGGTTTGCGCTAAATCGTGCATCTCAGCCATGGCAGACGCGATATCGTTTGCGTGACCAGCCCAATCTACTTGACTTGCTTCAACGAGAAGAAAGAACCCATTGTCGTTTTCTAAGTGTTTAATAGCATGTTGAGTTAGGTACTCAAGACGATTTTTGCGCTTGTCATCTAATACCGCAGGCAGCGCTACTGGAGCAAACAGACCGAGAACATTACTTCCCGCAGGCACTGAAGCCAGACGGTTATATGAATCGGCATATTCGTAGCCAGCATCAATAAACTGCGCCAAAATATCTCTGTCATCGCGTTCAAAGTAAGACGTTCCACCGCCTAGCATCACGTCAGCGACAAACTTACCGTCCACGCGAACATCAAAGAAATCTTCAGCTATTTCGTTGTAGTTCTTACGGCTTTCGTTATGCGCAATGTATGACGCAGGTGTCGCATGAACAATTTGAGACGTTACTGCCAAACCAGTACGCATGCCTTTACTCTTAGCATGGTACATAACAGAGTTTACTGGTTGTTTATTTACATCAACACCAATTGCACCGTTGTATGACTTAACGCCAGTAGCAAGAGCGGTTGCAGCAGCGGCTGAATCAGTAACGTAACCAGATACTTGCGCAGGATACGTGGAAGCATTGCCCACTAAAATATCGTCAAACACAACCGGTTCGATTTTCGGTGTTGACGGGTCATCTACATAATTACGATAAGCCGTGGTATAGGCAGGCCCCATACCGTCGGCTACAACCATTATTATATTTTTCGGTACACCTTTAGTTTGCGTACCGGTTGCACTTGCTGATTCGGTCATAGATTCAGTGATACCACAACCCGCAAGAACAGCAATAGACGCACAACTTAGTAGTGATGTGCGAACAAATTGTTTAATCATTTAAACTTCCCTGAGTAAGTAAGGTACCTACTGGCCTGGATACCCGCAGATACAACAATAACGACACTATCGCGAATGATTCTTTGGTGATCATAATGGTGTTAGCAAAGCGATAAGATGCATTAGTGTAAAGCAGGCTGGCAAGATGCTCAAAGCTTTTGGACAAAATAACGCAAGCATGAGATGACCATCTGGTCATCTCATTAAATTAGCAACTTTTAAGAAGGAAGCGACTACTTATTTTGTGATGAGAGGTATTCGCGCATGCGCTGTTGTGCCACGTCAACGAGCATGTCGGGCTGGAATTTGGAGATAAACCTGTCACATCCAACTTTTTCTACCATGGCGTCGTTGAAGCTTCCGCTTAATGATGTGTTGAGTGCTATAAATAAATTGCTCATACGAGGATCGTTACGCACTTCAGAAGTAAGCCGATAGCCGTCCATTTCTGGCATTTCTGCGTCGGTAAACATTAGCAAAATTTCGTCGGTTGGGTTCTTCCCCTCATCGGCCCACTTCTTCAGCAGCGCTAACGCTTCAGCGCCGTTTTTACGTTCGATGATTGTTATACCTAGCTGCTCTAACGTATCTTTAATCTGTTTTCTTGCTGTGCTTGAGTCATCTACTATCAACACTTTCTTGCCTAAGAAGTGGTTAACAATGTCTTTATCTAGCACTTCTTCAGAGATAGATGTGTCATAATCGATGATTTCCGCGAGTACTTTTTCAACATCGATGATTTCTACCAGCTCTTGTTTACCCTCAACATTCACCTGAGTTATGGCGGTTAAATAATTGGATTTTCCAATGCCGCTAGGGGGTGGTTGAATGGTTCCCCACGATGTATTCACTATGTTTTTCACTTCACCAATAATGAAGCCCTGCACGCTTCTGTTATATTCAGTGATAATGACATTCTTCGCTGTTGCTTGCGTAGCTGCACCGCGCATTTTGATTGCCTGACGCAAGTCTATAATTGGAATGGAGCTTCCTCGGTAGTTCATCACCCCTTTCAGGTTGTGATGTGAACCCGGCATTATATTGAGCTTGGGTACGTTTATAACTTCTTTAATTTTAAAGACGTTCATGGCAAAAATGTGTCGCGTTCCCAGTTGAAACATCAAAAGCTCAAGCCTGTTTTCGCCAACAAGCTTGGTTCTTTGGTCAACTGACGACAATACACTACTACTCATAACACCCACTTTTCATATTATATATCAACAAGCTAAAACAAAAGCGCCCTCGTATCGGACAAGACTATTTAGCGTGAAGCTCTACGCCTAAATTTACCTTGCTCACACCGGCAAAGCTATTACCCTTTTAGCTAATAGACAGACGAAATAGTCAACACCAGCAAGCATTTGCAACCTACGTAAGTTATTTATTACCGACCACTTCTTGCCCCACTGCTGCCCCATTGCCTTAAAACCATCAAACATAGGTGTCAAAGATTTACAGTATCTAGACTTCTCTCGGCGCCAGCCATTCACAAAATAAATGACCGCAATGCAAAATATATATTTCTATTATTCCAAATCCGGCACTAGGATGAAATGGAATCAACGGGAACGCCCTACAGCGTAAACATAAACAACGTTAAGTATTTTAATTATAGTCGGGAGAGACGCTCATGTCGCAATATCAACAAGACATTGATAACTTCGCCACATTAAAGGCAGCACAAAACGGAACTTGGGAAGGTATCAACCCAGAATTCGCTGCACGCATGAAGGTTCAAAACCGTTTTAAAACAGGTTTAGACATTGCTCGCTACACTGCAAGCATTATGCGCAAAGACATGGCTGAATACGACGCAGATTCGTCTCAGTACACACAGTCACTAGGCTGCTGGCATGGCTTCGTAGGCCAACAAAAAATGCTTTCAGTTAAAAAGCATCAAGGCACAACTAACAAAAGCTACCTTTACCTTTCAGGCTGGATGGTAGCAGCACTTCGCTCTGAATTTGGTCCTCTTCCTGACCAATCAATGCATGAAAAAACATCAGTGTCTGCGCTTATCGAAGAACTTTATACTTTCCTTCGCCAAGCAGATGCGCGTGAATTAGGCGACCTTTTCCACAAGCTAGACGACGCTAAGAAAAACGGTGGTGATGTAGCTGCGATTCAAGCTGAAATCGACAATTACGAAACTCACGTAGTTCCAATTATCGCAGATATCGATGCGGGCTTTGGTAACGAAGAAGCAACCTACCTACTTGCAAAGCAAATGATTGAAGCAGGTGCATGCTGTATCCAAATTGAGAACCAAGTATCGGACGCGAAGCAATGTGGTCACCAAGACGGTAAAGTAACCGTGCCACACGAAGACTTCCTAGCGAAAATCAATGCAGTACGCTATGCATTCCTTGAACTAGGTGTTGATGAAGGTGTAATTGTTGCACGTACTGACTCACTAGGTGCTGGTCTTACTCAGAAGATCCCAGTATCTACATCAGAAGGCGACTTAGCTGCTCAGTACAATGCGTTCCTTAAAACTACCGAAGTTGCGGGTGTTGAAGACCTAACTGAAGGTGATTTGGTGCTTAAACAAGGTGGCAAGCTGGTTAAACCTGAGCGCCTACCAAACGGCTTGTTCCGCTTTAAAGACAACACAGGTTTTGACCGTGTAGTACTTGACTGCGTAACGTCACTTAAGCACGGCGCTGACTTGCTTTGGATTGAAACTGAAAAACCTCACGTTGGCCAAATTGCTGAAATGGTTAACGCTATTCGCGAACAAGTACCAAACGCAAAGCTGGTTTATAACAACTCTCCATCATTCAACTGGACGCTTAACTTCCGTCAGCAAGTATTTGATGCCTGGAGTGAAGAAGGTAAAGACGTTTCTGGCTACGACCGCGCGAAACTTATGTCTGCCGACTATGATGACAGCGAGCTAGCAGCTGCGGCCGACGAAAAAATTAAGAGCTTCCAGGCTGACGCAGCACGCGAAGCGGGTATCTTCCACCACCTTATCACGCTACCGACTTATCACACTGCAGCATTGTCTACTGACAACCTTGCAAAAGGTTACTTCGGTGAAGAAGGTATGCTTGCTTATGTACGCGGTGTTCAGCGTCAAGAAATTCGCCAAGGCCTAGCGTGTGTTAAGCACCAAGCGATGGCAGGTTCTGACCTAGGTGATACACACAAAGAGTACTTCTCTGGTGAAGGTGCACTTAAAGCGTCTGGTGAAGATAACACCATGAACCAGTTTGACGTATAACGTGAACAGGCAATGAGTTAAACGGAAAGCATCCCAACCTTTCCTATAGGGCACCTTCGGGTGCCCTTTTTTGTGCGCGTCATTCACTTCACTTATGCTTTTTGCATAAAACAAAAAAAGCCATATTTTTCTAAATTTCATAAAAAAACAATATACCAACTATATTTCAATACCTTATAGGTATAACGGCGGCCAATTTAAGACTAAACGCTTATCTGACATTGAAATAAAAAAGCTTTATAATAGCTATGTTTAATTAGGTTTAAAAAGAGCATTAGAATAATGAATATAGCGAAGGTCGACCTGAATTTATTGGTTTATTTAGATGTGCTGTTGCGCGAAGGAAGTGTAACGAAAGCTGCAAACCAGCTAAGCATTACTCAACCAGCAATGAGTAACGGCCTGAAGCGCCTTCGCGATCTATTTAAAGATCCGCTTTTAGTTCGTACCAGCGATGGGATGACCCCCACCAAGCGTGCGCTTGAGCTACAACCCATTATTCGCGATGTGCTTAGTCGATTGGAAAGCTCTATTCAGCCCGAGACTGATTTCGATCCGTTAACCAGCGACAGAACTTTCCGCATTATGACCAGTGACTATGCAGAGAGTACCTTGTTACTTGAACTCGTTGGAAGACTGGCCGATTTAGCGCCCAATATTACGCTTGATCTTATTACGCCGAGTGACGTGACGTTTCACGATGTCGAGCAAGGTAAAGTGGATATGGCAATTAACCGCTTCGAAGAACTGCCTTTGTCGTTTCACCAAAAAGTTATCTGGTATGACACCTTTAGCTGCGTAATGAGTTCCGACCATCCGCTAGTAGAAAAATGCAACCTAGAAGGCTATTTGAGTGCCCAGCATATTTGGGTGAGTAAAACTGGGTTTGGCGTGGGTGTAGGTATTGATCCAAATGAAGTACAAAAATTGGGTTGGGTTGACGCAGAGCTTACAAAAATCGGAAAACAGCGTGCTATTCGCGTATTTACTCGTCATTACCATGCAGCGCTTCAGATTGCGAAAAAGCAAAAACTTATTGCTACCTTACCAAGCAAAGCGGCACGTTTATTCAAACACGACCCTGATGTGGTGATTAAAGAGCCGCCTTTCGACATACCACCTATTGCGCTAAAAATGGCGTGGAGTGCCCTACTTCACCACGACGCAGGTCACATTTGGTTGCGCCGCTTAATCAGCGATGTAGCTAGCGAAATGAATGCGGGCTAAACATTCACAAAATATATGGCAGAAATACAAACCATAAATTAAAAAACTATCTCTATACACACTACACTGGGTGAACAGACAAAAGTATAGAGGTAGTTATGCAAGGATATATTACTAGAGGCCGATTACAGGTTGCCGAACAACTCGATAACTTTATTAATGAACAGGCACTTCCTGGCACAGGCGTAGATAAAGACACCTTTTGGCAAGGTGCAGAAACCCTCTTCGAAAAATTCATTCCTCAAAATCGCGCACTATTAGAAAAGCGAGAACAGCTTCAGCGCGCTATCGACGATTATCATAAAGCTGGTAACCCAGTAAACGGAAACGAATATACCGACTTCCTAAAAAGCATTGGTTACCTTGTTGAGCAGCCGTCACAAGTAAGTGCACAAACACAAAATGTAGACGCCGAAATAGCAACAATGGCAGGCCCTCAGCTAGTCGTGCCAATCAATAACGCTCGCTATGCACTTAACGCGGTAAATGCCCGTTGGGGAAGCCTTTACGACGCACTATACGGCACTGATGTCATCAGCAATGAAGGTGGAGCAGAAGCGGGAAAAAGCTACAACCCCGTACGCGGCGCCAAAGTAGTTGCGAAAGCGAAAGACTATCTAGATAGCATGATACCGCTTGCGAAAGGCAGCCACGCTGACGTTACTGAGTATAAGATTGAATCGGGTAAATTGGCGATCACTCTTGTCGACGGCGATGAAACCACCTTAGCAAACACAGAGCAATGGCAAGGATACCAAGGTGACATTAGCGCACCGTCAAGCCTGCTATTTGCACACAACGGTCTGCATTTTGAAATTCAACTAGACCCGACTCATCCTATTGGCGAGAGCGATGCCGCAAACGTAAAAGACGTACTGGTTGAAGCTGCATTAACCACCATTATGGACTGCGAAGATTCCGTTGCTGCTGTTGACGCTGAAGACAAAACCTTGGTGTATAGCAACTGGTTAGGCTTAATGAAAGGCTCGCTAAGCATTGAAATGACAAAGGGCGGCAAGCAGCTTGTTCGCGCTATGCATGACGATAGAAGCTACCAGCCGTCTAAACACGCTTCACAAGACGAGCTAAAAGATGGCGAACTAGTACTTTCTGGTCGAAGCCTTATGTTTGTTAGAAACGTGGGCCACCTTATGACTAACAATGCTATGCTCTTTGACGGCGAAGAAGTGCCAGAGGGGATCATGGACGGTTTAGTCACTTCACTTATCGCAAAGCATGATCTTTTAGGAAACAGCAAATTTAAAAACAGCCGCGAAGGCAGTATTTATATTGTTAAACCTAAAATGCACGGGCCAGAAGAAGTGGCATTCTCTAACGCATTGTTTGGTGCTATCGAAGCCATTATCGATGTTCCAGCTAACACCCTTAAAATGGGCATAATGGATGAAGAACGCCGTACGAGTATCAATCTACAAGCTTGTATTGCCGAGGCTACTTCACGCGTCGTGTTCATTAACACGGGTTTCTTAGACAGAACTGGTGACGAAATTCATACCTCAATGCTTGCGGGGCCTTTCGCAGAAAAAGCCGCGCTCAAGTCTATGGCGTGGATTAAGGCTTATGAAACTGCAAACGTTGCAGTAGGCCTTCGTTGTGGTCTTTCTGGCAAAGCGCAGATTGGTAAGGGCATGTGGCCAATACCTGACGAAATGCAAAATATGATGACCGCCAAAATAGGTCACCCTAAGGCAGGCGCTAATACTGCTTGGGTTCCCTCACCTACTGCTGCAACACTGCATGCGCTTCATTATCACGATGTAAATGTGTTTGACGTTCAAAAGTCGCTAGATGAAAACTTTAGTGGCCTTGCTGACATACTTACCATTCCATTGTTAGAAGATGCTTCTACTTTGACGCGTGAGAGTATTAAGCGAGAAATCGAAAATAACGTTCAGGGCATTTTAGGCTACGTTGTACGCTGGGTTCACCAAGGCGTAGGCTGCTCGAAAGTTCCTGACATCAACAATGTAGGCTTGATGGAAGACCGCGCGACGTTGCGAATTTCATCGCAGCATATCGCTAACTGGCTAGAGCACGGCATTGTAAGTGTAGATCAGGTAAAAGAGTCTTTGGCTCGTATGGCTGTCTTAGTGGATGAGCAAAATGCGGGGGATCCTGAGTATATCCCTATGGCACCTGATTTAGACAGCTCAATTGGCTTCTTAGCCGCAAGCGATCTAATCTTCAAAGGTAAAGAGCAGCCTAGCGGTTACACAGAACCTTTACTGCACGCCCGTCGCCGCGAAATGAAGGCAAAACTTGCGGCGAGCTAGTACAAAATATGAGGGCTAAGAATTGGAAGCTAAAAGCTATATTCCATACGGTAAAACACCAAAGAATTAGCTAGCTAGTTTCAAGCCTCATCAGACGCATTTGAATAAGGCTCACTCTGTTAGTAAACAGCAGTGAGCCTTTTTATTTATTGCTGGTGTATTACTAATGCGTTTGCATTTATTGTCGCGACGCGTGAAATCACTTCGCAAACTCACTCAAAAGCGAACTGTGTAGTGATATGGCAACACTTTAGACTAAAGATATCGCTTATCTCCCCCTTGATACTTTGCTGATAATGCATGAGTAAACTACGCTTTTATAGTGTGGGGCGCAGCGTTTGTTATTCCGTTGGAACTAAACACTTAGCGCAAAGCCTCCTTAGTTTGGAGTATGCACATGCAGATAGCCTCGGCAGCAATACCGAATAATTTATTACAGGCGAACGTCACGCAAATTGTGCCCATCTTTTCAGGTGGAGGAACAAGATTGAGCGCCCATATCGGCATCATTAAAGCGCTGCAGGACATGAACGTAGGCTTCGACACTTTAGTGGGTGTATCAGGTGGCTCGATTATCGCTTCTCTTTACGCCAAAGGTTACACAGTGGAACAAATGCGAGAGCTCGCACTGGTTACTGATTTCAAGCAATTCACTGAATTTTCACTCGTAAGATTACTCCGGGAAGGCGGACTTTCTTCTGGCGACGTATTTCAACGATGGATTGACGAACAGTTGGAAGGCGCAGTGTTTGCCGACCTCCCACTCAACCTGCATATTCTCGCTACCGACGTAAATGGCGGCGGACCAGTTTTGTTCAACAAACAAACCTCTCCAGATATGAAGGTGTCAGAAGCAGTGCGGTACTCTATGTCGATACCGCTCATCTTCTCGTTCAAACCCTTTAAAGAGCACTTGCTAGTAGACGGCGCTATATTGTCTGAAGATGCGCTGTTTGAAGATTGGCGAGGCGATGGCACGCCATCAGTATGCTTCAGACTGCAAAGCACCGAACAAAAACGCAAGGCCATTAAAAAGAACTTACTTCAACTGCCGCAATACGTCAGCATGCTTATTCGCACGTTTATGACGGCAATATCCAGGGAGTACGTCAATGCGAAGTATTGGCACAATACGGTGGTGGTGAATACCGGGGAGATTTCCGCGGTAGATTTTTCGCTTACACCTGAAATTAAGAACACACTTTTTGAGCTCGGTTATGCAACCACGAAAGAGTTCTTGCCCAAAAAGTGTGCGGGATTTATGAGAAGCAGTGCACTTTAACGGTTTCAGAAAGTAATTATAAGTCGCTAGCGCTTACACTTTATAAAAGTCGCGATACCAGTCGACAAACGCTTTTACGCCTGTTTCAACATCGGTAGATGGCTGGTACCCAGTATCTTCAACGAGCGACGACACATCAGCATAGGTGTCAGGCACATCGCCCGGCTGCATAGGAAGAAGTTCTTTCTTCGCCTCAATGCCCAATGCACTCTCAAGGGTTTCAATAAACTTCAAAAGGTGCACTGGTGTTTGCGCACCAATATTGTAAACCTTATAGGGCGCCTTACTCGTACTTGGATCTGGATTGCCGCCGTCCCAATTCTCATTAGGTTTAGCCACATTATCCAATGAGCGAATTACGCCTTCAACGATATCATCGATATAAGTGAAGTCACGACGGTGGTTACCATAGTTGTAAACCTGTATTGTTTTACCTTCCAAAATAGCCTTAGTGAACTTGAAAAGCGCCATGTCTGGACGGCCCCAAGGCCCGTAAACAGTGAAAAAGCGCAGCCCCGTTGTAGGCAAGTTATACAGGTGACTATAAGTATGAGCCATTAGCTCGTTAGCTTTTTTAGAAGCCGCATACAAGCTAACTTGATGATCTACGTTATGCTGTTCTGAAAACGGCATAGTCTCATTCGCACCGTAGACTGAGCTAGATGACGCGTACACCAAATGCTCGACGTTATTATGGCGACACCCTTCTAGAATATTCACAAAGCCAACAATATTTGAGTCGACGTAAGCGTTAGGATTTTCAAGTGAATAACGCACACCAGCTTGAGCAGCCAAATGCACCACTCTATCAAATTTGTGCTCTTCAAAAAGCGCAGCCATTTTGTCGCGCTCTTCTACCCCCATCTCGATAAATGAAAATAAATCAGCTGCAGTAGATGATTTAATCTCGTCTAGACGAGCGTGCTTTAAATTCACATCGTAATAATCGTTAATGTTGTCAATCCCGACAACATGGTCACCACGATTGATAAGGTATTGCGATACAGCTGCACCAATGAAACCAGCTGCTCCGGTGACTAAGATTTTCATTTATTAATCCCTTGGATTTCGTATTTTAAATTAAAGTATCACTGATACGCTCGTGCTTTATTCTAGTTCAAACGAGCGACAGAATTCTTATACAACCTACTTCTATAAAACTAGCCTTGTCAGTTAACTATGCTACATAAAGCTCAGCTCTTGGTCGGCAAAGTTTTTATAGTTTGAATTAAGAAAATAAAAAACAGTTAGCAAATAATGCACCATAAAATATCTAATTACTGTTCTAGAGTTAATTTGTAGCTCCCCTCAACAGGGTGGTTACAAACCGAATAGGTACTGCATATGAAATACCAGTTGGTGAAGCAAGTGCACTTTCTTTTGTATCTTTTACTAGAACTTTGTTTATTACACCAATTACCTCTCCTGTTCGAGGGTCGTACAAGGGACTGCCACTGTTGCCTGGATAAGCAATTGCATCCAGTTGATAAATTAGGCTTACGTTCTTTAAGCGTGCCATCATGGTATTAGTTAATTGGTTGCTATTTAACGCTGGGATTGCGTCTGGCGTTATTGCAGAAATATACCCTCTGTGTGTAGCAGGATATAAACCCAAAATAGCGCCAATTGGGAAGCCCGTTAACGCGATTTCTGACCCAGGTTCTAACAATTCATCATCTCCAAGTTTCAATGCAGGTAAGGGGGAGTCCAACTTTAACAATGCTAAATCATGCTTAGGATCAATCTTTAAGACTTCTGCTTTAATTTTTTTTACTACTGTACCTTCACCACTTAGGACTACGTAACTTTCAACTATTGTGGGGTCTAAATCTTCAGATACCACGTGATAATTTGTAATTGCGAAAAAACCGTTTGCTACAATAAACCCCGTCCCTAATACCCTTGGTGCACTGTGCTTAATTGGCGCATCGACAGCTACGGCAACAGTTCCTTTGGAGACTGATTTCACAATAGAAGTAAAAGGGGTTACATCATTATCTGCTGCTACACTCTGAGTCAGTAATCCCAACTGCACTAAAATCCAAATAATTAAAGTTTTCATGTATTTTTTCCCAGTTGAGCGTTAGCTTAATAACTTTAACCAAAGTACACCGTAAGATAACAATGGATTTTTTAAAACAAATAATTCTGCTTTTAATATCCCCCCTAACTATCAGCGTATTGCTAATACTTATGTCATATGTTTTCAAACGGGCAAATTATTTGAACACTGGGAAGAAAATTTTGTTAATGGGTGTACTCATGTTGATGGTTTGCTCTCAACCATGGGTGGCAAACGTTTTACTTTATCCGTTAGAGTACAACAGCAAACGCTATCATTCATCCGATTTAACTAGAAGTGACGCTATATTTGTTCCTGCATGCTATTATCAAACGCAATACGATCTACCAGAAGTTTCGCGTTGGCACGAGTGTTCAATCCAACGGTTGATTCAAGCTAAGATTTTTTCTGATGAATTGAAAATCCCAATTATAGTTACGGGGGGAAGCTTTCTTGCTGATAAAGATGTTAAATATTCAGAAAAAGCAAAGCAATTTCTTGAAACATTAGGGGTAACTCCTGATAAAGTGATTTCAATACCTGAAGGTACCGACTCACTATCAGAGGTTGAAGCATTAAAAACTAGATTTGGCCACATGACCCTAGTAACCGTAACAAGCGCCACTCACCAATATCGATTAGCTCAGATACTAAAAAACGCTGATATAAACTCAGAGATTTTTCAAGTTGATTTTCAAAGCTCTGGGGAATTAAATCCTTTTCTTTCACTTCCTTCAATTCTAGCATTAGAGCGCACTAGAAGAGCGATATACGAATACTTGGCAATAGTGAAGTACCATGTTTTGGAAAAATAGTATAAAAGGATTAGGCAAATTATCGAAAAGATTTGCTAGACTGTTTTGAAGGACGTTTTTTGTGTGGACCAAAGTTTAGTGGCTAATAAAACAATAATAGGACGCGTGAAATCAATTGTCGGCCGGGACAGTAAATTGGGAAAGGCTCTTGGGGGGTTGGAAAAACTCCAAGAAGCCAAGTTCATCTCAAAACACTTTTCCGAGTTCTTAGAGCCAGTAGTTGCGCAGTCCGAAAATACACGTACTGAGAGCTTTAATATTAGACATAAAGTTTATTGTGAAGAGCTCGAGTTTGAACCACTAAAAAACAATTGTCTTGAAACTGACGAATTCGATAAATTCTCGAGCCCTTGTTTAATAAGACATAAAGGCTCAGGTCACTATGCTGGGACAGTACGTTTGGTTAGACCCCAGATAGAAAACCAACTTCTCCCTATTGAGAAATACTGCATTAATTCAATTACTCATGAAACTCTGAACCCACGTAACTTTGCACGGAAAGACATTTGCGAGATATCTCGACTCGCAGTTCCACTTGAGTTTCGGAAGCGTCAGATGGACCGGTTTTCTGGTGCTGCGACAGGTGTAATTAATGAACATACGTACTCTGAAAATGAATTAAGGTGTTTCCCCTTTATCGCCATCGGGCTTTACTTCTCTGCTGCTGCTTTAGTTATGCACAATAATATAAAACATACGTATGTTATGATGGAACCACGTCTTGCCCGAAGTATGAGGTTTGTGGGCATTCAGTTTGAGCAGGTTGGTCCCGTTATTGACTATCATGGTAGGCGTGCACCCTATTATATCAATCCATCACTGCTCTACGCTAATTTAAGGCCTAGCTTTAAAATAATGTTGAAAAACATACAGCATCAAGTTGAGAAGTATCCTCGAGACTAGAGAAGCGTCTAAACACTCTAATTACTTTTGCCGAGCCTGGTGCTCTTTACCAAATACATTGCATTCCAGTTTTCAGGCGCGTTAGGAACTATTTATGAGAACATTAGACTTTGGGTTTGAGCAACTGAAAAACCTTCTACTAACTTCTGGCTTTCGGTCATCACAGATATTATTTGTCGACACTAACGATGCGTACATCACGTATCCAGAAAAAAATTCAGCTATATTGGTCGTTAAACCATACCCTTCCGAATCCGATGGCTCTTCGCGATATATGGAAATAATTAAGATAATAGAACTTGCAAAATGCAATGGATTTGCTGTTCACCCCTACAGTAGAGGCGCCAACTTAGGTTATGGAGGTAAAGAGCCCTACGCTTCAAATTGTATTGCCTTGGATTTAAGTGAGTTTAAAAGAATAAGTTACTACAAGAAATCAAGTGGACACATAACAGTAGAACCAGGAGTATCACAAGAAGCCATTAGTGAATTTTTAATAAAAAACGGTGATATCCATATACATGACACTACTGGAGCGCCAAAATTTGCAAGCGTCACCGGAAACTATCTTGAACGGGGTTTTGGTCATACTCCACTCGCTGAGCACGCTAAGAATATTCTGCATGCAGAAATTATCACTCCCAACAATAAAGAAGAAGCACCTACACATTTTGTGACATCAACCGATGGTACATCATTTGAAATTGACGGGAAAATAGCAACCAGAACCTATAGCATCGGCCCTGACCTGACAGGTCTCGTGATTCAAAATAATGTTTCAATTGTAACAAGCCTTACAATTAAGCTTTTGAAAAAACCTGATTGTTTCGTTGCTTACTTCATACCATTCAAAGAAGAAGATATTGATCAAATGATTGATACTTGTGCAATCCTGAGAAAACAAAACACCATACACAGTGCTGCACATATTGGAAACAACATGAAGACACTCCAATTACTTGCTGTAGAATTTCCAAATCTAATTAAATCGTATGATTACGAAGAGTTAAACAAATTGATCCGCAAATTCGGTTTAGATGATTGGACGCTTTCAGGAGGGATGTACGGAACCAAAAACCAAGTCAAAGCGCATATTAAAGATCTTAAGACCGCGATGAAAAAACTAGGTGTAAAACCTTTATTCATTGACAAAGAAAAGCTCAGCTTTATTAAGAAAACGCTGTCTATTACTCCTAAATATAATAGAGCTTTAGTTAAAAAACTAGTTTCCAGTAATAGTGGTATAGCCAGAAAAATAGGCGCTAAACTTGCTCTGAGAAAGAGCCTAATAGAATTATGTAAAATAAAACAAGGGACTCCTAGCAATGAATTTCTTCGAACCATTTATTGGAGAAACCTTCAGAAGTTAACAGATAACGTGCCCAATCCAAGTCAAGACAAAGTAGGTTTGCTATGGGGCGCGCCCTGCTCTGAAATATCGAGCAAAGATTTTAAATTAATTACTTCTATCATGAGTGAAACATGTAAGAAGTATAGTTTAGAAAGTCCAATCTCAGTAACCCTTATAAATGAAAGAACAATGGAGTGTGTATTATCTCTTTCATGGGATAGACAAAAAGAGAAGGAAGAAGAACAAGCTTTAGCTTGCTATCAAGAAATAATGCTTAAGTGTGCTTCCATGGGCTTCCTTCAGTATAGAATGTCTACGCTTTCCAATCACTTTCTCAATCGACAGCATCTACCGCTACCTTTTGAGCTCCCTGAACTTAAATCTTATTTTGATCCTTGTAATGTCATCTCTCCTTCAAAATATCAATTAGTGTCTAAAAATTTTACAACACGCAAATGCGAATGAAATAAAACCATAATAATCAAATACTTAAAAAATGGCACGTTGCATGCTTATGTTAACAACGTATAACAGACCTACTGTTCAAAACAACGGAGCGTGGAAAATGAAATTTGCAACAACTATCAAATATGCAGCGATTGCGGGAGCTCTTGTTACAGCTTCAAATGCGACTGCTGGGGTATCTGCAACAGCTTATTTAGAATTAAATGATCTTGTTGTTCAAATCGATACTGATGGCGACTTGGTACCTGATCCAGTTAATCCTCTTGACTTTATTTCTATCCTTCCGGGTGGTTCACGATCAACAAGCACTTTCACTGACAACAATGGTGCTTCAGACTCAGACTTAGATTCACAAGCTTCTGCCACAGCAGATTCTGATGCAGACTTACTTTGCCTAGGTTCATCTTGCGGAGTTTTAGGTCTTACCAATAATGGCCAATCTGTTGATGGTGGCAACTTGGTTGCGAGTGACGCGTTTTACTACTCAGTGGCTGACGCTCAAGTTTCAGGCAGTGCGATTGGTTCTGGTGCTACCGGATTTACATATGCGGATGCGGGTATTGCTGCTGGTAACAATGAAAGCGCGGGTGCCAATAGTAATATCGCGAATGATATTCTTACCACGTTTACACTCAATATGTTGACAGATATTAATGTGCGATTCAGTGCACTGATGGATTATCTGGTTGATGCATTTATCTCGCCGGATATCGCTAATGATAGTTTAAGAACAGCTACATCTACAGCTAAAGCGACATTTGGAATTGAGTTAGTGAGCTTTAACACTGGAAACACAGTATCTCTTACAGGTGGTCCATCAAGCGTGACATTTAACGATATCGCAATTGACCAACCTGGACTAGGCGACCTAATCGTTCGTTCAGGTAACAACGTAGATTTCACGTCAGGCTGGGCAAATGTTAGTGCTGGTACTTATCAGTTAACAATTTCTCAATCATCAACTGTTCAATCAACGCTTGTTCCAGCGCCTACTACGTTAGCGATGGCTGCATTCGGCTTGCTGGGCTTGGGCTTAACAGCTCGCCGTAGAAAGCAAAAGTAATCATTGTCTTTATAAGAAAAGCCGGATTTTAATCCGGCTTTTTTTTATACTATCTTAATACTTCTTGTCACTTATTAAAAAGCACGATACCTTTATCAAGGTAAACTCACGGACGTTAGAAGTTTTAAAATGCTAAAAAAAAATATTCAATTTGCTGCGCTCGCTCTATTAACTTGTATTGGATGCACACCAAAGGCTCACCAAGATTACATTCAAGAAACCAAAGTTGCACTTGAGAACGGGCAATCAAGAGAGGCTGAAGTATTAATTAAACAAGCGATGAGTGAGGAGCCAACACCTGGCCTCAGGCTATTGCTTACAGAAGTTTACTTACTAAATGGCAACACAATTGGCGCCAAACAGCAACTCGAAAAAGTAGATATTGAAGCGCTAACCCCATCCGAACAGAGCAAAGCTGAGAGTTTAAACGCACAAATAGCTATCCTTAGTTTTGATAGCAGTTACCAAAGACTTATAGATAAAAACAGTACTTGTCGCGATTGTATGTTGGCAGAAGCGTGGTCTAGCGTCGCACTATCAAACTCTATAGATTTAGAGAGAATAGAAGGCGACACGGCCGTATTTAGCGTCTTTGAAGCATTTAATAGCAACACTCTTACAAGCTTAGATGTTTCACCACTAATTGACAATTCCACATCCGATATTGAACTGCTTGTGATGGGCGATCTATTAAGGCGGTCGAATAATATTGACGGAATGATAACAGTTTATAATGCGTATAAGAAAAATAACCCTAACGTATTGAACATCAATTTGCCATTAGCTCAAGCTTTGCTAGTTAATAATGACTTTAAAAAAGCGAAAGAACTTGTAACCCCTGTTCTTGCGAGATTTTCTAAAAACCCAATGGCTAATTACCTTAATAGTTTAATTTTATTAAGCGAAAATAAAAATGTTGAGGCATATAACGCCATATCCTTAGCTGATACCTACGGGATAAACTTACCTTCTGTTTCGTTAACAAAAGGGCTTTTAGAGTTTAACTCTCAGAATTACGAATCAGCATTAAGTAGCTTTGAAAAAGCAACAAATATGGACCCGGGCAATGAACTAGCAAATACGATGCTTGTTGCTACCAAAGTTAAATTAGGTATCACTGACGATGCTCTAGAAACCTTAGCAACTCAAGAAACACTTTCAGAACTGGATGTATCAACCATTGGACAACTTGTGGGAACTGAGAGTCATGCTAGAGAATGGGTGACTCTACAATCAAAGCTGGCACAGAGCGAATCTCCTAGAGCAAGGGTTCTTAGCGGGCTTATCGAGTTAGCACGTGAAGGAAGCTCTGAAACACTGAGTAAACCGGGCGACACTTCGGATAACACTTATAATCTCATTCAAGTCGCAATGATGATGAATAAAGCTCAATTTGGTGAAGCTCTAAATTATGTAGACAAGTGGTTAGAGAGAACAAATGATAAAGTAAAGGTCATGAACTACAAGGCTGCCATCTTTATTGCTAAAGGAGACCGAGATAGCGCTAGATCAGTTTATGAAGGCACTTTGGAACTTTTGCCCACAAACAGGGCTGCTCATATGTTTATGGCTCAGTCTGCAGCGAAGAATAAAGACTACGAAGGAGCTCTGAAATCTTTAGATAAGATATTAGAGAATAACCTCAACGATGTCATTGTGTTGAAGCTATACCTAGCCTTCCAAACACTTTCAAAAAATAAGAAATACGAATCAAAATTGCATAGCTATATTGATAACGCCATTTCTGAATTTGATGACAATGTTCTTTTCAAATTAATGAAAGCGGGCATTTTCGCTACTCAAGGAGCAAATGAACTTGCTCAAAGGGTTATGAATTCTGTAGATGCCGATAAGGCAAAACTAATCAATCAGTATTGGGAATTACAATTTTATCTAGCGGGTCGCTCGAATGACTTAAATCAAGCAAGGGAAGTGGTCAAGGCATGGAATATACAGTTCCCGGATAGCACTCGCCCGAACATTGCACTTGCAACTTATCTTGAGAAAGCAGGCCAAATTGAAGAAGCTATCTCAGTGCTGGAGCAGGTCCCTCACTCTCTTGAGCGTCGAAAAGAAAGCCTTGCGCTGGATGCAAAGCTTGCTTCACTCTACATCTACGCTGGGAACTTATCTAAAGCGAAATATAAGATTGGACAGATTGAGAAAAAACCTAACCTGCCATCAGGGTTATTAGATTACCTTAGAGGTTCGTACGCTATTAAGCAAAATAATTTAGACGAAGCTGAATCGTTACTTGCAAAAGCTTACAGAGAGACTAGTAACTCCCACACGCTAAAATTACTTCATGTACTTAATCTAAAACGAGGTACCGTCGACAACAGTATTCTTATAGAGCACCTCAAACTACATCCTAACGATATATCGATAAAAGCGCTTTTAGCCGAGTCTTTGATAGGAAAAGATAACGATAAGTCGATAGCTATTTTTGAAGACATAGTAAGTCAATCAAGTGGCAACTCTGATTTATTAAATAACTATGCGTGGGTGTTACACCTTGAAGGGAAAGACGACAGAGCTTTCGAAGTTGCTAAGAGTGTAGTCAAGTCAAACGATTCAAACCAAGAGTATCTAGATACGCTATTTCGAATTTTAACCTCTTTGAATCGTTTCAATGAAATAACAAACTTCTCAAATAATGCGAGTTCTGACGCTAACACCCTCTTATTAGCAAACGCATATATGCATCTAAACGAGAAGACCCAAGCTCAAAAGGCATTAGCTAAGGTAGAGAAGTCGGGGTTAAATAAAGAAGATTTATCTTTGTACGAGCGTATTTCAAAAGACGTAAAAAATTAGTACATGGAAGAAACACAATGGCTAACAAATGTAACTTGGGAGCAACTCTCCACTGTCTTACATGAAGTAAACTGTGATAACTTTTCGCCGTTTTTGAGTGAGGGGTTTCTCAAAGCATGGTTTTGCCAAAAGACATTTCCGGTTCATATGTTTTTGCTCTACGAACAAAGTACAGTGAGTCACTTTGCGTTAATCGGTGAGAGCTTTAAAAAGAAATATGGGCTGACTTTTAAGTTAGCCCATATTAACCAAACTGGTTGTTCTGATAACGACCAAGTGTGGATAGAGTACAACACGTCATTTGGCTTACCTGAAAATCAAAACCGTTTCTTTGATTTACTATTAAAAGAACTAAAAAGCCAAAATTTCGATATTCTTAATGTTTCAATGACATGTGAATTTCTTTTTCCCAAAAAATACTTGAGCGACTTACGCAATGACGCTCATATTTCATATGGTTTTCGTCGTTCCCTTTCACCAGAACTTAATATAGAGCAGCTAATCTCTCGCCTTTCAGCTAATAGTAGAAGCAAGTTAAGAAGGAGTATAAAAGAAGTACGTCTTCGCTTTGGTCCAATTAAAGTGACAATTGCTGAATGTTTAGAACAAAAACTCTCATTTCTAGAGCAATTAGAAATACTTCACATAAAGCGGTGGGGAGACTCTACCTTTGGGAGCGGATTTGAAAATAAGGTCTTCAAAGGCACGCTTAAGAACTTTTTGATAAGTAATGGCAAGCTTTGTGAAATAGCAAAAGTTACAGCAGGAGATGCTTTGCTAGGGTATACACTCAACTTCGTACAAAAAGACGCGGTCTTTTTTTACTGCTCTGGAGTAAACCTTGAGTTTGCATCTAAGCATATTAAGCCTGGTTATATTCTGCATCTTGCTTTAATGGAGTATTATGCACAACAAGGGTTAAGTTGGTACGATTTTATGGGAGGAGCAAGTCAATACAAACAAACTTTGTCCAATGACACTGTTGTATTTCACTCGTTACAAATTCCAACGATGACATTCAAAGGTGTTCTCACACGATTGAGAAATTATTTGGCAAATGCAGCAGTTACTCTCGCAAAGCACGCAAGACCTTCGCAGGGTTCCCACCTACTATAACCCCCGCAGGCACATCATCAATAACTACAGAACCTGCTGCGACCACACTTCCTTTGCCAATATTGGCCATAACCAGTGCACCGTTGCCCAACCAACAGTTCTCTCCTACAGAGACTTTGGTGAAAACGCCGCCCTGATCTTTTATCGGCTTTTCTGGGTCAGAAAAATTATGTTGTCCTTTGCCACTCATAATGTGCACACCGCTTCCCAACAAAGTATTTTTCCCAATAGCGCATTTACCAATGTTACATTGCGGCCCTATGTACACCCCCTCGTCAATCTCAGTATCTTGTTGTGAAAACAACGTTGCGAAACCGATGAGAACGTTTGGCGCACACGAGGTCATGACAAACCGATAAAAGCCCGAACGTAAGTAACACCCTAGTTTACCGGGTATAAGCGATAGCAGCTGGCTAAAAGACGAAAGCAGCGAGTCTTTGTTTACCACAATAGACAGCATTAAATACAAAAGCGTGAAAGGAAACATTACAAGTGCACAAAGGGCAAAAAAACTCTTCTTAATTATTGATTTCATATTCTTGCCATTGCCACCATCAACGGGCTCAATTGTTGTTCCCAGCTATATTCGCTAACTATTGCTTGGTAGCTACGTTGTGCTTTATGTTGTGATAGCTCAAAGTTTTCAATACTCTCAACGCATGCAGCTACAAAGCTGTCTACATCATCTACTATCCACATGTTGTCAGCATTGGCAAACGAGATCCCTTCAGCTCCCATAGACGTGGTTATTATCGGTAGTCTACATGCCGCCGCTTGAAGGACTTTGTTCTGCACGCCCCTTGCCAACCTAAATGGCGCAACAAACGCATGAGCTTGGTGAAAATAAGGCAATATATCATCGACAAAGCCCGTGACATCTATACCATCGCGGCCTGACAACGCTTTTATTTCTTCAACAGGGTTCATACCACCCACAGTAAACTTTGCATTCGGCGCTTTTTCTCGAATGAGTGGCCAACAGTTTTTAACAAACCAAAGTACCGCGTCTACGTTTGGCTTGTAGTCCATCACGCCCGTGAACAAGAAATGCGGTGCAGTGCTTATTGCTACCGCGCAAGGCTGGGCTTTCGCTGGATAAAACGCATCGAAGTCTAATCCGTTTCCAAGTACGGTTATCGCTTTCGATGAGTCTACTGAAGAATTAAATAGCTGCGCCTCTTCCTTTGCAATCAAAAAGCACTCATCAAACCGTTGGTTTGTTTTAGCCTCAAGCTTTTTTATACCTTTGCTTTCACGCTGGTATACGTAGCGCATTAAGAAAGAAGAAGAATCTGCGTATTGCGCCCACTTATCTGAATCAACGTCCATAAAGTCCATAAACAAGCGACAATGGGTAGTGTTGTAATAAGGCGAGTTGAAGATGTAATAGCTTAAACTCGACGCGGTTAACAGCAGCGCATCCTCACCCTCTTTCAGCTTTTCATCAATAACATGTTGAAGTGTTTTTGAGTAAAACGCTCCAACACTTATGGGCAAACCTTGCAGTAAGGCCGAAGCATAACGCGTGAATTTACTACCTAACTGATAAGAGTTAACCGAAATTCCAAGATGCTTGGCTAACGCTTCGGCATTTTTCTTATCTTCTGCAGTTTCTATGAGAGAAAAAACTTCGACTTCGTACCCTAAGCGATTTAGAAATTCAATTTGATGATATGTTCTAAGTTTTTCGCCCTTATTTGGGGGATACGGTACTCGTTGCGACAACACGCAAACTTTCGACATCAGCGCCTTCCAAGCTATCTTTAGTATTTTTATTTGTCCTATTATCATACTACTTCGAAGCAAATATAAGGTCAAAGTAACAAATTAGTGATGAAGGCTACACAAGTGGCAATTCCATTGGCATACTAGAGTCATTATGCATATGTTCATCAAGAACATTGCTCACGGAAGAAATAAAGAAAGCAGTAATGACACAAACGGTTGGAACTATCCAGATTGCCTCTTTAGCCAAAGAGACGTGCGGACATTTTAAAACAGGAATACCTTGCCCTAAGGGAATGTGGCCCGCCGTCACTCAATTTCGGCTTGCCGCAAACGGAATACTACTAACTGATGCTTTTATCAAAACCTCGCAGCTATGGCCAGATGGTTCAATAAAGTGGTTATTATGTGAAGGTTTGATTGATTTACAGCGCCATTCGGTAAGCGATGAAATAGTTCTGACGTTAGAAGCGGTGGAGAGCGACTCACCATCGAACAAGCTTGTTTCACCTGTAAACAATAACGATGAGGCGCTTTCACTGTCTCTGGGCAGTGGCAAAACATTCACAATTAACAAAGCTAAGCCTTTTCAGTTTGTAACCGACAAGCACTTATCCAGCTCTTTCGATATTGTTGATATTAATCCTCAATCGATAACCCCTATTGCATTCTCTTATGCTCTTCATTGCAATAACAACGAATACAGCGCATTAACCATTGAACAAAAATACGAGATTAGGCTTGGCAGCGATAAAAAGCTGATTGTTGAAACAGAAGCGTCAATCTTCCTTAGTACCGGAACGGTTTGTGCTCATTTAACAATGCGAAACCCAAGCGCAGCGTCACACCCAAATGGGAAGTGGGACTTGGGAGACCCAAACAGTATTTATTTAAAAGAATGCTGTATCTCGTTCAAAGGTAAATCGCTGCAGCCTACGCTGACGCTAAATTCTGATGTCTTTAGTTCATCTGAACATGAAGAGCTGACACTTCATCAGGCTTCCAGTGGTTTTGAAAACTGGCAAAGTCCAGTCCATGTAAATCAAGACAACGTTAACTCACTTCCGTTTCGCGGTTTTAAACTTTACCAGCCAGAGCACTTATTGCTTTCGGGTGACCAAGCAAAACCGCAAATTAAGATTTCAAACATCGGTAGCACTTTTAGTATTCATGTTGATAAGTTTTGGCAAAATTTTCCTTCTTCAGCACATTTAACAGCAGACAGTTTAAGCGTTAGCTTGTTAGGTTCTAGGTATAGTGAGAATACTGAACTCCAGCCTGGTGAACAAAAAACAAGACGCATTTCAATCGCACCTTTTAGCATACAATCACTGCAAGTAGTCATTGATAGCGCTTGGTTAAAAAACGCATCTGTTTTGCCTTTTCTCCCTTCTAAATCATGCGAGTTTGACTCTCTTATAAAAAGTGGCATTGAAGGTCCGTCTTCTTTTTATCAAAAGCGGCTCGATATCGACGAATTTGGCTGGCGACATTTTGGTGAGTTGTATGCGGATCACGAAAAGGCACTTGCACCTGACGAGCCCTTTTTCGTGTCACATTACAACAATCAATACGACCCTATATTTGGAATGCTGATGCAGTGGTTGTTAAGCGGCGATCCTCGTTGGTTTGAACTAGCCGATGATCTTGCCAAGCACGTTGCAGATATTGATGTGTATCACACCAGTGACGATAAGCCCGAGTATAGCGGCGGACTATTTTGGCATACGGACCATTATGTTCAGGCATATACAGCTTCTCATAGAACGTACTCTAAACATCAGCCGTCTGGTGTTTACGATGATCATGCTGGAGGCGGCGGTCCGGGTGGCCAACATTGTTATACCAATGGTCTCACTTTGCATCATTTGCTTACTGGCTACACGCCGTCTCGAGACGCCGTATTATCCATAACGCAATGGGTAACCAATTACTATGAAGGCGACGGTACGTTTGTAGGCGCCCTGCTTGCGTTTAAAAATAGCGATATTCCTGGTGTTAAAAATGTAAAAACAGGAAAGTATCCTCTAGACAGAGGTACGGGTAACTACCTGCAAGCAAGGCTAGATAGATACGAACTACAAGGTTGTGATAGTGACATTGAAGCCGCGTCCTATATTATAGCGAATACGGTCTCTCCCACCGATGACTTCGACCAGTTGCAATTGGATAATGTCGAAGCAACGTGGTTTTATACTGTATTCCTACAAGCAGTTTGCCGATTTATATCACTTAAAGAACAGCGCTGTGAATGTGACTCAAGCTATCAATACGCAGTAGACTCACTTACTCACTATGCCAATTGGATGGCAGTGAACGAATATGCTTATCTGGACAAGCCCGACATTCTTGAGTTTCCGAATCAAACGTGGAGTGGGCAAGACCTAAGAAAACTATGCGTACTGCATTTTGCATCTAACTATTTAACTGAAGCCCAACGTACACTTGCTGAGCAAAAAGCCGAGCAACTAGCTGATACAATTTTTCAACGCCTTAGTACGAGTACAGAAACGAGTACCACGCGCGTACTTTGTTTAATGATGCAAAACGGTCATTACTCCGGTTTTAAGCAGGCTGCCCGCCCTCTTTCATCGACTTCTACACAAAAAGGTCAGGCATTAACAGAAAAATCCAATTCATTGAGTTTCCTTTTGTCCAACCTTATCGATTTATCTCCGTCAAGAGAGAGAAAACAGCTAGTGAAACGTTTTCCACAACTTCAAAAATGGTTAGGTAAACCATGAGTATTAATACGTCTTTTATCATTCCTCATAAGGGGCGTGAAGACATGCTCATTGAAACACTAACAAGTATTGCGGGCCTAACAACACCTAAAGAACAATACGAAGTTGTTTTGGTAAGTCAGAATAAAGAAATTTCAAATACGCTCAGCGCATTTATCGAAACAGTAAATTTGCGAGTTGTATATAACGACGAAAATAACACGATTTCACATTCTAGGAATCTGGGCGCCGGCTTGGCGACAGGTGAATACTTGGCATTTTTAGACGCAGATGTTGCACTTGCTTCGAATTGGCTAGACGTGATGATTGATACTCTCAAAACGCGAGACAATACGGCTCTAGTTAGCGCCATGCAGGTGAACAGTCCTAACGCGCCGCCTTTAGAGAGAATAAGAACGGCGTTAAGCAATGCTGAACTTGATGTGCCTGTCAGTTTTCTGCCTGGCCGCAACTTATTTCTTTTAAAGGAAACTTTTGAGGCAGCAGGTAAGTTTCCTGAACACCTTCTTACTTGTGAAGATTATTTCTTTACCGATAAGGTTAATAAATTAGGTGAGTTGTTTTACACCTCACAAACCCAGTATATTCACATTGGCGAAGACAAAGCTTACGCACCGATGTATAAAAAAGAAATATGGCGCGGCCAGTCCAATATTGCATCTTTAAAAGGAAGGCGCATTCCGCTGAGAGAATGGCCAAGTTTTGTTGTTCCTTTTGCATTTACAGGTGGTCTTTTACTGGCTTTTCTCGCGATAATATTCTCGCAACCTATTGTCGCTATAGTTATGTTAGTAGGCGCTTTTCTGCCTTTTACAGCGTACACGTGGCGACTAAAAAGGCTTGTTAAGCAGCAAGTAACTTGGTGGCATTGCTCACTTTTTTATCTGCTTTATTTTCCGGCTAGAGCACTTGGAACATTAATAGGAGTACGCGGCGCTGTTAGTACCAGCTCGCATAAATAACAATGAAAGTTTTACAGTTTATTTGTTCAACCGGTTTTTACGGTGCAGAAAGATGGGTGTTAGCGTTATCAAAGCATTTGCCAGATAGTGTTTCGAGTGAACTTGTTGTTACCTTAGAGCCGGGTACAGAAGAGCTAGAGCTAGTAAAACAGTTCAAAGCGATAGGAAAAACTCACCACATTCCTATGCAGGGTCGTTTTGACCTGCGTGCCGTTTCGAAATTGGCGGATTTAATTCAAGAACAAGATATCGATATTATCCATACTCACGGCTATAAGTCAGATATTTTGGGCGTAATGGCGGCTAGAAAAGCAGGTATTCCGTGTGTTGTAACACCCCACGGCTTTGAAAATGCTGCCGACTTGAAACTCCGTCTCTTTATTTGGTTAGGGTGTCAGTCGATGCGCTTTGCCGACAAAGTTGTTCCACTTTCTAAGCAACTAATGAGTGATGTGGAGAAGTTTAATATATCGCCTGAAAAGCTTGAGTATATCCAAAATGGCGTAGACTTGTCTGAAGTAGAAGCCGTTAGACAAACAAAAACAGACAAGCCAAAAGAAAAGAAGACCATTGGCTTTGTGGGCCAAATGATTAGCCGGAAAAATATAAAAGCCATTTTAGACTGCTTCGAGTCTTTACATAAAAAGCGTCAAGATATTGAATTAGTACTGCTGGGTGACGGCGAAGACCGCCCCAGCTTAGAGGCGTATTCGAAAACACTGGCTAGTGCCAGCGACATTCATTTTTTAGGCTTTAGAAATGACAGGCTACAGCTGCTGCGCGACTTTGACTTGTTCGTAATGACGTCGACGCTTGAAGGCATCCCTCGCTGCTTAATGGAAGCATGCGCCATGGAAATTCCGGTGTCTGCTTATGACATTGCGGGTATCGACCAGCTAATAACACACAACGAGTCTGGTTTATTGGCTCCTCTTCACAACAGCAAGCAGCTTGAGAAAGATTGGGAGAGACTGCTAGACGACAAAGCGCTCGCCACCTCACTAGCTCAAAACTCAAAGTCGTTTGTAGAAGCCAATTTCTCTGCTAAGAGAATGGCTGATGAATACCTTGAATTATTCAAAGGAATCCTGAAAGAGAGTGTAAATGCATAAACAGGACGTGTTATTTGTTTTAACTATTGATACTGAAGAAGAATGGCAGTGGGACGAAGAGTTTCCGCAGCATAACTGTTCAGTTGAAAACGTTGAAAAGCTTCCTGCATTTCAAACTTTCTGTGAAAGTCTTGGTATCCGTCCTACGTATTTTGTTGATTACGCCGTTGCAAGCAATAATGTTGGCAGTCAAACTCTGCGAACCTTTGCTAAGTCTAACAGCGCGGAAATTGGAGCACATCTACACCCTTGGTGTAACCCTCCCTATTTCGGTAAGACAACCGAAGCGGAATCTCACGTAATAAACCTTCCTTTAGAGCAAGTAGAGCAAAAACTCGATGCACTAAACGCCCTTTTACACGACGAAATAGGCGTTCGCCCACAGTCCTTTAGAAGCGGGCGATGGGGCGTAAGTGCCAAAATGCTTAGATTACTTGCATCAAGAGGCTATGTAGTAGATTCAAGCGTTTATCCTTTTTACAGGAACGACTATTTTAGCTGCCTAGGTGCACCAGAATCGCCTTATTGGCCTTCGTTTGACAACGCATTGGCTCCTGGAGAGCAGCGTCAACTGCTTGAGATCCCTGTTACCGCAGGGTTTAATATTCAAAACTTCTCTCTTGGTGAACGCATTCACAATCGACTATCTAAACCGCCCTTTAATTGGGTTAAATCTGTCGGTCTGCTTTGGCACAGTAAACTTTTAAGAAAGATTTATTTGAGTCCAGAGCTTACCGAAATCGAAGACATGCTTGCGTTAGTCGATCAAAGTATTCAGAAAAAACAACCCATTATTCATATGTACTTACACAGCTCTAGTTTAATCGACGGAGCAACGGGCCTTTTAGATGAGCCAAATGCATTTGAAACAATATGCCAGCGCATTGAGGTTGTTACGCAACACTTAGCGAAAAATGCCAATGTTAAATTTTGTACTATCTCAGAAGCCAAGGTGCATTTAAGTAACCGCAGCGCTTCAAGCGGTGTTATTAAAGGTGAGCAAAATTAATGACGGCACAACAAAATACAAAGTTACGAATAGCGTCAGCCAGCGACAAACCTTTGTGGGATGCCTATGTATCACAACACAAAAATGCTTCCGCTTATCACAAGTTTGCGTGGCTTGAAGCGGTAAAGGCCGCTTACGGTCATTCAATGCTTGGCGTTATTGCCACATGTGCTAATACGGGGCAAGTTGTTGGTGTTTTCCCTGCTGTTTTAATGAATATACCTTTACTGGGCAAGCAAATATGTTCTTTACCTTATTGCGATGTAGGCTATGGCTTAGCCAACAACGACAAGGTGTTAAATGACATGCATGCGCTTCTTGTTGCGCAGATGCGAAACGTAACAGGAAAAAAATTGGAAATTAGAGGTATAGAAAAATCACCTTTAGACAAAACCCAGTTTGAGAACAAAAAAGTACGTATGCTTTTGCCTCTGCCTGAGTCTAGTGAAATACTGTTATCAAGTTTCAAATCTAAATTACGCAGCCAAATAAGGAAGGCGGAAAAAAATGGGCTTACCTTTGAGTTAGGCACATCGAACGTCCTAGTAAGTGATTTCTACAACGTATATGCTCAAAACATGAGAGATCTCGGCTCTCCTGTTCATGCCGAAAAATGGTTTAAGGCAATTATAAAAAGTTACGGCCAAAGTAGTTTAATTAGCGTGGTTTATCACGATGGCCAGCCTATTGGTGGTGGCGTTATCATAAAATCGGGTGACAACGCTTCTATTCCATGGGCCTCAACACTTCGTGACTTCAATCGCCTTGCTCCTAATATGTTGTTGTATTGGTCTTTGCTTTCCCATTGCGCCGACAATGGCGTGAAAGTTTTTGACTTTGGCCGCTCAACCTTTGAAGAAGGTACATATAAATTTAAAAAACAATGGGGCGCAGAACCTCAACTGCTTAACTGGCAGAGTTTTGATAAAAATAATGAGTTGATAGACGCTAAAAGCGACGCTGAGTCAGGCTCAAGCAGGGTTAGAGAAATGGCCGAAAACATTTGGCGTGAACTTCCCTTAAAATTTACCATTGTAACTGGGTCAATTCTTCGACCTTATATCAGTTTGTAGGGATAACCATTCATGTGTGGCATTGCAGGATTTAGCCTTTTTAATTTCAACGAAGGCGGTGAAACTTCATTAGAAGCTATGCACAAGGCTATTCATCACAGAGGCCCAGATGCCAGCGGCATGTATATCGATGAACATATCGGCCTTTGTCATAGGCGGCTAAGTATTCTTGATCTTTCAGAAGCAGGCAATCAGCCCATGTACTCAAAAGAGGGTGACTTGGTTATTGTTTTTAATGGCGAGATCTACAACTTCCTTGAATTGCGAGCCGAGCTTGAAAACGACGGTGTTATATTTAAAAGTCATACAGATACCGAAGTTATATTAGAGCTATACGCACGCGAAGGAACCAAGTGTTTAGATAAACTAAACGGAATGTTTGCCTTTGCTCTGTGGGACAAAAACAAGCAAGAACTGTTTATTGCACGAGATCGATTGGGTAAAAAACCCCTGTACTATTTTAATGATAATGGTCGATTTGCGTTTGGCTCTGAGATTAAAGCTATATTGGCGTTGGAGAACATTCCAAGAGAAATTCGCTTAGACGCCGTATATGACTTCTTTGCATATCAATACGTTCCCGACCCAAAGAGTATTTTTAAGCACATTCACAAGTTACCACCTGCTCATTATTTAATTCTTAATAAAGACGGTTTCAGCATTCATGAATATTGGGATTTGAGCTTTAAAAACACCACAAGTGCCAGTGAAGATGCCAATAAAGCGCAGTTAAAGACCTTACTTGAAAAAGTCACTAAACAAAGAATGATCAGTGATGTTCCGCTTGGCGCTTTCTTAAGCGGCGGTGTGGATAGCTCGGGTGTTGTCGCTATGATGGCACAAGCCAGCGAAACTCCAGTAAAAACCTGTACCATAGGATTTGATGATAAAGCATTTAACGAAGCGGATTTCGCTCGTGAAATAGCTGAAAAATACGAAACAGAGCACCATGAATTTACCGTTCACCAAAACGTTAGCGACAGACTAGAACATATCGTGAGCTTTTTTGATGAACCTTTTGCTGACCCCTCGTTAGTGCCGACCTTCTTCGTTTCGGAACTGGCAAGAAAGGCTGTAACCGTTGCGCTCGCGGGAGACGGCGGCGATGAGATGTTCGCTGGCTACGAAAAGTACTCGATTGACGATGTTGAAAACAAGCTAAGAAACAAGTTTCCCGAAGCGGTCCGAAAGTCTGTTTTTCCACACTTAGCGAAATTAGCTGGAAAAGTGCCAGGCACAGTCGGTAAAAAAGCGAAATCATTACTCACAAGCTTATCTCACGAGCCAGCTATGGGCTTTTACATCACTAACAGTATGATGACAGATGAAATGTGGCAAAGCTTAGTTAAGCCTGAGGTTGCACAGCAGCTCGCCGATTACCATCCTAGTCAATATACCTTAGACATGTATAACAAAGCCGACGGTCCGGATCATTTAAGCAAAATTCTTTACACCGACATCAAGACCTACATGACAGGCGACATCTTGGTAAAAGTCGACCGCATGAGTATGGCAAATTCGTTAGAAGTACGAGCGCCTATTCTGGATTACCAAGTTGCAGAGTTCGCCGCGACCCTGCCCTCTTCACAGAAATATCGCGACGGTGAGAAAAAATACTTACTTAAAGAAGTCTTTAAGCCTTTTATCCCCGATTCACTGCTGTATAGAAAGAAAATGGGCTTCAGCACGCCATTAGATGAGTGGTTTAGAGGAGAGCTAAAAGAGCTATCTGAATCTCGACTTCTTCGTGCTCAGTGTGGACTAAATGACGTATTTGATAGCCGTGTAATAAACAAACTTTGGCACGAGCATCAAACGCGCAAAGCCGATCACGGCATAGTGATGTGGAGTATGTTGATGTATCAAATGTGGTTTGCAAAATATGCAGCGTAATTTTTCATTGGATTGCTTTAGAGCTCTCGCCATTATGTTAGTGTTTACCGCACACAGCATTTTAGCTTTTGGTGCACCTGCCATTTTGGCGCCGTTTCAATTCGGAGGAACTGGCGTGGACCTTTTCTTTGTGTTGTCAGGCTGGCTAATAGGCAACCAATTATTGCTGGAAAAGAAAAAATTTGGTGATATTGATGTACCGCGCTTTTGGATCAGGCGGTGGATGCGAACTATGCCAGCTTATTATGCTGTGCTACTTGTCACTATTTTACAGCTTTACTTAACAAAAGAAGATTTCTCTTTTCCCTGGCCTCATCTGTTCTTTTTGCAAAACTACCTTGGTGATCTTAGTGTTTTCTATGTAAGTTGGTCTTTATCCGTGGAAGAGCAATTTTACTTATTTATTGCCCCATTGTTCGTACTTACATTAGCTCTCGACAAAAAGTATCAAGTTTTCGTCTTATTAACGTTATTAGTTTGCCCTTCTATTTTTCGTTACCTCGAACTTTACTCCTCTCATACCGAAACTCACGTTAGGTTAGATTGTTGTGCGATGGGTGTATTACTAGCTTATTTGAAGCACTATAGGCAGCATGTTTGGGGTGAAGCACAGAAAAAAATTAACGTTTTTTTTATTGCTTCAATTGCAGCCTACGCGTTTTTCTATATCGCCAGGTACAATCGTGAGTGGGAAATCGGTGACCCTAGCAGCTTGGGGCTTGCATTCATGTTTGGGATTTGGATTGTCTGGGGCGAGCAAACCAACTTCAATCCAACAGGTATAGCGTCGCGCGCTGTCATGCACATATCTACACGTTCTTATGCCATGTACTTATTGCACGTTGACGCACTTGCAGTATTAAATAAACTCGACCTTAACAACACTGCTTTTTCAATCTACTACGTAGCGGCGTTGTTTATTACTCTGCTGTTGTCTGAGTGTCTGTATCGCTTCGTAGAGTTGCCTTTTATGAAGTCTCGCTCTAAGTTTTCGTTTTCGCAGTCCCGTGCGCACAACGATAGAACTCAAAAGATGAAGATGGAAGGTATATGATTAAAGTTCTACACGTTACCTATGACATGCGTATTGGCGGCACTGAAATGGTAATAAAGAATATTATTGACGGCAATTCTGATCGTTCCATTGCGATGTCGATATTCTGTATTGAAGAGCCTTTAGGACCTTGGGGAGAAGAGCTGAGAAAAGCTGGCACGGATATCTCTACCGCTCATCGTCAACCTGGCTTTGACACTTCGCTTATTAAATCGTTAAAACGGCATATCGAGCACTATGACATCGACGTCGTGCATTGCCATCAGTATACTCCTTGGGTTTACGGCACGCTTGCCTCATTGTTCACTAAAGCCAAAGTTATTTTCACAGAACACGGCAGATTTTACCCTGATTCAACGAGCTGGAAACGCCAGCTTGTAAACCCAGTTCTAATGAGAGCAACTAATAAGGCAACTGCAATCTCGCACGCCACCAAAGACGCGCTCGAAGAATATGAGTTTATTCCTAAAGCACGAATAGACGTTATTTATAACGGCATTAAATCACTTCAAGTCGATAATACAATAAAGGCCATTACAAAAAGCGAATTAGCCATTCCAGAAGAGAGTATTGTTCTTGGCACGATAGCGCGTTTTGACCCGATTAAAAATCAAGAAATGATGATAAAAGCATTTTCAGCAGCTTTGAAAGAAAATCAAAATTTAATTCTTGTACTTGTTGGAGACGGTGAAATGCGACCAACACTTGAAGCACTTGTGCAAAAAGAAGGAATTGAAGACCATGTGCGCTTTACTGGTTATATAAAAGATCCAAGCCACCATCTTGCCATTATGGATATTTTTCTACTTTCTTCGTTGAGTGAAGGCACATCCATGACGCTGCTTGAAGCTATGTCATTGTCTAAGCCTTGTATTGTTACCGATGCAGGTGGAAATTCCGAGATTGTTGAGCATCAACAAACTGGCCTGGTTACAGAAAACGCAAATCAGAAGGCATTCACTAGCGCTATCAATACACTTTGCTCATCCCCCATGTCTCTCAAAGAAATGGGGGCCAATGGCTATAGGGTATTTTGCGAAAAGTTTAATGCGACGAATATGGTGGCACAATACGCTCACCTTTATCGGAAAATAACAGGAAGATAACTATGTGTTTGACAAAACATTCGACTCAACTCCTCCTGCTAATTGTGGTTAGTGTTTTTGGTTCAACCTCTGTGACTAAAGCTTCTGCCAGTGAGCAATGTGACGATAAACGACAAGAAGTATCGCAATATCTGGGGCTAAACCAGAAAAAAGCATTGTTAACATGCACGCAAGTAAACCAAGCGTACGAATTAATTCATTCTCCTAAACTTGACATTTCGGCATGGGAATACGAAGGCGGTTTCCGGCTGTCGACCAAACGCGCTGGCAAAGCGGAGAATTCAACTGTCGATTTTTCATTGGGTATTTTCAGTCTTAGTACATCTAAAAAATCGATGTTTGTGGCTAGCAACCCAAGATTAGGAGGCATTGGTGAATTCCTTATCCCTCCAATAACAAAGTCAGAAGACTTGAGGGATTTTGTGAAAGGCGAAACTGTTCTGCAGAACTTTATTCCGCTAATAAATAACCCAAGAGTTTCAACAGGTATTGGGGGTTACTTTCGCATTACTGGCATTAAGCAAATTGATAATGCGTTAATGGTCAACTACATCAACTGGTATGATGCAACGGCCACGGAAACTGATACGAGCATTATGATATGGAATGCAAATAACCTTGCTGAGAGCAAAATGTACGGCCCTTACCAATTACAAGGCGCAGCTCATGCAGCTGGCTGGTTAAGCGAAATTCCGTCTAATTTAACCGACCTTTTTGACGCTTCGCACATCACGGGCTCACAATCTAACGCAGCGATATCCTCTAGGTTGTCTATTGGCCCGACGGCATTTGCCTTTAACCCCAGAAAAGATGTTATTTACGGTCCGTCAGGGTTTGTTCAAACACAGGCCCTGCTCGACTTTTCCATGAAAAACCCACTTTACGACCACAGCGTATATGAATATCAACCGGAATTTAAACCCTTAAGTATTAATGAAGACGGGTTAAACAAAATGTGGACACTGTCTTCGGGGGCCTCTTTTGGTTTCATTATCCCTGGTACACGCACTTATTTGACACTGGGTAAATCAGCTGGTCACGAAAGTGGTATTGGCTATAAAATCGAGCAAAACAATGGACATAAATGCGGAGGTCCATGCCCATACGATGCATCTGATTACTATAGTTTTTATTGGGCATGGGACGTGGTAGATTTACTGAAAGCCAAGCTTAATTTAACAATGCCCTACAATCTTCAACCTTACGAACACGGCAAGTTTCCTTTGCCCGCAAGGTACAAAGGATTGGCAATAGGTGGAGCCGACTATGATGCTGAGCAAGGAAGGCTATTTATTTCCTTAACAAAAGGCGACACGCTTGGAAAATATGCTAGACCACCTTTGTTTCTTACCTATAAACGTAAAGTATCCACACTAAAAAATGAAACAAAATAATCAAAAAGTGAGTGTCATTATGCCTGCTTATAATTCTTCTCACTACGTAGAAGAATCAATAAGCAGTGTGCTGAATCAAACTCACCGAAATATTGAGCTTATAGTGATTGACGATGGTTCCACAGATGAGACGTGGACCATTATAAATGCATGGTCAGAACGTGACGACCGCATAATTGCTATGAGACAAAAAAATCAAGGTGTTTCTGCGGCCCGCAACAATGCTATTTCGAAGTCTAAGGGCGATTTTATCGCATTTTGTGACTCGGACGACGTATGGTATGCAAACAAGCTTGAACGCCAATTAGATACAATTGGAGACGCGGTATGGTCGCACTGCGACTCGCAATATGTAGGTCTGGGATACGAGGACAAAACGGTTTACCGCTCTACTTACAGCCACCTTTATGACGAAAATATATTCGCGCATTTAGCTGTCGAAAATTTTATCACTACTTCATCACTTTTAATTAAGTCGGATATTTTTAAAAGCTTTTGTGGGTTTGATGAGTCTTTAGTGGCGCTGGAAGACTGGAAACTATGGCTTCAAATTGCTAAAGAGCATCCAATCGTTCTATGTAACGAAGTGCTTTTAGATTATAGGGTACAACCACAATCTACGTCTCGCAATGCTCGCTCATTATTACCTGTACATCTCGAAATTCTTGATGAAACCTTCAACGACGAAGAATTGAGAAACAGCACATTAAAAAAAGAAGCTAAATGCCGTGCTTATCTTATTTTTTCTTATATCGCTGAAGAGAAAAACGATCACCTTTTCTCTTTGCAATGTTCGTTAAATCTTTTTCTATGCAAAGGAAATGCTATGAGCGTTAAGCGCATATTGCGAACTTTTGTTAACTTAATCACCCAAAAGAAGCGATAAATATGAAGTTGGGACATAGTAAGGATCGATTAATAGAATTTATTAAGTTCGATCACAACAGCAAAAAAGGGCTACTTGTTGCGTGTGTAAGGTTATGTGCATTTGCACTATGGAAACTTGGTTCTAGAAGTAAGGCGTTCGCTCTGGTTTCAGCAGTTTTCAGAACGGGGTGGTCTGGCAGTTACTCACTAGGTGTAGAGTACGCTAAACGGTATTTCGTTAACGGTCAGCAATATGAAAACGAAATACAGGACGCATTTATTAATGCCGTTGAGCCTCTATCAAATACGGCGGAATTCTTTACCGAACCTGAAAAGATGCTAAATGGAATTATCACCGTACTGAAAAAGCCAAATGGGTCTGAGAAAGGCGTAATTATTATTAACTATAGTTACTACTTCCCTTTGTTCCTACGCTTTTTCAAAGCAGAAGAAATTTTAGAAAATTATCATCTCATTCTAGAGCCTAGTTGGGCAGGATTTTGCGAGTCGAATATTCTTATTTACACGCAGCTAAAGTTCCCAATTTTCATTCAAACCTATGAAGAAAGAGACTACAACTTCGTTAAAGCACTCAATTCAAATCTTATTCCAATTAAGGTCGGCCCAAGCTGGTTTATAAATTATAAGAATTTCGCTCCCCCCCTTAAAGATGAAGAAAGAGACATAGATTTAATTGTTGTGGCTGCATGGGCGAAGTACAAGCGTCAAAGAGCACTTTTCCAAGCTTTGAAGGGCGTAGTGTCAAGAAAGCCCGACTTCAAGATTGTATTAGTCGGATACCCTGGTGACATATCACAATCTGATATCCTTTCGTATGCAGATGAAATGGGGCTTGCTGACAATGTAAAGATTTACGAATGGATAACACCTCAAGAAGTCGCTGAATTATATAAGCGGGCAAAAATAAACGTCTTGTGGTCAAAGTTTGAGGGTAACAACAGGGCGATTATTGAAGGAATGCTGTGTGATACACCGGTAATAATGAGAGAAAACCATAATTACGGTGAAAAATACGATTTTATAAATGCACAAACAGGTTACTTTGCAAACGAGCAAGATCTTGAATCTAAGGTATTGAGTTTATTAAACAATGAGGGAACTTTCTCTCCAAGAGAGTATATTTTAAATAACAGGAATTGCGACGTAGCCACTCAAATGATGCAAGACGTGATAAGAGACTACGAGATAGAACAAAATAGCGACGTAAAATGGCACTCAAACCTCGCAGTAAAAGTGAATGACTTACATGGCATGCATTATCTTTATGAAGAGCAGGATGCATTTGACGATTGTTATAGCTGGATTGAAAAGAAACTAAAATGAATAAAGAGAAAGATGATGAGTTGGTAGTGTTAATCCAACAGCTTGGTGGAAAGGTAAACTACCTGCCCAATCCTGGCAATGCAGGTGACTCACTTATCGCATGTGCAACGTATCAATTTTTTGAAAGAAACAATATAGAGTACAAATGCTGCCAGTCAGAAAAAGATATTTCAGACAATGATATTCTTGTTTATGGTGGAGGCGGCAATTTTGGTGGTGAAAATAGCCGTGTTGGTTATTACATCAAAAAATACGCTTCTCGCGTGAAAGCCTTTATATTGTTACCTCACACGCTTTTTGGTGCAGAAGAGTTATTGCAATCGCTTCCTGAAACCGTTCATCTCTTTTGTCGAGAACGAGTTTCTTACGAATTTGCTAGCGAAATGGTAACAAGAGCCAACGTATACCTTCACGATGACATGGTATTAAGCGCAGATGTGGAAAAGATGCTATCAAAACCTGCCAGCCAATCGGCGTTGGGTAGTGTTGGTTCAGAATTGAAGCGCCGCGCACTCTTTAAAAATGAAGATTTTGGTATATCGCTGAAGCACTACCTTGCCTACACTTTAAAATCACTGTTTGGTCATCCCTACCCGAGCAAACCTCAAAGCGGTGAACTCAATGCATTTAGAATAGACGTTGAAAAAACTGACATTCTCATTCCCTCAGACAACGTCGACGTATCGGCACTGTATGAGTTGAGTTCATGCGAACCTAAGCTCGCCAAGCTGTCTACATTTCGTTTTTTATCTCACATTAACGCCTTTGAAACGGTGAACACCAACAGGCTGCACGTAGCCATTGCGGCGGCTAAGTTAGGTAAAAAAGTAAATCTATACGGTAATAACTACTTTAAAATACGCGCTATTTACGAGTATTCACTTAAAGGAAAATACGCAAACGTAGTGTGGAAAGAATAAGCGCAATATTCATTAAGCTATCTATTGCTGACCATACTTTAAGTATGCTCAGCAATAGGAACGCTGCAACTCATTCGATTTAACAACTAAATAACTCTTCATTAAATCAACTTGCCCGCCTAGAGCGAATAAAGCGCAAGCCTAACGAACTAACTTCTTCAAGTATTCTGTGCCTTTTAAATAAAAACAGAAAAAATAAACACGCTACAAGATAAACTCCAAAGTATAGAGCACTCCCTAATACAAGATAGAGTATTCCCTGCCCCGTCAACATTTGTGCTGATAAGACAGCGCCAAAACACGCCGAGGCCAACAGCGCACACATAAACAGTAAGCTAACTACGGGCAGCCCAAACCGCATAGAACAAAACACCAGCAAGATGCCCAGCACAGTGAAAGCAAATACTAGCCTTGCGATAATAAATTCTTCCATACTGCCTGAGAAGAAAAACGCAAACAGGCCTAATAATAAGCTCAACGTTACCATTTCATAAACCGACAATAGCTTTACATCACCATTTGCAATAAGCCCTTGCTGAACAAAAGTGGACACGGCAAATGTAATGGTGAACACGGCTAATAGCGGTAATAAGTGCGCAAAGGGCAGCCACTGCTGTCCTAAAAACAGCGAAACAAGTTCTTGGTTAAAAACGTGTAGATAACCGATTACGGGAAAAATCGCACAAAGCAGTATGGTAAGCACAACCACAATGTGCTCTCCAATTGGATCGCCCCTTCTTTTTATTTCAGAAAAGCTTGCTAGGAATACATTAGAAACAGGAGCGATTATTTCTCTACTTGGTAAGAATGAAAGGTTTCTCATTAAGCTAAAACCACCAAGCTGATCTGCACCGTACATTTTACTAATGAAAATCACGTCGAACTCGGCGCGCACGTACCCCAAAATTGAACGAATGAGCATCCACAATGAAAAACTCATTTGCTCCTTTATCCGGCTCAATGAAAACTTCAAAGGATAAGGCGCATACCAATGAGAGAGCAGTGTTTTGCTGGTGTATGCTGCCAGCACGCCTATTATCATGGCCCAATAGTTCTCTAAAATGAAAGCCAGTACCACTGTAACTAAGAAACTCACAACTCTCTCAATCAAGAGTATTTTAGAAATGATGCCGTATTCCAAATCTCTTCTATGCATAAAGAGTTGGGGGCTAGCAAAGGCAGAAATTGGTAACACAAGTGCCATAGCGCGTATCGCAGATTCAGCTTCTGGTGCGTTCAAAAAGTTGGCCAGTACAGGCGTAAGTGCAAGCAGCGCAACAAACAACGCGAGTTTAGACAATATTGAAATCGTCCATGCCGTTACAATATCGCTATCATCCAGGGTCTTCTTCTGAATAATATATTGCTGAGTGCCTCCCTCAGACAATGTATCGAAAAGAAAGACAAGCATTGTAGCTATTGCAACTACGCCAAAATCTTGGGGCGTTAATAAACGCGCAAGAATCAGCAGGCTAATAATACCTATGCCGCGTTGGAATAATCGAACAATAAGGATCAGCGACGTACTGCTGGCCACTTTTCTCGCTAAGTTCAAACTTTTAAATCCTTATCGACTGTGTTCCACACAAAGCACACATCAAGAAGCCTTGATGTAGAACGCACAACAGTTTTCATTTATCAACATTCCTTGAGTCAGTGAAATATTCAGTCAAACACGGCATGCGTGAAGTTTTTTTCAGCGTCATTCTCGCAACGCTTTATACTTTGCGAAAAGTCGTGCCCTTCCAGCATTTTTTCAACAATACTAACCAAACTATCAGGCGACACTTCAAAATCCCCTACCCGAAATTTCTCTGGCCAATCAATATCTTTAAGAAAGTTGCTGGCTTTTTCATGCACTTCGGCTAATAAAAAAGGAACGTGAGCCATAAACGCGTAAATTGCGCCATGTAGTCTAAAGCTTAAAAATGCGTCACAGTCGCCAATCTGATGCCACATACTCATAGGGTCGGTGACATAGTCGAACAGCTCAACGCTCACAGACGGGTCAAGAAGTCGAACAAATTCCTGCGTTGCAGCCATGTCACCGTGCAATTCATGGCCGTTGAACACAAAGAGTCTAAGCGTAACATCACCGCCCCTTTTAGCATTCAACGTATTAATTGCGGACGCCAGAATTTGCAGTCGTTCGCTATTTTCGTGACGCACTTTTCCTGTTTTTCCACTGAACGAACACAGTGCTAACCCGATGGTCGATTTAGTGCTCTCCTGCTTTGCTTTTAAATCTAACTTGTCAACCTTTGGCAACAGCCCAGCAAGATCGAAGGCATGTGTGCAAGGTAAGTCTAAATTGTAACTCTGCACCAATTCATAAGACTTAAGGTCTCTAACACAAAGAAAAGACATGCGTTTCATAAACTCGATAACTTTCTTTTCGTGTGCCACCGAATCAAAGGGACCTACAGAAACCCCAATAGCCCCAATCTTTAAATCATACTTTTCAAAGTTTTTATTGGCATATTCCATTTCCCACCAGTCTTTGCCGTGGAAGATGGAACCACCAGAATACACAAGATGCTTATTTTTCTTAAAATGCCTATCTAACAATAACTCGTTAATGAACTGCAGACGATATGGCAATGTTTTCATAATCGGCTTTGCATTGTTGGATAGCTTAGGAATTTTTTTAGAAAAGAAATAACTGGTATCAGCGCCCCAGTAATGCTGCGCTCCCCACTCTGCGACTTTGCAAAAGCAATCGTCGCCCGTATTTTTCATACCGTAGAAGCCACTAAAGGTAACATTCATACCTATCCCTTATTTTGTTCAATGCGCGCAATTCCACAAACTATTTTTTGCATTAACACCATGGCTTGCTGCTTTATTGCATTTATGATTAATCTTTGGCGATTTTTGACGCTAGGCTATTTATGTAACTACCCGCTTCTGCATTTTCAGCAAGCTTCACATCAAGCTTACTTCGGTCGCTGCTACATTCAGCTAGAAGCGACTCAACTCTATGCTTCAAAACAGATGCGTCTTCTGCTTGCTTAACATCAACCCCGTCAACTTCCGTGTGTGATGTCAAGAATGCCTTCATTTTGTCATCGCACAGTAACGGCAAGAAAGGAATTCCCATACCGAAACCCATTATACAGCCGTGCAGACGACTACTCACAATAACGCGAGCATTACTTACCTTTTTCAGCATTCGAACATGAGAAGAATCCATATTAGTATGCTCTTGATATTCCAACCCCAAAGCTTCAGCTACAGCCATCAGATTTTTTGATATTGTATCTAGGTCAGCGCCTGCCAACCTTACATCTGACGGATGGATTAGATGCAAAAGAACGTTTGAAGAACGTGCTTGTGATTGCCAGTAACGTGGAACCAGATAGTTTATTGAGGGGCAAGCGGTAAGAACTAGTTTATTTGGTGCAAATTGCTCTAAAAAGTTGAAGGTATATTCATCTCTCACGCCTAAATGGTCGGCGCCTTTCGCGATTTTAGGAAATAAATCACCTTTCATTTCCCCTCTTCCAGACATCTTATTAATGCCAATACCATGCGCGGTGAAACGCAAGCCACTTTGTAGTACATCGTGCCAAAAAGGTTCAAAGACTGGCTGTAAAAGGCCTCCTCCGCCAATTACCAGCAGCACATTTGGGTTATGCTGTTTTAAGTAGTCAATGTGCGCTTTAAACTCTTTTAACCATACAGGAGAACAAAAGAGGTCGGGGCCGTCTTTACCCACTATTTCTTTTAAACCAAGATGGGAAATATAGTCCCCAACGTTTCTTTTGTTTGCATAAATGTAAACGACAGGAGCGGTTTTTAAGTATTTTTTCCTCGTGAACTTTTGCTTTAAGTAGAATGAAAGTGAGCCATAAAGATCAAATTTTTCAGCAAAATACAGTTCAAAACGCCATCGCAAAGGTTCCACCAACTTGGATATCAAGAAATACATTCCTTTTTTTATTTTCATTTCAATAATGTCAAATATGTAGAAGCAATATGTTCGGCGGTATGCTCCCAAGTAAACTTGGATGAAATCGTTAGGCCTTTTTTTACTTTTTCATTGTAGAGCTGTTCGTCTGTAAGGAGGCTGCCTACAGCACTACTTAACGCAAGAAAGTCTTCAGCTTCTGCGCTACAAATCGCATCTTGCCCAATTTCTATAAGCACGTCAGCTTCAGAAGTTACTACTGGTGTTCCAGAAGCCATTGATTGCACAAGAGGAAACCCAAAGCCTTCTTCGCGCGATGCAAAAATAAACACCTTTGAGGTTTTCATTGCTTGAATAAGCTCGTCTTCGGTAACCCAGCCTTTTATAACAATGTCATTTTCAATTCCCAATGCTCGAATGGTTTTGGAAATGATAGAGTCTTCCCCTCCAACAAACCCTAAAATAGTGAGGGGATGTGCTTTCTGCAACTCTTTAGGTAACTGCGCCCATGCTTTTAACATGTTCTCAGGGTTCTTCTGATGACTGTCGCCGCCAAGCATGAGAACGCCTTTCTTCAAGACCGGGTTAGTAGGTGGCTCAAAACCTTTAGGAATACCATGGTAAACATAAGAAACTTTGCCCTTTAATGTTGGGAAAGTACTCGTGATATCGCCCATCGAGTATTTTGAAATGGTTAAAATGTGATCAGAAAAAACCAAACCTAACCTATACACTGCCCACAAATACACCTTCTGTCTTAAAAAATAAAAATTCTCTTTTAAAGTTCTGCCTTTATAGTAGCGAAAAATATTAAGAGAATGCCACTCCATTAAATCATGAGTTGTAGTTATTTGTTTAACGCGAGACAGCAAACAGACCCTATTACCTGGCATATGAAAAAGGTTAATTTTGTATTTTTTTAGTTGCTTGGGTAACAACCACTGCTCCCAAAGTATCTCTGTCTCAGCATCGATATTAACTAAAGTTACGTTCGGAAAGTTGGAAAAACGACTTAAACGTTGCTCGTAGTGTGAAATCTCATCATTGTATTCAAACTGCCGATTAATAAAAAAGTAAAAATCGACATTTGGCATCACCTTTGGCAAACGCTGGCAAAGCATATATACATATTGAGGCATACCCCTAAGTGGGCGTAAAACAAATCGAGCATCAATTCCTATTCTGTATCGCATAGAAGTAATTACTGGCTGTAGTTTGTCACCCATTCAAATCCCCTTACTAGCAAATTTACGTGAAATCAAACGACGTCCGGGGACTTCAACAAGTTGGTAACACATTGTAGAAAAAATTAGGACTATTGCGATATAAGCGAAAATATTAAAAATAGAGGCATTTTGACTGTCTTCCATCAATAGCATAACAAACCAATTGAGTAAAAAGGTATGGCTTAAATAGACAGAGTAAGATATGTCGCCAAGCCATATAAAAGGTTTAAGCTCAAGCAGCCTGTGAATTGGCCCTTTAGACAAAAGAAGTCCTAAAAGCATACAAAAGAATAACCCAGGCGCGTAAAAGTGATTGGCAGTAGTATTTAGAATTAATCCATAGAAAGACAAGAAGGAGATACAAAAAAGCCACTTACCAAAAGCAATTTCTTTATCTTTCAATCTGTAATGGATGATGTAAAGGCACATTCCGTTGAAGAAACCGAAAACGCAACGAAGGAGTCCTAGGTCCCCAATATTATCCCCTAATGAACGAGCTCCAATTACCGTGTAGGCAATCGCGGTGATGCTTAGCGAAACTAATAGAGCAATAACAGCATAGCGTCGGAACTTTGCGATAAAACCAGCAGTAAATGCAAAAGCCAAATAAGCACAAAACTCTCCGCTGATAGTCCATGACGGAGTATTCCACATTGACCAAAAATCGGAGCTGATAAACCAAAGATCTAAAAGCATAAGTTTGATGAAGAAGCTTTCTGCGGTAAATGCTCCTTCGGGTACTACTCTATCTGTTAAATACAAGGCAAGAGGAATGCTGAGGTAGCTCAAAAGAACAAAAACGTGAAGTGGATAAATTCTTGCTATGCGCTTAATTATAAAGACTTTTTTAGCCTGCCAAGTGTCATTACTCGAAAAGTGTTTCATATAGTTAAAAGAAATAATGAAACCGCTCAGTAGAAAAAAGAAATCTACCGCTAAATAACCTTTCTCAAAGAATATACTAATAAACTGCGGCACATCGTATGCTACCAACCAATGCTTTATATGATAAAGAACGACAAAGAATGCAGCGATTCCTCTTATTGAAGTAAGATAATTCATTTATGACTCTTCTACTGTACTTAGAGCTAGAGAGACTCCATATAGATAATAGATCCATGGATAAAATGCTACGCCAATGAAGAAACCACCGACACAATAAATAATTAAAGAATGGCTTAATGCACCGCCAATGACCCCAACTTCTCCACCCAACCGCTTAATAGTCCTTCTGTTGAGCAAAATTGTATGCAATAAAATTGACAGAAATAGAAATAGTCCCCCGTAACCGGTTTCGCCAAGCACTTCGAAGAATATATTGTGAAATGCTTTACCGCCTCTTTGTTTTATTTCTATTTCGTCACCTTGCTGATAGTGGTGCAAAATTCCAGCATTTGCATTGTAGCTGTAAAAGCCGCCCCCAAAAAAAGGCCTATGAGAAACATAGTCTAATGTCCACCTCCACACTACAATTCGACCTATCGCTGACTTTTCAGATGTTGTAGCATCTTCTATAGAAGACATGCGGTAAAACCAAGACTTGGGCGCAACTGTATAAATAAGCAAAGGAATCATACATATAGCCAGAAACACTTTAAAATTTATCTTGTGCTTTTTCAGAAGTAATCCTATATACGCAGCCAACGCTACTAGACCCGTTCTAGCTTGAGTACCAACAACTGTGAGTAAAGATAGAGCAGAGTAAGCTAAAGACAGCCAGCGAAAAGCACTCCATGACTGTGCAATTTTTGAGGATGACTTTAAGGCAACAAACAAAGGTATAAGGCACACTGCTAGCGATGCCAGTGTAGAACCTTCTGAATACATAAACCCACCGATTCCGATAAGTGAAACCCCGTAACCTCCCCCCCCTAATAAGGTTTTTATCCCAGCCATAAAAAGGAATAACCCAAAAGAAGCAACACATATCCAAAGAAACATCTCGACATGAGCCCTTTTAGTTAATGTAAAAGGAATAAAGTAAGCAAAAATAAGTGTTTTTATTACAAAGTCGTACTTAATCCAGACGACGTTTTGATATTCACCGAGAAATGAAGCTATCGTTACCCAAACCATAAAACCTATCATAATAAAGTGATATGATTTACTTTTGGGAACACGCAGCTTATTAAAATTAAAAATTAAAACTAAAAAGAACAATGCCGTAGTAATTAAAGAAAGTGGCTGCCCGGCCAAGAAGGCAAAAGAAGTGTTCTGAGGTTTAACAAGGTTTATCCACACTGCCAAACAGGCGGCTACATGCGGCCGAGTAAAAGAATAAAACATCAGAGCTAATAAAATTAAGCTCATGAAAATATCTGTAACCATCAACTAGTCTCTTATTATTTTTTTTCTTTATTTTCGTTTTTACTTGTCTTTGTAGTACTACTTTTTTTTTCAAGCTTCATATAAAAAACTATTATCATCATCATTACAAAGAAATGAATCAGTGTTGAAAGGCTGTCTACTCCCATGATACAAGCTCCGAACTCCCCTGTTTTGTAAGTTTACGTTTAACCGAGTACTCTATGAGGCTAGGGAGTTTTTTCGCAGCAAAACTGTCTGAGTTTGCCGTTGCAAACAACCAAATTTCTCCTCTATGTGGCCTGAAAAGCAATTTGTTTATAATTTGTTGAAGCTTTAATCTTTCCTGAGTTGAATAAACTCTCGAATCAACTATATACCATTTGTAGATTGTCAGCTTTTCTCCAGAAGGGCTCACAACATTCGATACAGAAACACTGTACTGCTTTAAAGGAAGACTAAATGATTCTTCTAACGAATACTTTGAAGGATCGAAGTCACGATTCAAGTAGCTCGCAAGCTCACTATTCTCTTCATTGAAATAAGCAACTAAGATACTTGAATTACAATTGCTATGCTTTAATGCTACTTGTTTCTCAAATGTAGGATTGTTTAATACTGCAAACTTACCAAACTGATTACAAGAGTCATCCGACAATGCTGATAAATTGACCATGACATGTTCACTATCTTTGTTTTGCACTTGTATAAGGCTGTACAGGCCAAAGAAAACAATTATTAGTGCACAACATGTACTAACAACGAATAGAGAGACTCGCACTCTCTCATTCATAGGAGGTAGACCTTCTAATTGTGTTTTTTCCTCTCTCATAAGTTCACCTATGCCTAAGAGGCACACGATTACAAAAGCAAAGAAAAACCAACCGTATATAAGATGGTCAGCTCCTGCTGCATGCTCCATATCAGTCCAGTAAGCTATTAAAATAATGCCATAAACTCGAACAATATTCGCTAATATAGGAAAGATTAAAGAGGTCGCTACAAATAAAGCTCTTCGTGTTTTAGTCACCAAGTTCAAGTAAGCGTATAAGCTACCTATTACAAAGCTAGCGATAAAAAAGCTTACGCCAGAGCATGCTTCCGCTACTAGGAACCGGCCTTGAGGAATTTCTATATATAAACCGCTTCGAAATAGTGGAACACCTGTTAAGCGCAATAGCGCTACGGCTCCGTCTGCAGCAATTTCTTGAAGATAAGGTACGAGTTGCTCTCCTACAGGTACACTAAACAACATAAAAATAAGTGGGAATAGAATTGTTCTCGCCGCCTGAGTCCCTAGCATCAGCCACATGAGTAAAGGTAACAATGCAAAGGTAGCTGCATGTAAAAAAAGTTGAACATCGCCAACAATACCGATCACATAAAGGAAAAGTGTAGGAATTATGAATATAAATGCTAATGGAGCTGGCTTTATTGGCTGTGCAAAAAGTACTCGTCGCTTTAAATAAATAAGGTAGAAAGCTCCAGGTACAATAAAAAAGCCATGGTTGAAGATTTCATTCACGTACCAAATTTGAATAACAGTGGAGAGGCCTTTCCAACAAAAAACAACCCATAAAGACAGTAGTACAAAGCAGCTAAAATAAAACGTTTTATTCACTTTGAAAGACATATCCCTTCCGTCAACGCTGGCATCGAGAGCTTCACTGTTACTCATGAGTTTATCCTTGCTCTTTTTTAAAACGCAGTTCGTTTATTTTATCTCGTAGGCTTGCTGCATTGTTACCCAGTTAAAGTCTTTAAGCAGCTTTTCTACTTTGCCTTCCATTCTTGACAAGTTGATGTAGTGACGAGCTTTAGACTTCCATGGTGCAGAATTAAATTTTGGTTGATCTGCATCTATCTCCCAAGGGTGAAAATAGAAACTGTATGGCGCACTTTCAGATTGCATGAACTCAGTAATACGGCGTTTGGATAACCAATAAGGATAAAGACGAAAATAACCGCCACCACCAATCCCAATATTTGTTCCTTTCTTACGAACTGTTGGTATTGGAATCTCTATCAGACCATTCTCACGTTTGTATTTAAAGCGCGGCCAATCTGGTACACCATAGAGATCGTGGTTGATTGGATAAGTGCTAGAAGAATAAACAAAGCCGAGCTCCTTTAGGATATTGTACGCCCACGTGTTCGAATCGTTAATTGAAAAACTCGGAGCTCTATAGCCTTTTAACGCCACACCGCCTATATCTTCAAGAATCTCTTTGCTTTGCTTAATATCATTGAAAAGCTCTTGCTCGGTCATCGTTGTAGCGCGTTGATGCGCTAGTCCGTGGCTCGCCAGCTCATGACCTTCACTTACTATCCGTTTGATAACATCTGGGCAGCGCTTCGCCACCCAGCCTAACGTAAAAAATGTCGATTTAACGTTATTTTGAGCAAACAAATCTAGAAGGCGATGGGTATTATCTCCCACTCTCAAGCCGATCGAATCCCAATCGCTTTTGTTTACTACGCCTTCAAAAGCAGAAACTTGAAAGTAGTCTTCCACATCTACTGTCATGGCATTGAGTCGATTATCTAGCTTCATGATTATCGCCCTTTGCCAAACAGTACAATTTCAACCGTACGGATAAGTATCAAAATATCTAACAGCAAACTTTGGTGTTTTACATAATAAAGATCGAACTTAAGCTTTTCCATAGAGTCTTCTACGCTGGCGCCATAAGGGTAATTGAGCTGTGCCCAGCCAGCTAAACCTGGTTTAACGTTATGACGCTGATTGTAATAGGGCACTTCGCGTACAAGCTGCTCTACAAACTGAGGTCTCTCTGGACGAGGTCCGATAAATGCCATTTCACCTTTAAACACATTTAAAAGCTGTGGTAATTCGTCTACGCGGTACTTTCTAATAAAGTGGCCAATACGAGTAACGCGATCATCATTCTTGCTTGCCCATTTAGCGCCATCTTTTTCTGCATCAGGTCGCATACTTCTGAATTTAATTATTTTGAAAAGCTTTCCGTTTAACCCCACTCGCTCTTGCTTATAGAAAACGGACACACCTGTACGTCTGCCATCATCGCAATAAATAATGAATGCGGTAATCAGCATAATTGGCCAAACAAAGAGGAATATGATGAACGCTAGGAACGCGTTGAGGGTGTAATCTAGCGCGTCTCGCAAATAATTCTGGCTCTGAAATCCATTGGAATAAATGACCCAACTTGGGTACATCAGGTTTACCACTATTTGCCCTGTTTCTCGCTCCATGAAATCTAAAAGCTCGGTAACTTCAATCCCTCTAAGCCTGCAGTCAAAAAGCACTTCTACAGGAAGCGTTCCACGACGTTGGTCGCAAGCGATGACTATTTCTTCTATTTCATTATCTGCAATGAACTGTTGAAAACTCTCGTCTACCTTAAGATGAATAATCTTCTCTTTTCGAATTCCGTCTTCGCGATTGTCTCCTGGAATTGGGATGAACCCTACAAGCTCAAACCCAATTCTATCCACATCTCTGCGCATACGCTTTTCAATAATTGAAGCTCTTTCCCCTGCCCCAAGGACTAATATGCGCACTTTCCCTAGGCCTAACAAGCCAAGACGGTTTGTGAAATACCTGAAAACAACTAAGGTTATAATAATTGAACAAACCGATGCCGGCAGGAAATAAGAATCCATAACCAAGTCATCAAAAAATGCTCGACTTAGCACTTCGACTAAAAAATAACTCAGTCCCACGCTTACGAATATGCGACGGATGATACCCCGAAAAGTTTCTCTTAACTTCGCTTCATACAACCCAACGGATAACGAACACAACAATATTGAAACTGTAAGCATTCCTACGTTGATTATCAGTTTTTCCACCGCCACATTTGGCGACATTCCAATTTGCGTAAGGATAAAGTGAGAAATATAACCCATGTAAGCAATGAGCAACGCTTCTGTTATTACTAGTATATTTGAGCGTTTATTTTGATTGCGCTTGTTTACTGCCACCCCTGGCCCCCTAAAACTGCGGCGTTTTTCCCATCATAAAGGGATTTATTCCAATAGACTACAATTGTTATTGGCATTATAGTGACATTTACCGTAGGGTAAACGGCAAAAGCCATAAATTAACCATAATGAGTGTAGGATGATCTCTTATGTTCCGCTTTAAAAAACTAATAACGTGCTGTGCTCCACTTTTACTTATCGGTCTTAATGGTTGCAGTAACACTGGCACTCTGCCCGAAGCAACTACCCGACCTTCACTAACTACCAATGTTAATGATTACCAATATTTAATTGGCCCAGGTGATTCCCTAACTATTTTTGTTTGGAGAAACCCAGAGGTTTCTGGCAATTTTATTGTTCGACCGGACGGAAAGGTGACCACTTCTCTAGTGGAAGATATTGATGTGGCTGGTAGAACGCCAACAATGCTTGCAAGGGAAATAGAAGAACAGCTTTCTACCTACATAAACAACCCGAGAGTGACGGTAAGTGTGAACAATTTCACTGGTCCTTTGAGTGAACAGGTTCGCGTGATTGGTGAAGCTACAAATCCAAGTGCTGTAAGTTACTCCGAGCACATGACGTTACTGGATTTAATGATAGCCGTAGGTGGTTTAACGGAATTTGCAGACGGAAATAACGCGAAACTGGTTCGAGTAATCGCCGGAAAACAAAAAACGTTCGAAATAAACATTGACGATTTGATTAGAGATGGTGATATCTCAAAAAATGTCGATATGCTACCTGGTGATATTGTAATTATTCCAGAAGCTTGGTTCTAGTTGTAAAGCAGTAAACGGAACAAATAATAAAATGCAGGACTTACAACAAACGCTAATCCAAATTCTTGATTACATTAAAGGGGTTTGGATTAAAAAGCGTTACGTGATTATTTTTTCATGGCTTATCTGCCCTATTGGCTTTTTATATGTTGCCAGCCTTCCCGATGTCTACTCTTCAAAAGCCCAAGTGTTCGTAGATACTCGCTCGGTTTTACAGCCATTACTGAAAGGATTAGCAATTCAGACTAATCCTGACCAAGAGATTCAAATGATGGCCAAAACATTACTCAGTAGAAGTAATGTAGAGAAAATTGCTCGAGAAAGTGACCTTGATATAACGACGCAAAATGAAGATGAGTTTGATGACTTGGTCAACAGGCTATCCAATAGCATACAGCTGAATAAAACTGGTAGAGATAATATTTACAATATAACGTATTCCAACCAATCTCCCAACACAGCTCAACGTGTGGTTCAAGAAACGCTAGACTTATTTGTCGAAGGCGCACTGGGTAATAACAGGAAGGATACAGACACCGCTGGTAGGTTTTTAGATGAACAAATTGCGGAGTATGAATCGAGACTTTCAGAATCGGAACAGCGTCTGGCTAATTTTAAGAGACAATATAATGATATTCTCCCGCTAGCCGGGACATATTATTCAAACCTACAGACTTTAAATAATGAACTTGAAGCTACTCGATTGCAGATAAGGCAAACTCAGCAACAAGTTGATTCACTTAAAAATCAAATCGGTAATGTAAAACGAGCTGACAGTTTTAGTGTTACCAATCAGAATGACTCAGTTTTACAGACACGATATGACGAAAGAATAAAAGCGCTAGAGGAAGAACTAGATAGACTATCTCTTCGATTTACAGATCTTCACCCTGACGTCGTTGAATCACGAGCTTTATTAGAAAGTCTTGAGAAGTCTAGGCAAAAAGAGATAGATGCCTTCCTAAACGCTGATGAAAGTAATAATACTCAACCTTTAACGGAACTGAACCGAGAGATTAAGCTCGAAGCCAGCCGTCTAGAGAGCCAAATTGCATCCCTTCGTGTTAAAGATAGTGATTTGCAAAGAAAAATTGCAGAACTCGAAAGTAAAGTAGACCTGATTCCTCAGATTGAAGCAGAATCCTCTGCATTGAATAGAGATTACGATGTTACAAAACGAAAATATGAAGAACTTTTGTCACGAAAAGAATCAGCAGACTTATCTCGAAGAGCTGATGTGTCAGCAGAAGACCTTCAATTCAGAATTATAGAGCCCCCGCTTCTTCCCAAGCGCCCTTCAGGCCCCAACAGGCTAATTTTTTACACTGCAGTGTTAATTTTGGGTTTCGGTACAGGAATTGGCATCGCATTTCTTATAAGCCAACTTAATCCTATTTTGATTAGGCCTAAGCAGTTACTCAATGTGTCAGATTATCCTATATGGGGTACTGTAACCCACTTGAACATTGAGCAAATAAATAAAACAAACAGAAACCGTCTTTTAGTGTTTCTGCTTTCCAGTGGTACTATTTTGGCAATGTACGGCGCCTTGGTCGCCGCTGAAATTATGAATATAGATTTGTTTGGAGGGCTTCTTTAATGAAAAATACAATTGAGAAGGCACTTCAAAAACAAAAAGAGGCGAAAGCAGCAAGTCATAAGACTTCGTCTACAGAAAAAATTGAAGACGCTAGTCATTCAAACGCGCCTGAAGAGTCGAAGGTATCAATTGACAAACCTGCACCCGCAGAGCTTCCTGTTGAAACCGTAATTGCTGAAGAAAAGGAATTTATCAATAAAAAAACTCCACTTGACGAGTTTGTTATTGATTTCGTGCGACTTGATAAGAACGGACATATTTCGCTTAACGGTGAGAGAAAACAAATTAATGAAGAGTACCGAGAAATAAAGCGTAAGCTTTTAGCAAATGCTTTTGGTTCACTAGCGAAAACCCTTCACAACCCGAACATTATTATGGTTACCAGTAGTCGCCCTTCTGAAGGGAAGACATTCACTGCAACCAACCTGGCGATGAGTATCGCATCGGAGCAGGATAAAACCGTACTTCTTGTGGACGCCGATGTACTTAAGCCTAATGTATTAAACACTTTAGGGTTAGAGCGTCGTAAAGGGCTAATGGAATACTTGACCGGGGACGTTGACGATATTTCAGATGTGCTGTACCCAACCAACATCGATAAGCTGAAAATTATTCCTGCTGGAAAATCGCACCATTTGTCTACCGAACTGCTAGCAAGCCAGAAAATGCATGACACTGTTAATGAATTTGCAAATAGATACCCAGATCGAATAGTTATTTTTGATACGCCTCCTCTCATTGGTATAAACGAGAGTGCTATTCTCGCTAATTTCGCTGGCCAAGCGGTTGTTGTCGTAGAAGAGGGCAAAGCGAAGATAGGCGATATTAAAATGTCTGTGGAGCGATTGAACCCAGAGATGGCCATAGGATTTGTAGTGAACAAGTCTGTACATAACGACACCGATGGAAGCGGATATTATGGGTATTATTACTCAGAGCGCAGCGAATAGGCGCAATACAATGCCTAAAAGAAGAATAATAAAGCCGACACTTGTTGCTGCAGCCGTCGCAACAAGTCTACCTGCTTTTGCAAAACTTGACGTGAATGCTGTTGCCACAGCCGAAACCATCTACCAAAGTGTCGATACTGAGGAAAATGGAAACCGTTCACTTACAACAGTGACTGTGGCACCAAAAGTAAACGCTACTTATCAAACAAGAACATTTCAAGGGTTATGGTCCGGTACATACACCCATCTGGAACGCGATAACGACGATGCTAGCCAGCGCCAAGATTATGCAGAGTACAGCTATTCTGCTCAGTGGGAACCTCTTGAAAATTTATTATCTTTTCAAGCCGCTGGGGCATTAAGCTATCAGAATACTAATGCTTCAAATTTTCTGGTAACAGATTTTATTGCAAATTCTGACAGCTTGGCAAAAACACGCTCCAACAGACTCTCATCAACGCTGACACTTGACCAAGGTGACTGGGTAAGAGGACAAGGCACAGCCTCATACTCAGATACAGCATCAGAACGGTCTTTAACTAACAGCAATGCTCTCGATAATGATAGTTATCAACTGAGCGGCAAGTTAATAAACGGTGATGAAGCCGAGTATTTCATTTGGTCAGTAACGGGCACTTATCAGAATACTGAGCGAGGTCAAGCAAACAATGGTGACTTTGAATCGAGAACTGGTGACGGTTATATAGATACTCGAATTTATGGCGACTGGGCCATTCGTTTGACTGCAAGGCACGAAGCTAACCAAATTTCAGACAGAGATGACACGAACAGTTTGGTTAGGGAGTTTAATTCTTATGGGGTGGGGTTAACTTACCGTCAAGCTGAGAATCGCTATATATCATTAACGGCCAATAAGAGTGATTCCGATCTAGGGGAAGACGATGGTGAAACATTCGTAGGTGTTGATATGCAATGGGCACTGAGCACTCGCACACGGATTGCTGCTACTTACGGGCGTCGTTTCTATGGTGAATCGGCATCGGCAAATATTAGCTACAATTCCAAATACTTACGAACCTCGTTCAGCTATTCGGAAGACGTTACTAACACCTCTCGCTTGTTAGCTGATCCAGAGAACTTAGGCGTATTTGTTTGCCCAGCTTCATCGACATCCATTGCTGACTGTTTTCAGCCCAATAGCTTAAGTTATACACCCTCCGCGGGAGAGCAATTGGTGCAGCTTACTTCACAAAATCTAGAGTTTGATGACAACATCATTCTGCGAAAAAGTGCAAATTTTCAAGCAGGTTATGACTTTTCTAGAATTACCCTCGCTTTTTCTTGGCGATATGCCGAAGATGATTACTTAGACGAAGATAGACTAAGACGCACCTACTCTTTCGGTACAAACGTAGCCTATAAAATTGGTAGCTATACCAACATAACTAGCAGTATTAACTACGCCAATATCACAGGTCAGGGTGCAGAAGACGTATTTAGAGGCGAAAGCGACAACTGGAATGCATCCATTGGTTTAGAAAGAGAGTTCGGTCGCCGGTTAAAAGCAAGTATTGATGCTAGGTACCTCAAGCAAGAGGGAGATTTGAATACAGGCATATCTCAGTTTGGTAACAACTATACCGACCGACGCTTAAGCGCATCTATTACCTACACCTATGACTAATTCACTGAATTTTTCAATCTACCGGTTGTAGTTTGTAGACAGTACTAGTCAACTAAACTCAATAAAAAAGCGCCCGATTTTACGTTAGTAAAAAGGCGCTTTTTTTGTTTATCAAATGACGGTGGCTACAAAGAAAGCATCACTCTTTCTTATCATCACTCTTAAGTCGAACATACGTTTTGAACTTCTTTTTCATAAGCTTATCGACGTATTGCGTCATTTTCACTTTTTGTGAAATGGCGTCATCTAAGGCATCAACTAATTCAGCTAACATATCCAAGTAGTATTTGGTGTCGCGAATAACATTGCCTTTAGGTGTCATGATAGTTTGGCTTTCCGGGTGGTCAGCAAAGCCCATATGCTCCGTCACTTCCGCGCCCGTTTTATCAGGCTCGAACATCTCTGCTTTTACTTCTTCAATTACTTCGTTTACCGCGTCCGCGTCAAAGCTCTCTAGTTCTTCTAAAAAGCCATAGAGCATTACCCTATCCATTAGGGTATTAATTTTACGAGGGATACCGCGAGAGAACATGTGAATTCGTTCAAACGCCTCTTCACTGAATAACTGTGAGCCGTTCCATCCCGCATGGTGCAATCGGTACTCAATGTATTCTTTGCACTCTTCCAATGAAAGCGGAACGAGATGGCAAGACGCCACAATACGTTGCCTAAATTGCTCCATATTCGGTGCGCGTAAAATAGGCTGCAGTTCTTCTTGCCCCAGCAAAAAGCTTTGAATCAACGGTTTGCCGTTCAGCTGAAAGTTACTCAGCATTCTTAATTCTTCAATGGTCTCTAACGGAAGGTTTTGCGCTTCATCAACCAATAGTAAGGCGCGGCGACCCGCTTTGTTTAGATCGTATAAGAAAATTTCAAGCGCTTTTAAAATATCGGCTTTTGAGCGACCTTCCGTAGGGATATCAAATTTAGACGCGACCATTTTTACCAGTTCATCTGGCGACAGCTTTGGCGTAACTATTTGAGCTGCCGCAATGTCGTCTTCAATTTCTTCAAGCAAGCTGTTTGCTACGGTAGTTTTCCCGGTTCCAATTCCGCCGGTAATAACAATGAACCCTTCAGCTTGAGAAAGTCCATACTGTAGATAAGACATGGCGCGTTTGTGCCATTTACTTGCGAAGAAAAATTCTGGATCTGGGGTTAACTGAAACGGTTTCGAGTTAAGTCCATAATAACTTTCGTACATGCAATTTACCGTTTTTCCATTAAAAATGTGCGTTCGAAAACATGAGTGCGAACACGTGAATTCGAAACAGCGCGCTTATTCTCGTATATATGGTAACCAACATCGCGCGATTATCGAAGTAATATATTCACGCCCAGTCTTAAGGGCTGGTTGATCTATGTTGTACAGCAAAGGTCAACAAGCACTAGTTAATTCTGCTAAGATAAAGCTACGAGAAATTTCTATACATTGAATTACATTGGCACAAAGTATATCAGCCAACGAAGGCAATACCCACCAGGGAAGTACAAAAGCTACGTGGTATCTCTACTTAGTTGAAAATAAGCTTGGCCAACTCTACACAGGAATCACCACTAACCCCAAGCGCCGCATAGCGCAACACCGAGGAGAGTTAAAAGGGGGCGCCAAGGCCTTAAAAGGTAAGGCACCACTGACCTTTAAAGCCATATTCGAAATGACTGACAAGTCACATGCCTCAAAGCTTGAATATGAGGTAAAGAGAATGAGCCGCCCTCAAAAAAACGGGATTATTCGTAAAGGGCAACTCAATGAGCTAATGTGTATGAAAACCCAATTTGAAGATTAAGACATTGGGTTGCGTTAGGTTAGTTATCCAGAAAAGAGTATTCCCCTACCCGCCTAAAACACCGTTAATGATCATGGCGTTTCCTATGCTAAGGGTAAACCCAAGTGCAGCTACACCAACGTTATGCTGTTGATCGACTTCCTGCCGGAAATTCATGCCAAATAAAATAATTTTTTTGCTCACTAGTACCAAAATATGAAGTGCGATTGCTAAGCCAACACTAACAATCAGCCAACCTGTTATATTGCTCACGTAGCCTGATGGGTTGTAAATAAGTAAATTCTTCGCTGCCGACACAATCATAGCAGTTCCAAGTAAATTACCAGTGTGCTCGATAGCGAGTGCTAACTGCCCCTTCTCTAGCGCCCCTTGAAATGAGTCGTTTTGATTATCTCTAGCATATCTAAACTCTAAAATACGCGTCATAACAAGCAACATGGTCAGAACCACGGTAAAGCCGGTCACAATAGCAATGATTGCGTTCATGTCGCTGCCATCAACCCACACCATAATATTGCGTAAAACAATTGCGCTTGCCACCAAACTAGCCGCATCAACCAGCGCCACACTCACACTCCTTTCGGCAATCATCGCATGCGTATCAACTTTATTAAGTACTAGTTTATCGTGAGCGAAGCGTCCGAACTTCACCAATATAATGCCCACAATGCCGAAAGTTACCATTCCAATCGCCGCTTCTTTATAACCCACGCCAATATGACGGCCAACAACCGAGCTCAATACTATGCACAACGACAGCATGCCTCCCGCAATGCTTATCCCAAATGCGAAATTATCTTTAACACCCAATTCTTCTGTTACCGAGTATTTCCTAAATGCGCCTGTCAGCCACTTCATAATCATTAGCAGTACTAACGCAATTGCGACATCCATAGCGAGATATATCAGCAGTTCTTGCGTTAGAGGTACTAGTTTTACTAAGGCTTCCACGTTATCTTTGCTCCTTGAACACACAAAGTTCTTCTGATTAGTTTTTGATGTAGTTTCGAAAAATCAGTGATGGCTAATTGAATAGCGTTCATCTAATACAAACTTGTACAACGATGACATCGAACTTGTTCAGATTTATTTTAGTTAGGGCTAAATGACCTGTAGATCACACCCTGGGTTAGCAGGCACTTAACCACATTGAATGCAGAGCTGCACGTTAGCGCACTTAGCAGACCTTGTTTTGAGTACTTGCAATGGCAATTGTGAGTATTCAACCGTAAAACACGAGCGATATCTCATAAGACGCGAGCATTATGCCAACAGACAACGAAAATAGCATGACAAACGTAGAACTTGCCGAAAAATTTTGGCAGCAGTTGTTAACAGCGCCAGCAATTAGCGAAAGTGACAGAGCCGTAATTGAGGCTCATTGTGAAAAACTAATGCTCTCCTTCACGCGCTCCTCTTTCTTGGCTGAGACATTGATTCAAAATCCTTCATTTGTTTCTCGCATCGTTGAGCATTATCAACCCCTTGAGAAAAGTGAAACGCTTCAATCTCTTGGCAATACCATGTCATCTAGCTATCTCGCAAGCCTAAACAATGAATTGCACACCGTTGCTAGCGAAGATGACTTACTGCAAGTGTTGAGGGAATTTAGAAATAAAGAGATGGCGCGGATTACTTTCCTCGACGTTTTGAACAAGCAACCCATCGAAATATCACTTATGCAGGTTTCAGCATTAGCTGATGTACTTATTAACGGTGCGTACCACTGGCTTTATCAACATTTAGCAGTGCGCTATGGAAAACCGCAAAGCCATAACCAAGACATGCACATGTATATCTTGGGTATGGGGAAATTAGGAGGAAAGGAACTCAACTTTTCTTCTGATATCGATTTAATTTTTACGTACCCAGAAAAAGGCGAAACCCAAGGTGGTCGAAAAAGCGTTGAGCATCAGCAGTTTTTTACCAAACTCGCGCAAAAACTAATCCAAGCATTGAACAAAGTGACTAATGACGGTCAAGTCTACCGCGTTGACATGCGTTTACGCCCCTTCGGCGATTCTGGCCCCCTTGTGATGCATTTCGCGGCACTTGAAGATTATTATCAAGATCAAGGTCGACACTGGGAGCGCTTTGCCATGGTAAAAGCGCGGGTGATTAACGATGATAATTCGCAAGATGTGAAATGGTTAAAGAGCATTTTGCACCCGTTTACCTTCCGTCGTTACTTAGACTTCACCACATTAGATGCCCTTCGTAACATGAAAAAGCTGATCGCCACAGAAATACGCAGACGCAGACTGAGTAACAATATAAAACTCGGCGCAGGTGGCATTCGTGAAGTGGAGTTTTTTGCCCAAAGTTTTCAGCTGATTCACGGAGGACGAGAGCCAGCATTACAAAGTAAGTCATTACTTCGCACGTTAGACGCATTAACTGAACTCGATATAGTCGAACGCGATGTAACGCAACAGCTAAAAAGTGACTATTTATTCCTAAGAAAAGTAGAGCACACGCTTCAACAAGCTCAAGATCGCCAGACCCAAACTCTTCCTGAGTTACCTTGGCAACAAGCTGCGCTTATTGAAGTCATGGGTTTTGATTCTTACAGTGAATTTTTAGTGCATTTAGATACTGTAATGGCGCGTATTCATGCCCATTTCAACGAGTTAGTAGAAGAGTCTCATGATACGCACTCAGAAGAAGACCAGCTTTTCACTGCCTGCCAAGATGCGTGGCGTCTTGCATTGCAAGAGGATGAGTTTACTGAAACCTTTGGCGAATACCTGTCTGCTAGCGATATTAAAGGCATATATTCTATTCTTGTCGCCTTCAAGGATAAGCAACGCAATTATCGCATAGGCCAAAAAGGTGAAGACACGTTAAATAAATTGCTTCCCGAAATTTTGTATGTGCTCATCAACCAACATCCAAACTACATCCCACAAGTACTCGACCGTTTACTTGGTGTTATAGAAGCGATTACTGGCCGAACCACTTACCTTGACTTACTACTTGAAAATCCGGATGTATTAAAACAGTTAGTAAGGCTATGTGAACGAAGCGACTGGATAGCTCAAGAAATTAAGCGCTTTCCATTACTATTAGACGAATTACTCACGCCGTTATACCTAGGTCAGCAAAATACCGATATCCATACCAGCAAGCAGGAATATCAGCTGGAACTGCGTGAAATCATGCTTCGTATTGAACAAGACGACGTTGAAATGCTTATGGATGGATGGAGGCAGTTCAAACTTTGCCAACAGCTTCGCATAGCCGCCAGCGACATCAGTGAATCACTACCTATAAACAACGTGAGCGATAAGCTTACGGTGCTAGCTGAAGTGATATTGGAGAACGTAGTAGATGCTGCCTGGATGCAAATGCAACAGCGCTATGGCGTTCCAGCACACCTAGAAGGAACTGACAAAGGATTTGCCGTGATCGGCTATGGAAAACTAGGCGGGTATGAATTAGGTTACGGCTCAGACTTAGATTTAGTGTTTTTGCACAATGCCCCTCGCGGCATAAGTACAGACGGTAAGAAGTCTATTGAAGCGCAACAGTTTTACATTAAGTTGGCGCAGCGCATCATGCATCTTCTCAATACGAAGACGTTGTTTGGACAATTATACGAAACCGATTTGCGTCTACGCCCTTCTGGCAATGCGGGATTGTTATGTTGCCATATCGACGGTTTCGAAAAATACCAGACGGAAGAAGCATGGACTTGGGAACATCAAGCGCTGGTTCGTGCAAGAGCCATTTGCGGAGACCCTCGCCTTTTGAATGACTTCACGCAGGTAAGAAATTCCATACTAACTCGCTCTAGAAACGCTAAAACGTTGGCTGACGACGTGTGCAAAATGCGTTTGAAAATGCGGGAGCACTTGCTTTCAAAGGACAACGACAAGGTAGACTTAAAGCAGTGTGTAGGTGGTATTACCGATATTGAGTTCATGGCTCAATATCTTGTACTCGCTAATGCAAAGTCACAGGCTGCCATGACAGAATATCCTGACAATCTTCGCATTTTTGACGCCGCAGCCAAGACCAACATTATTGATGTCGCCACTGCGCACAAACTGCAAAAGGCGTATTTAGAGCTGCGAGAGCAATACCACCATTTAACGTTAGCAGATACCAAGTACGCAGATCAGAGCGAAGAACTAGATGCCATACGAGAGCAAGTAACCATTCACTGGAATACACTATTTGGAACGTGTAGCGGCTAGGCGATGAAGCCTAACCTCTAACCAAACGACAGTTGGTGGTGAGAAATTCTGTTTCTTGGGCAGTCACCACCAGCGAGCGTTGCTCTGCACATAAATATGCTTTTACTTGCCCTTCAAAACTACTGTCTATGGCACTGGCAATTTTAGCAAGCGATCCTGCAACCGTGCTGTCCAATTGAAACTGGTGCTTAATAACAAAGTCTTGCTCCAGGTTCCATATCACCTGCATGCCTTCAGCTTGAGCGTATTGCGAAATAGCTTCGCGCAGTGTGTTCCCTTCCTGGAACGTGCGGTATTTATGTTCGCCGGTCCAATTCTTTTCAACCGGACGTGTTTGGCTAGACATTTGTGCAAGCTTGTTGTCTAAATTAGGATCAACGCCCGCAATATCCAGTACAAAATCTCCCTGCTCATCTTCTGCTGGGTCAGTAGCAGACATACGAAAGTCTCGATAGAACTCACTTAACCCACGTGATACAGACTTTTCTTCCGCTTGCCCTTGAGGAACAGGCTCTTGGTCCTGTGTTTGAAGCATGTAAATGAGTACGCCAGCAATGATAACAAGCACTGCTGCTATGCCAATTTGCTTTGCCCAAAACGATGAACTTGAATAACTTGTCTGTCCCATACCTTACCAATGTGTAGCCACTTTTAATCGAAAATCAGCTTATGCTATGTGTATGAACTTAAGCATAATTCTTCTATTTTAGTCTACCTTCGAACGGAAAGCCTATTATTCTATTTATCTAATTTTCATCGCTAGGTGTTTATTCATACACAGCTATAGTGATTTATACAGCGATTCAGGGTTACCTTCCGGTCTGGTTTTAAATCGCTTGTGCATCCACAAATAGCTTTCTGGCTGTTCTTTAACCGCAGCGTCTACATGTTGATTCAGTAATGTTAGTGCTTCAGCGTCTTCCATATCGCCTAACTGAGAAAGCGGTGGATAGATTTTAATTTTGTAACCGCGTTTGGTGTATTGCGACGTGATGATCATTGGCTCAGAGTGACTACGTCGAATAAACATCAGCGTTGCTGTAGTTGTCGCGGTATCTTTCACCCCACCAAATGGCACAAAGATACTTTGTTTCGGGCCATAATCCTGGTCGGGCAAATACAAACAAAGTTCTTTATCGTCAAGTGCAGCAAGTAAGGCTTTTGCGTTGCGCTTATCAATCATGTATTTGTTCGAGCGGTTTCGCCCATGATACTGAAGGTAATCAACGAGAGGGTTGTTGTGTTTGCGATAAAACGCGATGCTTGGACGGAAGAAGCCAATACCTCTACAGGCAAATTCCAGATTCATATTGTGGAGTGCCATACCAAAGACACCTTTGCCATTTGCAAGGGCCGCTTCAACATGCTCAGTGCCTTCAATCTCAATGGCTCGTTTTACGCGCCAGCTAGGCCACCACCATCCCATAGCAGTTTCAAATAGTGCCATGCCTGTACGCCGCACATTTTCTTTGTAAAGCGCCTCTACTTCAATGGCGGAAAGTGTAGGGTTCCAGAGCGTCAAATTACGCTTTGCGACTTTTGCCCGTTTAGGAACAATTAATGCGATAAGTTTACCGGTACCGCCACCGATAGCGCGTATCACGGGTAAAGGCAACCAGGTAATTATATAAAGAACGAAAACACCTAACCATACAGGCCAAAACTTAGGGCCTAAAAATGCTAGTTTAAATTTAGGAGCTTTAATTGCCGCCGCCAATGTCTGTATCCTTTGAAACGAAGTGGGCGGCATTGTAGCAGAAGGTTTTTGGTGGGGCTAATTGAGACAGACAGCCCACAGTGCCCTTGCGATAAATAGAAGCGCTTAAGCAGAGAGAGCCCATACTTGCTTTCTCTGCTTAAGAAATATATTGCTTGTTATCAATACAAACTGAAATCAGGTCACTAGTATTCTTTATCGATTTGCTTCAACTTTTTCTCAAACGATTCATATTGTTCTTTTGAGTCATAGTCAAAATGGTATTGATTGTGAAAGCCGAACTGCAGCTTCACATTAACGTCTTCAATGTAAAGCGTATAGCCATCGTGATCTGTAAACGCAGTGATCCCATTAAGCTTATACTGTTCATCTTCTTTCGCGCCATGCTGGCGGATCTTGTCGAAAACCTGAAGTAAGAACTTGCTGTCTAATTCGTTTTTCATTGTAAATCCATTGTTGAGAATTTATCTATTTTTACACAATCAAACGATTTTTGGATTTATCTAGGGCCTATATTTAAAACGACTATGCGAGTTAATAACTACAACCTAAAAGTTGTAGCGAAAACCTAAATTTACAATATGCGCAGAAAAATCATCTTTGCCACCAAAGTAGGTGTATTCCACGCGTACCATCGACTGTAAGCCTAAGTAGTAATCGAAGCCTAACCCAGCTAATCCTGCGATAATTGTGTCATCGTATCCACACACAGCGGCTTCTGGGCCACAGGTAGAGCTATCTATCGACGCGTGCTCAATGTCAACGCTTGCCACGCCTAATTTATAATACAGCTCACCTTTCTGGCTACTCGCTTTACCTAGTAACGCCAAATAAGGGCCTTTAGATGAGATTGATTGTTCGTCGTTATCTGTATCAATAAAAGAGATATAGCCACCTTCTACATACCACTGACGGTGAAATTGATAGCCTAAAGCAGCTGAATAGCTAATATCAGACTCATTATCTATTTCAGTATCTACGTTGCCAAAGCCAATATTTGCCACTGCATATCCGTTGGCTGATGCTAGTCCAGAAAAACCCAAGCTTGTTATAGCTGCACTTCCAATAAGGAACTTAGCGAAAAATGATGAAAGACGGCGCATTTTAATTACTTCTCCATGTTAAAGAACGCTCACTATAAAAGACAATGCCTCTGATTAAAACGAACAAACAGAGTTTAGATGAATACAGTTAACTGATAGCTACACGAACAAGCGGTTTTATACCAGTCCGCATAGATAATTTCCCACACAGCGAGAGGTAAAATGTTCGTAATCGCGGCGTGTTACCGCAGGTATAGTGGTTCTACATCAAGGTGACACAACAACCAGAGCGTTTTTTGACCATTAAATATCAGCAATGTTAATCCCTTGCATCACACTTTCGTATAAAAAATACGCAGACAGTTTATATAACCACATGATTATTTGATAATTTTTACAAAATTTGATCTTTTTTAAATTAGGTGTAGTATTAACCTAAACAACTGGTCAGATGAGCGGATGAGTTATTATGAGTATCAGAACTAGCTTAAAGAAAGTATTACCCCCAATTTCAATCACAGAGCAAGAAGCCTTAGATGCAGGCGACGTGTGGATTGAATCTTCTATTTATCAGGGTAAGCCTGACATGCAGGCGCTACGCGATATCCCTCAGGCAAAACTGAGCGCAGAAGAACAAGCATTCATGGACGGTCCAGTAACCGAGTTGCTGAACATGATCGATGATTTTGAATTAGGCAACGGCAAGCACATTCCTCAGGATGTTTTAGACTTCCTAGGTAAGAACCGCTTCTTCTCTATGATCATTCCAAAGAAATTTGGTGGTCTTGAGTTCAGCCCGTATGCAAACTCTACAATCGTTGCCACTATCGCAGCGAAAAGCGGTGCAATTGCAGTAACCGTAATGGTTCCTAACTCATTAGGTCCAGGCGAGCTTCTTATGCACTACGGTACGACCGAGCAGCAAGATTACTGGCTACCTCGTCTAGCAGACGGTCGCGATATTCCGTGCTTCGCGCTTACCAGCCCTGAAGCAGGTTCTGACGCAGGTGCTATTCCTGACGCGGCGATCGTGACTAAAGGCGAATTCAACGGTGAAGAAGTGCTTGGTTTACGCGTAAGCTGGGACAAGCGCTACATTACACTTGCACCAATTGCGACCGTACTAGGTCTTGCGTTTAAAGTGTTCGATCCAGACCAACTACTTGGCGACAAACTAGAGCTTGGCATTACCTGTGCCCTTCTACCTAAGTCTCACCCAGGTGTTGAACTTGGTAACCGTCACGACCCAATGGGTGTACGCTTCTACAACGGTACTACTCGTGGTCAAGATGTGTTCATTCCTATGGACTTCATCATCGGTGGCCAAAAGAACATTGGTCGTGGTTGGCAGATGCTAGTTAGCTGTCTAGGTGCAGGTCGTGGTATTTCACTTCCAGCAATGGGCGTAGCAACTGCACAATCTGCATTTAAAGGCACGGTTGAATATTCTTTCGTACGTGAGCAGTTTGGTCTTCCAATTGGTCGCTTTGAAGGTATTCAAGAGAAAATGGCAGACATCGCGGGTAAGACGTTCTTACTTGAAGCGATGCGTGTGTTAACAACTGAAGGTCTAGGCCTAGGTGTTAAACCATCAGTAGTTACCGCTATTGCTAAATATCACATGACTGAACTAGGCCGTGATGTGATGAACTCTGCTATGGACATTCAGGCAGGTAAAGCAATTCAACGTGGTCCTCAGAATACATTAGCGGGCGGTTACTCTGCGCTTCCTATCGCGATTACGGTAGAAGGTGCAAACATTCTTACCCGTAACCTGATGATCTTTGGCCAAGGTGCAATGCGCTGCCACCCGTACTTGAAAGACATGGTTGACCTAATCCATAGCAACGAAAGTTCAGCGGATGCAGATTTCAACAAGGTACTTCGTAAGACTGTTGGCTTTAGCGTTAAAAATGCATTCCGCAGCCTAGGTAAAGGCTACCTTCCTTTCCTACGCGAGAGCGAGTCTGCATTACCAGAAGTTCGCAAGTATGAGAAGCGTGTAAACAGCATCTCTGCAAAACTAGCACCACTTGCTGACTTGTCACTTGCGGTACTAGGCGGTGACCTTAAGAAAGCTGAGCTTTTATCAGCACGTCTAGGTGACGTAATGAGCTACCTATACGGTGCAATGGCAGCGATTCGTTTCTACGAGCAGCGCATTGAAGACAGAAAGCTTGCGCTACCGTATTTCGAATACGCGATGCAGTGGTCTTTACAACAAGCTGATCAGGCAATTGTTAACTTTATCAACAATTTCCCGAATACGGCGACACGTGGTCTAATGCGTCTTCTTACCAACACCTACACCAACAGTGTTGCAAGTATTAGCGATGACCTAGTGCGTGAGCTTTCTATTGCGTCTATGCAAGATAACAGCGTGAAAGAGCAGCTTACTCACCTTGTTCGCGTTACGCCGGGAGACGGCAACGACATTAACGAGCAAGCGTTTAAAGCGAAGCACGCGGTAGCGCACCTTCTAGGCAAAGTGCAAAAAGCACTTCGCAAAGAGCCTGTAGTGCCGTTCATTTCTTTTGAACATGCACTTAACAAGCTTCAAGAAAAAGGCGTAGTAACGGCTGATGAAGCCGCTAAGCTTCACGACTATAACGAAAAACGCAAGCTAGCAGTTCGTGTAGACGAATACACGTTCGATATGGAACTTGTTCCAGCGTCTCAAACGCTTAAAGCGATTGATGGCGGTCAAAACGCTGCGTAAACTGTCATAATTGCAGTAACTTGATTAACGAAGCCCCATCCTTGAGATGGGGCTTTTTATTTGCCCGTTAAATTACCTTTCTATTGTTTTGTTCGTACTCTACCCTTAGCTTATCGTGGTTTTCTTAAACAAGGATTTGTAAAGTGAAAACGATGCGCTTTATTGGCATTCAAACCGTTTCAACATTTTTTATTCTCTTTATCTCGTCGCTGCTATTCAATTCAAACGCCAGTGCCCAGCACGATGATACTAACTTCGTCATTGGAGAACTAACTCATCCTCGAGTAAGTAGCTTCTATAAACCCTTAATAGCACGTGCGTATCAAGATATCGGCATTGAGGTTACATTCGAAAAAGTGGGTGGGGAAAGAGGCTTACGGCTGTTGGATGAAGGAATGACAGATGCAGACATTATTCGCTATGACGTAGTGTCTCAGCCTGACAATAACATTGTAATTGTTCCTCCAGCACTGTCTCATGGCGCATCATTTCTATTGTGTATACGGGGAGCTGAGTGCAATAAAAGCATAATTCAACAACCAGATAAGGCAATAGCCGTCACTACCCGATTTTTCTTCAATATGCACGCCAAACCTGGCGAGTTAAATGCCAACATCTTTGAATTTGATGACTTTCACCACGTCATAAATTTACTGCTCAACGGGCGATTTGACTACGCTATTTTACCGAGTGACTATTCTGAAGAAGCCATTTTCGAACAATCTGGAATTGAGTATATACCTCTAGTGGAACACGAATTGGTACACGTTATTCATAAGAAACATAGCCATTTAATTGACCAACTTTCTGCAGCAATCGCCAAGCAGCTTCAACTACTCAAAACCGCAGAGAGTGAATAAATAAAAAACGCCCGCATCAATTGCGGGCGTTAATTGAACAATAACTAGTACCTTTGCACTAGATACTTGCTCGTTAGTCGAACATATATTTAAGCGACAGTACTGTAGTACGGCCGTTCAATGGACGTGCTCTGATGTAGCTACCAACTTCTGCTGAACCTTCTTCTGACTCAGTGATGATAAATTCATCAGTGGCGTTATTCACATTAAGCGACACAGAAAATTGGTCGTTCACCCAATAAGTGGCAAACAAGTTTACAAGGTTATAACCCTCTTGTTTAAGGTCGTTATTGTCCTGAACATAGTACTCTGTCGAGCCTTGTAGTGAGGCACCAACAGACCATGTATCTGTAACGTACTCAGGGGTAATAGTCCAAATCCAATCTGCTTGGCGGCGTGGAGTATTTCCTTCAAGTGCAGGGTTGTTTACGTCTTTACTGATTTCAGCGTCTGTCCACGTTAAGTTACCGGATAGCACGAAATTATCAGTTGCTGTCCAGCGGCCTTCAAGCTCTAAACCTGTTGCTTCATATTCGCGCATAAAGGTTAAACCACTGGTTACCTCTGCTTGCGTATCTTCAGTAACAGTATCAAACAAGGTTGCGTTAACCATGAGGTCTTTCGTACCGTACTTGTAACCTACCTCGAATTGCTTCGTTGTATCGTAACCCGATGTTGTGCTTGTTAAGCTGCCGTCTGTATTCAATGTACCGCCAATCTGCAGTAAACGATCGGCAATAGCACGGCCACCTTTTGAGTAACGGGCAAAGAATGTCTGACTGGCGCTTAGTAGGTACGAACCACCGATTGAATAAGACGTATTATTCGCACTGTAATCAACAATTTGAGAAGACGCACCGGCGCGATTTAAGTTGATAACACCACCGCTAATGAAGCCGCTGTTGATTGCTGAAGCATCTTCAATTTGCTCAATAGTTCCGTTACCGTTTAGGTCGAAGTCAGCATTTCCTCCGCAACATGAGCTGATGAGTTCACCTGAAGCTTCGGTCGTGTCATGACGTACCGATGCATCAATAAGAATGTTATCTGACAATTCAAAACCAACGTTCATGTACGGCGCTTTTGTTACATAGTTTAAGTCCCACTCCCACGAAAGGAAGCTTGGTGACAATAAACCGTTTGAAACAAGTTCCACGCCATCGCCATCTGTAATTGTTAGAAGCTGTGAATTGTCACCGTCTAGAGTTTGAATAAATGTCTGCCAGCTTGACCAGCTTGTGGCGATGTCCTGGTTTGAGTAGTAATAACCTACTGTGAGGTCGATACCGTTATCAAATTCTTTACGCAAGCTGAAATCGTTGATCATGTTACCCAGATCGTTGATTCTTGTGTCGAACTGAAGGTTTGTAAATGCTTGTCCTGTGTACACTTCACCTGCGCCGGGTCCATTGGCAAGCACAACACTTGTGCTATCGCAATTTAGCGCATTACCGTCACCGTCTGTAGCGCCAGCGCATAACGCAGAAGCGAAATTCGATACATCGCCAGGGCCCGCTGGAAATCCATCAGTAAATGGAGCAATAAAACCACCTGAGATATCTGAAATACGGAACTTGTTTAATAAGAACAAGTTTTCGGCTACTTCGAGGTCAACTTCAACGCCAAATGAGTTTACTTTTGACTCGATGCCATCGCGGACGTCGCGATTCTCTGGGTTACCATAGCTGTCAAAAGTAGAAATATTTGTGTTGTAAGCTGAGTTTAATGCCTGTGAGCTGGCATCGTAACCAGGTACCGGGCCATATTCACCATCGCCTTTCACCAATACCGGAGAAGGAAGGTATGTTGATACTTTGTCATCAAGGTTTTTATAGAAGAAACGGATGTGACCGTTATCTAGCATCTTAGTGATATTGAACTTAACCTGACCGCCTTGGTCGCCATTGTATCCCGTTTCTCGCGGGCCCTCTCCACCACGGGCAAAGCCAGCAATGTGGTAGTAAAGGTCGTCGCTAATTTCACCGCCATAGCGAAAGTCTAAACGAAATTCTTCGTAATCAACGCCAAATGACGTTCCAACGGCACCGCCACCTACTTCGCCCGTGTTACTGATCAAGTTAATAACACCGCCTGGCGAGTTACTGGCGAATGTTGACGCTGAACCACCGCGCACTGCTTCCACATTCGCTACTGACCAGTCGTAGCGTAAAAAGTTATCGGCATTGCCAAAGTTAATATCACCATATTCTAAAACAGGTAAACCGTCTTCATGGATTTGCAAGAATTTAGAACCACCCGTCGCAAGTGGAATACCGCGAATAGTAATATTTGCGTTACCGCCTCCGCCTGAAGACTCGGCACGAATACCGGGTAACGCGCGAAATACCTCAGCGGTAGAACGAGGAGCTAGTTTAAGAATATCGTCTTCGTCGAATGCACTTACAGAAACACTAGCTTCTTGCATCGTTGCACCACTCGGTGCAGCGGTAACCACAATCTGTTCGAATTTTTCTTTCGACTTTGCGTCAGCATCAGCTGTTGATGATTCCTGCGCGATAACCGAGCCCGAAAAAGCGGCGCAAATCGCTAGGGTCAAAGCGTTGAGTGTATGATTTTTGTTCATTTTTTCTCCGGCAATGTGTTGAATTTGTTAAATCCAAGGTAGCCTCTGCCCCTTCAACGTAGGGAGGCGGCAACACAATTCAAACTTAATCGATTAAGAATTTATAACAAAGGAACAACATTGTAAACATCCTGTGAAGAGTTTTTACTCTTTTGCAGTGCCTTATTTAACATTTATATACTAAAGTTTTAGCTATATTTAGCGGTTCACATAGCAGATAAAAAATAAAAATCAATATCGATTAAGAACACTACACTTCAGGTATTTAGAACGAACTGTGAAAAAACATAGACAGACTAAAAGCGGGTTGCTTTAGGCGAATTTTAAAATGCCCCCGTCATATGTATTATAT
>NZ_JBHNZD010000020.1:0-112222 GCF_054960375.1 Alteromonas sp. G4i35 | reverse complement strand
TCATTGCTTGTGATACTAATAACCCATTATTTAGAATGTTTCGGTGCGTTAACGTTGCGCCTTTCGGATTTCCCGTGGTGCCAGAGGTAAACTGAATATTGATGTTATCATCCGCGCTAAGGTTCGATTCAACGGCCTCCAACTGAGACTCGAGCGCTTCCGTTGGTTCTATTTGCAATGCAGAAAAAGCCTGTAATCCTTCTACAGGCTTATCGCCAATAGTGTATACATATTTAAGTGAAGGCAACTTAGCAAGCGTTAGAGGACGCTTTGGTGTGTTCTTATCTTGGCTGTCTATTTCTGGCGCAAGCTCTTTCAACATGGCGACGTAATTTGACTGCTTGAACGACTGCGCCATGACTAAGTATTTTACGGCAACGTTATTAATGGCAAACGCTAATTCATCAGGACGATAAGCAGGGTTCAGGCATACCATGATCGCCCCGATTCGCGCAGTGGCCATCTGTACGATCGACCATTCGATATTGTTCGGAGACCATATGCCCACACGGTCGCCAGGTTCTACACCGTTTGCAAGTAAGCCGCAAGCAACACGTTCTACTTCATACCAATACTGCTGATAGGTCCAGCTAACGTCTTGATGTTTTACAATAATCGCTGGGTTATCGCCATAATTGTCGACAACATTTTTGAAATACTGACCGATAGTGAGCGACGTCAGCTCAGCGTCATCAGAGCCAGTAAACTCACTTTTCTGAAGAGGGAGTAGTGAGTTCGGTGTAAATTTTGATTCCATCATATCTTGCCTCCATGCGCGTACGCATCTGATTTATATATAAATAATAGAGTTGGCTGTTTCGGCTTTTGGTTCCAAATAACCAATGGCAACAATTGCAGTAAATGCTGAATACGCAACGAATAAAACAAATAATTCAATCTTTATTAACAATATTGTTGCAAACGGGTTTTGTCGACAAGATGTTAGTCGTATATGGGGTTATTCAACGATGAATTTGTGTGATTCGTCGTACACGCTGAAAGGAGAGTAATAACTAAAAGTGACAATGTATTTGATGTCTAAAGAAAATTGTCTCGACTTTAATGAAACAAAAAAGCCTCCGACGAAGGAGGCTTCCTAAAAATTTTTACTTTACGAAAGGTGAGTGTCTATTCAGACTCAATACCTTCGAAGTAGGCACGATATTCCATACGGGTAACGTAAGAATCGCCATTTTCGTCCATCATCTCAAAGTCACCTTCGACATGTGCAACCTTTAACTCCTCGGCTGTAAGCTTACCGTCGCTGTCTACATCGATTTCAGTAAACTTATTGTCGGCTGTGGCTGACATTTCAGTACGAAGCTCCTTATTCTTCTCTGATATCATTTCACCGTCTGCTTTAGAGAATAATTCAGGGTTGCCCTTTTCCGAGAGTAGAGCGTCATTGGTGCCTTCAGTTTTCACCTGAGTAATGATGTCGTCGCTAAACATTGATGGTTTTTCATCAACAAACTTGTTGAATTCAACACGGCTAATCATGCTGTCACCATCGGTATCCATTTTTGCGAGAAGCTTACTGTCAATAACGCCAGAAGACTCTGAACCGACGATATAGCCGTTTCCATCCTTATCCATTGCGTTAAATCCCATCGAGATCTTCTCTTCGTGGTGGCCTGCTACTGCTGAAGCAGATAGTGTTGCAGCAATAACAGCACTGGTAATCATACTTAGTTTTGTGATCTTCATAATCAAATTCCTTCTGGCTTTTACAGTGAACTCGGGCGTTCAATTGCCCTAACCACTAGGTCCACAGACCTCAACATAGGTGCAGATTGGAAGTAAGTTTCAATCTGACACCGCTAATGACTTACGTAATTCATTATTCATTGAATGTGCCAAATGCATAACTAACTGATTTAGTGAGGTAATAAAAATTTAAGGCGAGGTTTTCAATGTTATTGCTATGTTAAATTGTCGCAGTGTTTGCAAGATCTTCATACGTCAAACTTAAGCTGTTCTCAGATATAGATAGAACCCCATTAATGAGATTAAAACAGCGAGAGTTGATCGTTCGCTATTGTCTCAAAATTCAGGCCAATAAGAGGCAAGATACTATCGGCAATGGGTTGAATTTGTTTTTCAATATAGTGGTCATATTGAAGGGGGGCCGTGGCGGTTTCTGCGGTTTGAGGGCCCTGTACTGTAATGACATAGGCAATGGTAGTATTAAACTGATAGCGAAGTGGCAACCCCTGTTCTTTATAGTACTCGTCCGCTAATCGCGCTGCCTTTACGTGGGGAGGCAGCGACTTGGTATACGACGACAAAGGCTTTCGCAGCCGCTTTTTATAGACCAAAGCGTGATCCATTTCACCGGACTTTATCGCTGCCATCGTGCTATTTATGTAGTCTTCAACAGGCTTTCCAGTAAACACTTTTTTGTACAGCTCGTACTGGAAGGTTTTAGCTAATACCGTCCAATCAGAGCGGACATTTTCTAAGCCTTTAAAGACAAGTTCACTGCCCTTCATTCCTGCGTAACGTTTTTTGCTGCCTTCGGAAGAGCCTCGGATCGTCGGCATAAAAAACGTAGAAAAGTGAGATTCAAACTCAATTTCTAAGTGGCAATCAATGTCGAACTCACTTTTTAGTAACTCAGTCCACTTTCGATTAATAATGCTAGCGAGCTCAAGCCCAGTTTCTGACGGCGAACCCAGTGCATCATTCCCTTCTACATGAACAAATGTTGAGTCGGTATCACCGTAAATAACCGTATAGCCTAGTTCTTCAATCCAACCCGCAGTGGTTTGCATGATCTCGTGACCCCTTAATGTGATTGAGCTAGCCAGGCGAGGATCGTAGAAGGGGCAGCCGCCACTACCAAGCACACCATAGAAGGAGTTCATTAATATTTTGATGGCCTGAGAGCGCGGTGCGTCTTTCTGTTTTTTGGCTTCGTCGCGCTGAAGCCATAGGTTTTCAATGATGGAAGGTAGAAAATGAGATTCGCGGCTAAATACTGCGCCTTTAAAACCTTCTATCGCCGTGTCAGGAGACTTAAGCCCTTCTGCAAGTCCTAACGGGTCGATTTTAAATGTACGAATGATGGAAGGATATAGGCTCTTAAAATCGAGGACTAAAACGTCTTTATATAAACCTGGCTGGGAACGCATGACATAACCACCCGGACTAGCCAAGCCTCCATTTTCAGGTCTTACCCCCGCGACATAAGACTTGCGGTGAAGCTTAGGCAAGTACACATTTAAAAACGCGGCCACTGACCCTCCGGGGCGACTCATATCTAGGCCGGTAAGAATACTGCGCAGCGCCAGAAAATCGATAAATTGGGTTTTATCCTGAATGCGATTGACCAGTTCCGTGTCTTTAAAGTTATAGTTAGCTAGTGCAACAGGGTCGCTATGATAAAGACGCTTTATCGCTTCAAGCTTGTCGGCAGCCTGAATAAGCTTATTTTCGCCAAGCAGTTCTTCAGATACGTGATCGAGCGAGAACGACTCGAATTGATAAGTCATTGTTTTTAGTGCTTCGATACCATCAATAACGCATCGTCCTGGCACATCAACGAGGGTTTGATCCTCCCACTGCCTTACAGAAGCCTCTCTGCCATGGCGGCCGATAGCATACTTTAGCGAGTTAGCCCTAGCGCGGCGTTCAAGTACCGCCATATCGAACTGTTTAACATTCCAGCCTAAAATGATATCTGGGTCGTGGGATGTAAGATATGAAAAAAATGCTTCAAGCAGTGCTTTTTCTGATTCAACGACAATGAGCTCGTACGCGCTGTCTTCTTGTCCTTGCAATGTTTGCCCAACAAAACGTGGCGGGCATAGAAGCAGCACAATGTTGAGTCCTTCACCGGCTAACGCAATGCTAAAGAGTTCTTCATGCTCATTGCATTCGATGTCTATGCTAAGTGATGTAAATGTGGTTCTGAATTGACAGGGTCTGATTTGCGCATTTTCTATAATGATCTGAGACGTATCGTCGAAATCTTGCGGAGCCAGAAATTCCACCGCACCATACACAAAGCGCTCCATTAAGTAGCGATCGGCAACGCGAATATCCGCTTCGTACAATATAATACTGCTTTCCTGCGCATGCTGGCGAAGCTGATGCATATGTGATTCGGTTGCGGTTTTTACCGTCGCAACAGGAACTTGTTCCAGCGTGTAAAACCCGTCATCTGAAATACTGATCTTTGCTGAAATACGCTCGGCGATTTTGCGTAAATCATTGGCGTGATCAACAGATACAAAGCAAGTGGGGTATTGGGGTGAAGAAATTAACCTAGCGGTGCTACTGGGCGTTTTTACCCATAGCTCAACATAAACCTTGCCTCGCCGGGTAAACGTACTTTTATTGAGTATGAACCCTTGTTGTATTGTTGAGGCTGACATGAATCTGATTTACTAACCGGCTTTGTTGACGTTAATTTCTTTAAATAGCCTCATGGGCGTGTACGTTTTATAAACTCGCATTACCATTATCTGTTCAATAACTGGGGCAAAGGTGCAATAAAAATGCGCTACCACTGTGCACGAGAAACGGCAGTAGGCTTAGTATAACGTTTGTTATCACCTACTCCTATAGATCTCTATTCGACAGATATGTTTGTTTTTGTAAGCAGCGCGAGTTAAAACGAAAACGTACAGTCTTTGTGCACGTTAGACCATGCACGATAGAAAAGGTGAGGGCGATATGGAATATCTATTCGATAAACAGGTAGAGCCGGGCGAGCTAATAGAAGTGGCCGATGGTGTTCTTTGGCTAACAATGCCGCTTCCATTTGAACTTGACCACATAAATTTGTACCTGATCCGCGGTGAAGGCGGTTGGGTGGTCATTGATACTGGCATAGGAACGTCCACCACCAAAGCGCTGTGGGAGCGTATATTCAAGCAATTAGACGGGCCAATAGTTGGTGTCATCGTTACGCACTTACATCCTGATCATGTAGGGTTAGCGGGCTGGATAGCCGACACGTATAACGTCCCCTTTTATATGTCTCAAATTGAGTACTTTACTGCCAGAGCGTTTGCGGCAGGAAGAAATGGCGCAACGAATGAGCGGGATGTGCAATATTACCAGCGAGCAGGTTTAGACGAATCCATGATCGCAAAGCTTACTTCTGGTGAAGGCAATGGCTACAGCAGCGTTGTTTCACCACTACCCATTAGCTACACCCGTCTAAAACATGGTATGACGCTGTCGCTTGGCGGTAATGAATGGCAGATCATCATTGGCCGCGGCCACTCTCCTGAGCATGCGTGCCTTTACAATAAGCAAAAAAATATTCTCATATCAGGCGATCATATTTTGCCGATTATCACGCCAAACATTGGCGCCTACTCAACAGAGCCTGATGCCAACACCTTAGACGACTACCTTTCTACGCTGCCGCAATTCAAGAATTTGCCCAAAGATGCGACAGTATTACCTGCTCACAAGCTACCCTTTATCGGCCTGCATGAGCGAGTAGATTCGCTTATTGCTCATCATCACGAGCACCTAAAAGCACTGTTAAATGCTTGCGAGCAACCTCAAACGGTCGTAGAGTTATTACCGGTTATGTTTAAGCGCAAGCTCTCTAGTCGCAACATGGTGTTTGCAGTAGCAGAGTGTTTGTCTCACCTTAATTACTTGCTTAATGAAGGAGTCATTTCGCGGACGTTAAACAGCAAGGGTGTGTATACATTTAAAGCCTGTGAAGTAAAAAAGCTTGCTTGTTAGTTCAGTCAGAGGACATACAAACAGAGTGAGGATTAACAACGTCCTACTCTGTACTGGGCTATCTGTTTTCTAGGCCGTTTGAGAGTTTTCCGTTTCGTTTTCTTTATTCTCTTCATTATCTTCACTGGACGGGGGCTGTGCTGCAGGCTGTTTCGGAATGGTGATCTCTACCACGGTTCCTTTTGCCTCTTTGCTGCTAATAGATATTTTACCTTGATGTTGTTCGATGGCGGTGTAAGCCACAGAAAGGCCCAGCCCTTGGCCTTGCCCTTCGGGCTTTGTAGTAAAGAAGGGTTCAAAGACTCGCTTTAGATGTTTCGTAGGAATACCGCAACCCGAGTCCAGTATTTTGATGGTCACCAACGTAGGTGAATCGAGCACAGTAAGTTTAATGAAGCCCCTATCTTCTATGGCCTGCGCTGCATTTATCATGACGTTCATTAGCGCCTGTTTCAGCGGCCCAGGGTTTCCCATTACCTCCACTTTCTCTAATTCACATTCAAATTTATATTGGGGCGTGCTGTACTGGGCGGAAATAAGCGTGATCAGCTGGTGACACACGGCGCAGATATCTACTATCTGCACACCTTCGGTAGTCTCCAGCGAAAAGTTCTTAAGGTTTTCGACGATGTCTTTTACGCGGGTAAGACCATCTGTCGATTCGGCAATTAGCTCAGTAATATCGTCCTTTAACAAGTCGTAGTGATTAGACTCAAACAGTGCGTCGACCTGCTCTTTAAGTTCGTCGGTGAAGTGTTCGAGTTGCTCCTGAACGCCATCACAGATCGCAATAAGGTGAGTTGCGTATTGCTCAAGTGTATTGAGGTTAGCGCTCACAAAACCAATAGGGTTATTAATTTCGTGGGCGATCCCCGCCGCTAGCTGACCAGTAGAAGCCATTTTCTCAGCCTGAATTAGCTGGCTCTGTGCGGTATCGAGTTTGCGAATTAACTTTTTTTGCGCTTCGTGTTCTTTCTTCAAAGCTTCAGAAAGCTTTTGCTGGGCTCTAAAATAGCTAGCTTGGGCGGTCACATCTTGCAGAAAAATACACGCCAATTTTTGCCCTGTGTTTTTGTCTTTAATGGGCAAGATTTCCATGTTTTGATACATCTGTGTTTCTTCACCCGTTATAGGGCGAGAGCTCTTAAACGGAAAGATGTGGGGGCGTTGTTCCCAGTAGCTAAAGCTAGGATGCTGCAGTACAAAAACTGACTTTAGTCTGCGTTTTAGAAACTTACCTTGTCCTTGAAATAACTCAACAACTGGCGTTTCTTTATAGCAGTCGCGCATATTGTGAGGAAGTCGATCTAAAAAGAAGTCGTTTAGATAAACAACCTTAAAGCTCTCATCGACTATACCAATTCCGACTGGTAATTTACCTACCAGTTGTTCAAACATTATGCGAGTAACTCATCCAATGTGTCTTTCATGCGTGCAAGAGATTCATCGTCTAAGCAGAAAACAACGCGCATGCTAAACGACGAGATCGCGATAATAAACTGCACTTCCATCACTAAGCTGTGCTGCCATTGCAACTCATCGAAGTTCGCTTTATCGGGCAAGAATAACGTGGGCATGTTCAAGTTAGTGGTAAGCTCCAACTGGTCGGAAAGACCAGCCAAACACGCACCTGCCAAAATGTTACAAAGCTCCAAGATAATCTCTTGAATGTCTTCTTTGCTTAATGGTTCATCGTAATCCATTAACGTTGCGACCTCACTCAATCCAGCTTGAGATAGCACAGACATCACTTCGCCGTGTACGTCGCCTAAAAAAGACTGACGGGTATAGAAAGCGTCTTCGGTTTCAAATAAGAGACTGTAAAGCTGGGTGGGAGTAACCGCTGAGATTTTTGGGATAGAAATATCAATTTTGGTTTCAATTAACTGCGCAAGAGAGTTAGCCGCTTGCCCCATGGAAATATTTAGGAGTTCTTGAAGGGCATCTCTTTGCTCTTCGTCTAGTGGTAGTACAATGCTCATAGATACCCCAACTCAAACAACGACATTGCTAATTCTTCTTTATCAAGCGGTTTGCGTAAAAAGCGCTTTGCCCCCAGAGACATGACAATTTTCTGTTTTTCTGGCTGAAAGTCAGCGCTAATCACAATTACATTTGGGGCGTCGGGCCTTTGGTGCAAGAATTCCAACACACCAACGCCGTCAACTTCTGGCATGGTTAGGTCTAAAAGTACCAATGCAAATTCACTTTCTGACAGCGCATTTATGGCTTCTTGCCCGTTTGTTGCTTCGGTGATGTCATACTCTAAATCTTGCGGAAGTGAGCGAATCACACTACGCCTCGACAACTTAGAATCATCAGCTACTAATACAGAAATTGACATTTACAGCCTCCTAGAGCGGCATTTAATGCGATGCCTTTTTAGTAAAGTATGTGCAACTTTAGCGTTACTGCAACAATACCGTAAAAATTTTCCAATCAGCGTATTCTTTGAGCAGTGGCGCTTTAAAATGAGTATATGACAGAAGTGACTTTTATGCGTATTAGACTTTTAGTTGAAAATGACTAGGAGAGTAAACGAGGAAGTAGCAGAAAATTTAAGTCTATAAGTAGCGAGGTGTGCATCGGCCGACAATGCACACCCTTGCAGCTAAGTATTTTGCATAGTGTACATTTTTTCAAGTGCACTGGGCATGGCATCAACATAGCGTTTTACATCGCCAATTTTTCCCATACTTACGCGAGACCAGTTGTCGTACGTACGGTAGATTCCTCTAATCAGCACGTCCTGTTCAGCCATGGCTTGGCGGAAGTACTCTGCGTTGCCGTCACCTAAATTAACAAAAATAAAGTTAGTACTAGAAGGTAGCGCTGTCAATCCATTTGCTTTTACTGCGTCCATAACCATAGATTTACCTTCATAAATTTTCTCTTTAGAGAAAGTTAAAAAGGCATCGTCATTGTAGCTGGCGATAGCCGCGGCAAGGCCTGCTTGATTCAATGTATAGCCGCCCATGCCATAGCGATTGATCCACTCAGTGTTTTCCTCTGATGCGATTAAATAGCCCACGCGCATACCTGCTAAGCCATAAATCTTTGAGAAGGTTCTCGCTACAATGACATTATGACCAGCTTTAACGAGCGGAATCATTGAATGCTTAGGAGGCTCATCGATAAGCTCGTTATATGCCTCGTCGACCAACACCAGTGTTTTTTTAGATGCTTTTATGCAGAATTCGCGAAGCTTATTCGGATCGAGCACTTTTCCCGTTGGATTGTTCGGGTTACAAATGTGCACCATACCAATAGAGTCGTCTATTGCGGCGTACATGGCATCAAGGTCAATATCAAGCTCTGCCGTATTAGCAACTCTCACTATTTCTGGCGCACCTTGTTTTTCAGGTGCTTTAGACGTGGTGTCCCAAAAAAGGTCCGGGCCCAGAATTTTTCCGTTCTTGCTGGCCGCAAGGGCGGCGTAGGAAAGAATAGGGCTTGAACCTGCGCTCAAAGAAATGTGCTTTCGAGTAATGCCATAGCGCTCGGCAATCATATCCAATAGCGTCATAGCGGCAGGATAAGCATAGTAGGCTCCACCTTCCGCCGATGCTTTTGCGATAGCGTCTAGCGCTTTCGGGCTCGGCCCAAACGGGTTCTCATTGGCATTGAGCTTTGCAACCCCAGGCTTTGGTCCATACATAACAGACGATGGGGAAGCGCTTGCGCTAACAGATTGGGCGCTCACAAGGTGACTTATGCCACTCGCACCTATTGCTGACGCTGCAACTGTGCCACCAATAAACAAGCGTCTTGAACGGTTATAACTCACGGGTTTTCTCCTTCTTCTTTTAAATGGCTTTATAGAACATTGCGCTAGAAACAATGACGAGATAGATGCCAAATAAGCGCTTTAGCTTCTTTTCACTGAAGTTGTGCGCCATTTTGGCTCCGATTGGAGCGGTAAAGATTGCCCCAATACTGATAGCAATAAGCGCAGGTATATTGATGTAGCCAATAGTGCCTACCGGCAACGAGGCGGTTTCAGGGTGCTTCATAAACAAAAAGCCAATGGCACCTGGAAGCCCGATAAGAAAGCCGACGCCTGCGGCGGTCGCAACAGCCTGTTGAATGGTGCGCTGGCACATCACCATAGTGATTACTGTCGGCGTACCGCCGCCTATGCCAAGCAGAGCAGAGAAACCACCCAGAACAAACGCCAAAACCGCTTTGCCTATGCCTTTAGGCATATCGAAAACAAGCCCGGGTCTTACAACGAACTCAGGGAAAAGGAAGTATACGGAGTAAAGTAGAACACCAGCGGCGAACACGACCGTTAAACCATTGGCGCTGGAGTTGTTTGCGATGAGCAGCCCGCCACCAACGCCAAGAATAAGCCAAATACTCCACGAGCGAAGAATGTCAAAATCCACCGCACCTTTAGCGCGATGCGCCATCACTGACCGAGCGCTTGATACCACAATGGATGCCAATGATGTTCCGATGGCTACCTTAACGAGGGCTTCTGATGGAGGAGTAAAAAACGGAAAAACAGCGAGAAGAGCTGGCACGACAACAAATCCCCCGCCATTACCAAACAGACCTGCCGTGATACCTGCAATGGCACCAGTTATACACAAAGTAACTACAAACCACAGTAGCTCTATTTCCATTTGCTTTTTACTCCGCATGAAACAGCTTTAAACATGAATGACCTTTTAAGTTTTTCTTATATACAGTTAACTACATACACAAACACCGACTTATGTCGGTGTTTGCAAGGAGCCAGTTAAAAACGGGCTGCAAGTCGGGTGTAGTAATATCCTCCCTGCCAATCAACCACCGAGGCAGAGTCATAGACTTCACCGCAACAGGCGTCGCCGTTAGTACTCACATCTGGGTAATTGTCGAAGAGATTTCTTACCCCCACTGACAGGGTGAGGTTTTCGTTAATAAGGTAGGAGCCCTCTATATCGAACATATATTCGTCACCGAAGGTTTGAATATTCGTGGCGTTTACCCCGTCATCGCTTCCCGCATTTTCGTATTCGCCAAAATAGCTAAGACGTGCAACGGCAGACCACACGTCGTAACTGTGGGTAACTGAGAAGACACCACGCATTTCGGGACGGCCATTTTCAAAGTCGAACTGATCCTCAGCGTTCAAGTATTCACTCGGATCAGAATCGAATTCTGTTTTGTTGTAATTCACAGAGCCGGTTAGCACGGTTGCGCCATACCTCGACTCCATCTTGTAAGTAGCAACAACGTCCACGCCTTCGGTTACGGTATCGAAAGCGTTTTGGAAGAAGAACACACCACCAATGGACTCGGCGCCAGAAACATTGGCACCTGATAGGGCTAGATAGTTTTGGTATGCGTCATAACCGTCTGCTTGAGGGTCGGTAACGACAGTGGTGGAAACATCTCGGGTAGACACAGAGTAAAGGCGGTCTTCAAGCTTGATGTTGTAGTAATCAACAGTGAGCGTTAAATCGCCATAGTTCGCAGTCATGCCCAGCGTAAAGTTGGTCGATTTTTCGGGTGAAAGCTCGTTGGCACCAAGCGCCCGCGCTACTTCGCCGCCGGCTGGGAACAAACCTGTTGCTACTGGGAAGCCATCGGGCAGACGTGTAGATACGTTGGTGGTGCCCTGCTGACCTGGAGTAGGGGCTCTAAAGCCAGTGCCAAAAGACGACCTAAAGCCTACTTCATCACTAAACTGATAGAACCCTGCTACTTTGTATACTACTTCTGAGCCAAAGTCAGAATAGTCTTCATAACGCAGCGCAGCCTGAGCAAACAACTCGTCTGTAATGTCACCAGAGATATCCGTGTATACCGCATATGAGTCACGCTCGTATGAGCCCGAATAGTCTGGTGAATAGCCAGGAAAGCCGTTGGAGCCAACGCCTACAACGGTATAAACGGCGTCTACTCCAGCGAATCCATCATCTTCAACCCCATCGTCGTTACTGTCAGCACTGGTGTAGTTGGCACAATTCAGAGTTGAACCGTTAGCAATGACAGCAGCGCCCAGTGCCGTAGTGGTGTAGTCGTCGTTACAAAACTCCCAAGGGTCGGATGTGGCGTAAGAGCCTGCAAAATAGGAACTTAGCTCGCCTTCAGAGATTTCGTATGACTCGTCTAAGTAACTTGCACCGAAGGCAAGAACATACTGGTTCAAGTCATAGGTGAAGTCAGCTTGAATCTGTGTTTCTTCGTTGGTTAAGTCACCCGGCTTAAATGAAGTAGGTGACTCGTTACCCAGTGACGGGTTAATGGTATTGGCTAGTGTGTAAGAGATTTCATTATTGCCGTAACGACCACTGATATCATAAGTAAGGTCGCCCGACATGCCCTTAACACCACCAACAAATGAGTAGTCAGTCACATCACCGAAGAAACGAGGCGTGAAGCCACCAGGGAAGAACTCTAGCGGGTTCCAGATTGAACCGTCCTCAAGTCGAATGTCTTCAATGGTGCCATTGCCTGGATAGCGATAATAGAATGAACCGTCACCTTCACTTTCTGAATAGTTACCGAATGCGTAGAGTTCAAGTTTACTGGATAGTGCGTAACCGGCGTTAAAGAAAACACGCGTCCCGCTTGTATTTGGTTGCCCCCATGGTTGGACTACGTCTGAACCATGAACGCTGTTGGCCATGGCCGTAGCATCAGCGATGTATTGATCTGACTGGTCATCCACACAAAACCATGGCTCACAATATTGCTCACCGCGAAAGGTGGCCTCGCTGTCAGAGTATTCGGCTGAAATACTGAAAAAGCCATCGTCGCCTAACGCGAAACCTTTATTCCCAGTAACGGTAATTTGATCGCCATCTCCTTCGTAGTAGCTGCCGTAGTCGGCAGTGAACGAGCCGCCTTCGGTGTTATTTTTTAATTGAAAGTTGATAACACCTGCAATGGCATCTGAGCCATATTGCGCAGCTGCACCGTCGCGCAACACTTCAACACTTTGAATTGCTGCGGTGGGAATAGTTGCGATGTCTGGCCCCTGTGTGCCAGAACCGCCAATTGAAACAAGTGCGGCCCTGTGACGACGTTTAGAGTTAACCAAAACAAGCGTTTTATCGGTGGGCATACCTCGAAGCGTTGCTGGACGGATAAATGTTCCGCCGTCGGAAATGGGTTGACGGCCTACGGAATAAGAGGGAACGAGTGTCATAAGGACATTGTTCATATCGGTAAACGCAACGGCTTCAACGTCTTCGGCGGTGAGTACATCAACCGGTACAGGGGAGCTGGTCACCGAACGCGGTGCACCGCGGGCACCAACAACGGCAATGCGTTCTAGGTCTTTGGCTTCTGTGGTTTCTTCAGTCACTTCTTGCGCCTGTACAAGCAATGAAGTAGTGAAAAGTGTTAATCCGGTAAGTGCGTAACGTACTGCAGTGTGGAGCTTTTTCTGTTTCATTTGTGTTCCCAATCGTGCTTATTGCTACTTAGTTTTGTGGGTGTGGATTATTAAAATCTGCACTCTTTTTAGGCACGCACGAGCACTACTTTGATGCGAGAAGCATCTTGTTATTGTTGTCTAGCTACTCGTGTACAAGAACAAGGCTAAAAACTCTTTGGCTTTGCAGGAAGAAAGAAGATTATTCAGGGGTATAAGAAAAATATTGAGCCGTCTCACAGGGCGCTAATTTAATGCTATTAGACTTAAGTATGGAGGAAGACAAGATTTTCATGCCCCACTGCTTTTAGCCCATTTTTACAATTTTGCTTCATATAACTTAATGGAATGGCATATTCGTTGCTGCCGTCTTCATTAAACCGTTCCCGTTCTAGAACTCACCACCTTTGTAAGGAGGGCAAGTGCATTCAAAACAGCTGCATTATTTTGTTATGACTGTGCGTAAGGGTAGTATTGCTGCGGCAGCGAGAGCATTGGATATCGCTCAACCCGCCATTAGTCAGCAGTTAGCAAGTTTAGAAAGAGAGATGAAAGCGACGCTGCTTGAAAGAAGTTTTTCGGGAGTAAACCTAACATCGGCGGGCGAAGTTTTTTATAAACATGCATTAAAGCTGCTAACCGAAATAGACAACGTTAAGGCCGCATTGGAAGCCTTTCAAACTGGACAAAAGAAGGTAGTAAAAATAGGAATGCTACCGTCAATCGGCAATGTGCTTTCTTTACCGCTGCTCACGGAGATAACGGCGAACCATAAAGGGCTCAAAGTCGAAATCAGCACTGGACCGTCTTACACCATTAATGATTGGCTTGAGTCAAAGCAGGTGGATGTTGCGCTTACTTATCAGCAAGCTGTCGACCCTAAATTCATGCGAGTCACACCGCTAATTCAAGAAGATCTTCATTTGGTTTTTTCTGCCTCCTCATCGTGTGAACAATACGCCAAGCTTCGAGATAGAACGACGATCCGTTTTTGGGAAATCAGTGAATTACCTTTGCTGTCACCGGGTAACAAAGATGCATTGGGTCAACTAATTGCTGACTATGAAAAAGCAACGGGCGTTAGTTTGCAGCACGATTTGGCTTATTCTGGACAACTCATGACTGGCCTTAGGCAAGTTATGCAGGGAGAAGGCGTGATGATCCTTCCTACATCAGCTATTTTTCATTTAAAGGAGTCTGGTCTAGTTTCATCACTGAAAATAACACAGCCAGAAATGCAGCGTACTGTACTCGCTGCGACAAACAAAAGTGCCAAGACGCTACTAGATAGCAGTCCGATCATTGATATTCTCAGAAAAGTAGTGGCTCAAGAAAACGCACTGAAACACTGGTGCGGTACGTTAGAATTTGCCGCTTCATCGTTAATAGCGCAACCTGCATAGCACTATGCCAACACAAGATAATGCTAAATCTCGCGTACGACGAGAATAATGCAACCCGTTAAGTGCAAAAGAGCACTGGGTTAGTCGTTCTGGGGCAGTTCAATATCAACAAGTACAGGTAAATGATCTGACAAGATTCGAGTTTTCGCATTTTTTAATTTTCTGCACGCTTTTACCTTGATGTCGTCAGACACCCATACTCTATCAAGTGCAAATACAGGAAAGTGGCTTGGAAATGTTGCCCCCACTTTTTGCTGTAATAGCAATTCGTTAAGTGCTTTAAACGCTTTTGAGAAAAACTGCCACTCGTTGAAATCACCGGCTAGAACTAGAGGGATTTGCTTCTCTTTCATCTTCAAAGAAAGGTGCTCATGAAGCAAAGAAAACTGTGAGCGACGTTCTAGCTTCTTAAGCCCCTTATGGGTATTCACCACCGTAAGGGGGGTCTTCTCTGTCTTGAGCTCTACAATCTGAACATTTCTAGGCTGTCGCCCGTTTTGGCTGACATCCAGTGTATCGTGCGCTAATACGTCAAAGCGAGTTAGGATGGCGTTGCCATACCAGCCATCAGATTCCCTAATGGCTGGTGATGGAATGAGCTTAAACGTGTTTTCAGCGCAGATATCTTTAACGTCCTGTGCTGTACTTCGCTCAGAGGGACGAGTATCCATTTCTTGCAGCAGCACCACGTCGGCGCCACTGTTTGCCAAGAATTGCCCTATGCGTTTGTAATCGTGCTTTTTGTCTCTACCTATTCCGCTGTGAATGTTGTAGGTCACTATGCGGCACATTTCTCTACCTCATCTTTGTCACTATTATCACTGGCAGTATCTTGATTCCCCGACTCCTTCCGAGCTTGGTAGTAGCGGGCAAATTTTTGCGAGCCCCAAATCATAAGGCCCCATAAAACGATACCGCCAACTAAATAGCTAATGGTTTCCACAGAAGGGTTTTGCCAAATTTGTGCTATCGAATCACCCACAAGCCCTTTCGCAATCATGGGCGGGAACATGCCTAAAAATGTCCCTACTAAAAACTGGAAAATGCCAATAGATGAGATACCCGCTACCAAATTCACCAAACTAAAGGGCGCTACAGGCAACATTCGAATGGCCGCGACGCCAACGATACCGCTACGCTTTAGTTTTTCATCAACGGCAGCTACCTTTGGACCACCAATTTTTCTAAGCCCCGCGTTGCCAGATAGCTTGCCTATTCCAAACATGATTGCAGAGCTCATTAGTGCTCCCATGATGCCGTAGATGGGCCCCCATATAGGGCCAAAAATAGCAGCCACAGCAAGTGACAGTACTGTGACCGGGAAGAATAAAACGCCGCCGACCACATAAACCAGCAACACGGTAGGCAGAGCAAAGTAGGTTCCACGACTTTTCTCTAGAAAGGCGTTAATGCTGTCGGAACTTAACCATGGTATGGACTGGCTAGCCCAAAACATAAGCCCGCCAAGAACAGCAATGATGGCAAGACCAATCAAAATCATAATACTGCGACGTCTTGGGTTACGTGCAGGCATAGCAGCTCCATCAAAGGTTGGCACTGAAATAAGGGGTTCTTCAGGGTCAGATAACGCTCTGAACACATTCTTAACGGATTGTTCGGTAAACACCTCATCGCGAACTTCGGTAAGTACGTAGCCGTGTGCTATCTGATCCTGCATTAATGCTTCAACCGGATATTCATTGTTGAATAACGCTGGCATTGCATCAATATCGCGTCCCGTGTGCTCTGCGAGTAAGTCGTTTCTCACTTGCTCAATACACGCCTGATTGTCCTTAGTGTTACCGAACAACACCGTGTCGATTTCGGTGTCTAGCGTCATTGAGCGATTACTCAAGTTTGATGACCCGATAACAAGGTATTTGTTATCGATGGTCATCACTTTGGAGTGGATGCGCTTGTATGCCTTGCGGCCTTGCATGTCTTCAATTGAAGAATAAGTCAGTTTTACTCGCTTAGGGTCAACCCCTTTTTCTAAAATTTCCTTGAATTCTATGCGGCTTGCCCAAAATGCTTCGCACTCAAACTTACCTTTTGGCTCGTAGGAACTTACGATAATGACCGAAAGATTAGGTTTCAGTTTGAGCTGCTTATTCAGCGCTTCAGCGATCTCCTGACGCGTTGTAAATTGATTCTCAATGTAGATTACAGACTCTGCTTCACCGATAAGATCAAGCAGCATATGACGTACCTCTTGAGCAGGCTCGACCTCATCCATAAATGGAATTGTTCTGGCAAGTGCACACTCTACGTCTTCAAAAAGGGGAGGATAATCTTGTGGCCAAGCATCAGGCAACGGGGCATTTTCATCAATGCGCGCGTCCTTGCGGATATCAATAGGTGAAGAGTCAGCAACACGCTGCCACCTCCATCGAACTAATTTTGAAAAGTCGGCTACTACGGGTCCACTTGATACCATTTGCACATCATGAAGAGGACCATACTCCCCATCAGGCCCATCACGCTCTTCTGAAACTACGGGATGGTCACGGGTATCCCAGCGGTTAGTGGATACATCCATTCCACCTGAGAATACGAGTTCATCATCGATAACCACAATTTTTTGGTGCTGACTTCCGCCCATCGGAATCGTGTCATCGAGCTCGGTTTGCACATTGTCTGGCGTTTTTTCTTCCCACACTTCCTTTGCCCACATTTCGCGCTGCGCGAAAAAGGCTAGCGATGAGTCCCAACGTAGCAGGTAAATTTTAATGTCAGGGTTTTGCTCAGCTTTCCACTTAAGTAAATCACTTATTACGCTCGGCGCTTCACTGTTCGCTTCGTCGTCGCCTCGCAGCAAACGAATGCGGCTATCTATGTCCCATCCAACGATGAAGATACTGTGCTTAGCTTTAACGATAGAGCTGTGCAAGGCTTTATAATAGTTTCCGCAATCTATCAAAGGTGTAGAAAAGCGAGCCTTGCTCTCTACCCAACAGTTTTGACCGGGTTGAAATACACTCTTTCCTGATTGCATGTGACGTTTCCTATTTATTCATTTTTCACTATTTGTATTCTGTTGCAGAATTTGTACCTCTATAAAACGAAAGAACGATAAATATAAGTAAATGATTTTTATCGATAATTAGAGTTTTTGAGCTCGTGTGTAAGATGTATCAGCTCGTAATGTGTAATATTTTCACTGTGAAACGAGTTTAATATTCACAGTTGGAAAAACAGGGAAAGATCTTCTATATAACTTAAAAAATTTAATGAGAAGGTCTAGATAAATGAAGTTTTTTTCAAAGGAAAATGCGGCGAAACAGGCGCTTGCTCAATCAATCTTGGCTGTAGTTACCATAGATGAAAAAAACAACATTACGTTTTACAACGATGCCGCTCAAAAGTTATGGGGCTATACGCCAAACGAGGTACTAGGCAAAAATATCAAACTATTGGTTCCCCACGAACACAAAGCAAATCACGACAATTACGTTAATTCTCATCGACAAACAAATGTTAATAAAATCGTTGGCAGCTCGCGAGAAGTCGAATTAGAAACAAAAAGTGGGGAGCGAATTTGGGTTCAGCTTGCTTTATCTCAGGTTATTGTTGCAGGAAAGAAGCACTACACCGCTTTCGTTCGAGACGTTACAGAAGAGCGAGAGTCTCGCGAAATAGTGGAGCAAACATTAGAGCAAGCGTTAGATGCTGTGGTGTGTATCGATGAAAACAACAACGTAACCTTGTTCAACGCATCCGCTGAGAAGCTATGGGGATACACAAGAGATGAAGTAATTGGCCAAAATGTGAAGATGTTAGTGCCTCAGGCGATTCAAGCGAACCACGATAACTATGTCAACGCAAATAGAGAAACAGGCCAAGACAAAATTGTCGGAACCAGCCGCGAAGTTAAAGTGGAGCGGAAAGACGGTAAAAGCCTGTGGGGCAGGCTGTCTTTGTCTAAAGTAAGGCTGGCTGACCGAACCCTCTACACAGCATTTATTAAAGATGTAACAGAAGAAGTAGAGCAGCGAGAGTTACAACGTATGCTTTCGCTGGTTGCCAACGAAACAGACAACGCCGTTATTATATCTGATGCAGATGGTCTCATAGAGTACGTTAATAACGGGTTTTACCGGTTGACGGGGTGGGAGCTGGACGAAGTAAAAGGTAAGAAACCTGGATCATTTTTACAAGGTGAGGAAACCGATCAACGTACTGTGGATGTGATACGACAAAAAATTAAAAACCGCGAAGCATTTTATGATGAAATTCTTAACTATAGAAAGGACGGTACACCTTACTGGACTTCACTATCAATAAACCCCGTTTTCAAAGAAGAAAAACTCGTTAACTTTATCGCGGTTCAGGCTGATATTACTCGTGTTAAGCAAATGGCTTTAGATTTTACTAACAAATTAAAAGCTATAGGCAGTGCACTTGTTCTTCTTGAAATGAAGCCTAATGGTGAAGTCGTTGAGGCAAACAAACTACTACGCGACACATTGAACGGGGTAATGAGCTCTGAATCATTTGCAGATGAGGTAATGAATAGTCTTTCTGCAGAGGACAAGTCTACTCTAGAGAGCGCTGGTTTTGTTTCAAAAATTACTGAGTTTCAAGTGGCTGGGCGTTATCTTGCCTTTGACGCGAGAATCAGCGCACTTAAGAACTTTAACGGGCAAGTAACACGTTATGTCTTTTTTGCCGTTAATATCACCTCTAGAAAACAAGCGGTTAACGATACTCAAGATTCTATGAAAGAGCTACTGGTTACCAGCCAGACTATAAGTAATATAGTGGGCACAATTAATTCTATTTCTGAGCAAACTAATTTGCTAGCGCTAAATGCAGCGATAGAAGCGGCACGAGCAGGTGAAATGGGAAGAGGGTTTGCGGTTGTGGCTGATGAAGTACGAACGTTAGCAGGTAACTCCCAGTCCTCATCCAATGAAATTGACAACTTAGTTAAAACGACAGTGTCAAAAATTGAGGAACTGGCGCAGCTCATCCAGAAAATAGACGGGTAGCAAAAAGTAAAAAGCCTTGGCTGTGTTGCCAAGGCTTTAGCATTCTCATTAAGTCACGTTGTTAAACGTGAGGCAACAAATGTCTTAGAAACGATACTCAACACCAATACTGGCTTGCTTAAGATCGGTTTCAAAATCGGTGTCGTCGATGTCATCAAACGCTTCGTCTGCATCAAGCTCTGTATCATAAACAGTGTACTCGGCGTTTACTAAAAAGTTACTAGTAATCGCGTAGCTTAGACCTGCGCCTACAAACAAGCTTTCGTCATCGTTATCACGTGAAACGCCAGCAAAGTTATACTCGGTTTCTGACCAAAGTTGACCTGCTTTCGCGTAGAGAGAAAAACGCTCTGTTAATGGAAGAATACCCTTGATCGCCGCTGTGTAGCCGTCTGTTTCAGCCCCTGCAAGGTCGTTACCGTAATCACCAAAATCGATGTAACCACCTTCAATTGCAATCCACTCATTGAATTTATATCCAACAAGGCCTTGCCAAACATCTTTGTCATCGTCAAAGTCATCTTCACCTTCAACGCGTAGGTAACCGTAATTACCACCGACATAAAAACCACTGTCTTTTGCTTCAATTTGATTTGATTGAGCATGCGCACTGAATGAAGCCATAGCACTGATAGAGGCAACAGCTGCAAGTCCGGTAAGTGTCTTAAGTGTGTTTTTCATAAGTTCATCCTCATTACTTCTTTAACATTCCATCGACTTCTTATCTGAAGTTAATGCGTCTTTAATTGCATCATCTCTGTATCAATTGCTGTGCCATGGTAGAAATTGCAGAATGTATTTCAATTAGATGAAAACTTTACATAAACCGACACTTTTTAGTTGGTTATTTAGCCGCTTATAGAAAGTATGGAAAAGTTTCACTCTTCAAGAAGCGAAAAAATTTCCCAATCTCTGAAAGAGATTCACAGATCTAGCTCATTTTCCGCATTACATAATTCTACTGAGCGACAGTCGTTTACGTCATAAAGTGAACTGGGTTTTTAAGATATTGAAATTAATCAACTTTTCATTGATTGGATTTTCTAATCAGTTGAATTCATTTTATCAACTGTAAATATTCTCTAAGCCTGTCTATCTTTTAACTGCTTATGAGGTAAACAAAATGTTAACAAATTAGTGGTGTGATTCGCACTCACGCTTTGGTAACTACAACAAACTCAGACGGGAAAAGACCATGACTATAAACAGGTTTAAAAAAACCACAGTATCAGTACTTGTTGCCTTATCGCTTGGTGCAACAGGGGCTATTGCCAACGATCAAATTAGTAAGCCTGCGGGTGCTAAAGGCACGGGCACTGCTAAAGCTTTTCAAGCGAAAAATAATCAATTTTGGTGGCCTGATCAGCTCGATCTCTCTCCGTTAAGAGATCACGATAATCGCTCAAACCCACTAGGTGATGATTTCAGTTATGCAAAGGCATTCGCTAAGCTAGATCTCGACCAAGTAAAAAAAGATGTTAATGAGCTACTCACTACTTCTCAAGATTGGTGGCCGGCCGACTTCGGAAATTATGGTCCTTTCTTCATTCGACTTTCATGGCACAGTGCAGGTACCTATCGTACGCTAGATGGTCGTGGCGGTGGTGACGGTGGTCAAATGCGTTTTGATCCGCTGAACAGCTGGCCAGACAACGGAAACCTTGATAAAGCGCGTCGCTTGCTTTGGCCTATTAAGCAAAAGTACGGTGAAAGTTTATCTTGGGGCGACTTAATGATCCTTGCGGGTACTGTAGGCATGGAGAACATGGGCTTTGACACCTATGGATTTGCGGGTGGTCGTACCGACGACTGGGAACCTGACATGGTTTATTGGGGCCCAGAAGTGGAAATGCTTGCGAGCGATCGTGAAGAGCGCGACGGTAAGCTTCAGCGCCCGTTGGGGGCAACGCACATGGGCTTGATCTATGTTAACCCTGAAGGCCCTAAAGGTGTGCCTGATCCGATGGGATCTGCGAAAAATATTCGCACTGCATTTGGCCGTATGGCGATGAATGATGAAGAGACCGTTGCGCTAATAGCGGGTGGTCATACATTTGGAAAAATGCACGGCGCACACAAGCCTGCTGATTGTTTAGAAGCTGAGCCAGGCGGTGCAGGCTTAGAAGAGCAGGGACTAGGTTGGAAGAACAATTGCGGGAAAGGCAATGCAGAAGACACAGTAACGAGCGGTTTGGAAGGTGCTTGGACACAGCTACCTACTAAATGGACGAGCCTATATCTTCAAAACTTATTGGGCTTTGAGTGGAAGCAAACTCGCAGTCCTGCTGGCGCTATCCAGTGGATCCCTACCGATGAATCGCTTCATAAATCAGTACCAGATGCGCACGTAGAAGGTAAGAAAAATCCTCCTGTGATGACTACAGCTGACTTGGCGCTTAAGTATGATCCAGAGTATCGAAAAATTGCCGAGCGCTTCTTAGCGGATCCTAAAGAGTATCAAACGGCGTTTGCCAAAGCGTGGTTCAAGCTAACTCACCGCGATATGGGTCCTAAGGCACGTTACTTGGGTAACGATATCCCAGAAGAGAACTTCATCTGGCAAGATCCAGTGCCTAAAGCTGACTATAAAGCGATCTCTGATAAAGACGTTAAGAAACTTAAAGCTGACATCTTAGACAGTGGTTTAACCGTTCAGCAACTTGTGAAAACAGCATGGGCGGCAGCGTCTAGCTTCCGAGCATCTGATTTACGCGGTGGAGCGAATGGTGCTCGTATTGCCCTTGAACCGCAAATGAATTGGGAAGCCAATGAGCCTGAAACCGTTCAAGCCGTTGTTTCTAAGCTTAAAGAGATGCAAGAAGACTACAATTCACGCATGTTTTCTAAGAAGAAAGTGTCTCTTGCTGACCTCATTGTGATTGGCGGCGCGGCAGCAATTGAAAAAGCAGCGGCAGATGCTGGCGTCAAGGTTACTGTGCCAGTGGTTCCTGGTAGAACTGATGCTACCCAAGAGCAAACAGACGTTAATTCGTTTTCATTGTTAGAGCCAACAGCCGATGCGTTTAGAAACTATTACAACGCAGAAGCTAGCTATCGTTCGCCAACCGACATGCTGGTAGACAAAGCCGATCAGCTTAATCTAACGGTACCAGAAATGACTGTTTTGCTTGGTGGTCTGCGTTCATTGGGAGCAAATACAGGTGGCACTAGCCACGGTGTATTTACTGACAAAGTAGGCACGCTTAACAACGATTTCTTCGTAACGCTTCTTGATATGGGCGTTAAGTGGAGAAAAACAGATAACCCGTCGGTATATGAAGGTGTAAACAGAACTACTGGTGAAGTTATGTATACAGGTACGCCTGTAGACCTGGTCTTTGGATCAAACAGTGAGCTGCGTGCAGTGGCCGAAGTTTATGCCTACGACAACGCGAAAAGCCGTTTTGTTAAAGACTTCGTCGACGCTTGGACCAAAGTGATGACGCTAGACCGTTTCGATTTACGTCACGATCTAAACGCCAGCTTGGGTAAATAGATGCGGTATAACTGCTATCGCGAATTAGCTTAACAACTAATTCTCAATAGACATAAAAACTAAAAGGGCGCTTCCGCGCCCTTTTTAATTGATTTCTATTAGTTGTGTTATGAATTCTTAATGTGATTAAAACGACCGCGAGACCATCGCAAACCCATCTTTAATTCGATACACTGAACCTTTATTTTTCGCTTCTATAGACAATTACCACAATGGCTAGTCTTCAACGAACGTTGGTCAATTTAGAAATGCTAAGCGACGATATTAATGCACTTCACGTCGATGCACTTAATACGCATGCCCACATTAAGCTTTTACACAATGTGTTGAATGAGCTAAAGAACGCCGAGCAATTTGTTGCCTTAGAAACAGAGGCCAGTTTCCAAATGTCGTTATCCGGCTCACTGTTTGAGAACATATTTGAGCGAAAGCGTATGGTGGGTGTTTACATAAAGCTGGTGGGCTATGTGATTACAGCGTGGGAAGCGACCAATAAAGCGAATGCAATCATCAGTGAAAACTTCGATTCAAGTGCCGATAAGCGATTGGAGTTACTGCAGGTAAAAGCAATAAAAGCCAAATCTCAATTAAAAACTGTAGCATCAGCGATGGGCAAAGAAGACTATGCAAAGTTTGTCCAGACGTTAGGTCTGTCTGCCCAAGAGTGGCAATGGGATACACTTCGCGCTAGGTTTTAGCCAGCGCGAAGGTATGACCGAAAGCGCTCATGTCATGAGCGAATATAGCTACGGTGTGGTATTTCGAATACCAATGCCTTGTTCGTTGATAACCCTTACTTCGCGTTGAGGGAACGGTATTTCAATGTTGTGCTCGCGTAATGTTTCAAACACAGTAAGCAGCAAATCGCCACCCACGCGGTTTTTACCATCGTCCACACCTTCCATCCAAAACTCAACGAACATGTTAACGCCAGAGTCGCCAAAGCTATCTATTTCACAGTCAGGCAGCTCTTCAAATGGAACATCATCGCCACTGATCACCTGCGGATGTTCCGATACCGCCTCTTTAATAATCTCTACCATCGCGCGGATATCAGTTTTATAGGCGACAGAAAAGTCGATGCGGTAACGTTGTTTTTGGTTTTTGTGTGTCCAGTTTATTAGCAAGGAGCTGATAAACTTTTCGTTAGGCACCAGTACATCTTTACCGTCATATGTCTCTAATACGGCATAGCGCATTTTAAATTCTCTGACGATACCTTTCTGCCCGTCTTCCAATTCAACGTAATCGCCTACGGTCAACGATTTATCTAACAGAATAATGATGCCCGAAATGAAGTTTGATGCGATGGACTGCAGACCTAAGCCTAAACCCACACCTACTGCACCTCCGAACACGGCTAATGCGGTAAGATTAATTCCCATGACGTTAAGCAATAAAAGAAACACCACACAGAACAGGGCAACTTCAAACAGCTTTGCGAACACTTCTTTGGTAGAAACGTCGAGCGACTTATGGTTTCGAATAATATCTTGACCAATGGCGTTCGAGCTGCGGCCTAGCCAGAACAGCAAGCCACCAAACAATAGCACTCTTGTTACGCCATACGCTGATATTTCAACATTGCCGACTGATATTGCCATTGACTCCAATGCTGAAGTTATCAGCGGAAGCACGCCAACTAAGTGTAAAAATAGGATAGGTAAACCCACCCATCGCATAAACGCTGCAATGGTGTTGTTTTCGACAAAACCAGTAATCAAGGAATTAACAAACAGCATTAGTGCTACAACAACGGCTATTTCCAATAGCCATGCATCAAACTGAAATTGCGCCCCCAACACGGTAGTAAGCTTTAGCATACTGATGGTGATAAGCGGGAATAGTGCCTCACCCAGATTGTATAAAAAGCCGTGCATAGTATGTGCGCCTTGCTGTGGCTTTTCTCGGGTAAACTTAAATGGCTTTTTTACTTGTCGTGCAAGCAAAAACGCAACGCAATAAATAATTGCGATTGTTGTAAGCTGGATAACAAAGCTATCAGACATCACCGATGCTTTGACTAAAGCCAACTTTTCCTCAAAGTGCTGGGTTAAACTATCAACATTCATGTTTTCTACTTCACTTGTTTGCCACACTGCAGCAGCGTGGATGTAATTTGAGCGTGGAATAACTGCGCGCTTTTTATCTGTTATAACAAATATGGTAAAGCTTTTTTTATCTATCCAACAGAAATTGGCTATCAAGTTGTCTTTAATTTCAAAGGTTTTGAGGTGTTTTTACGTAGAAGAGCCCTGTTTAACTTGTTTTTTAACGCACACTTGTAAAAGCTAAATGTCTTAAGGTATTGATAAATAAAATTAAACTCTGTTACTTGATAAGTTTACGTTTCTAGGTCGAAAAATTCGTATTAAATAGATATTTATCGTTTTGATAAAAATATAAATATAACAATATCTCTCCTAAAAATGAGGGAAGACGGTACGGTATAAGACCTTTCCCTTAGAGCGAAAAGCCGATGAAACTTCCCTTGCTGTTATGCTATGTAAATCGGAACTTATTAAGTTAAACGTCAGACAGGCTTAACTAGATTTTGAACAAAAAATGCGCTGGTGGCTTTCGGCTTTTAGTGGTAGACTCCGCGCGCAATTTGTAAGAGTAAACACCTACGTTCTTTTCTTGATGTCAAACACCAATAAGCCAAGTTGGCAATGGCGTATCTCTTTAGGTTTTCCCAGTAATCTATAACCCCCACGGTTAGCAATAAAGCACTAACGCTTATACCTTTGCGGTATGCAATTTTTTATAAATACCTATGACAGGAGTTTATTAATGTCATTTACCCAATTAGGGCTCGCTGAACCCTTGTTAAAAGCTATTGAAAAACGAGGGTTTAGTACACCATCACCAATCCAGGAAAAGGCAATACCAGAAGTATTGCAAGGAAAGGATGTGTTGGCAGCTGCGCAAACGGGAACAGGGAAAACTGCAGGATTTGGACTTCCTATTTTACAGAGATTGATGGAAGGACAACCTGTATCTGGCAACAATGTTCGGGCACTTATCTTAACACCCACGCGAGAACTTGCTGCTCAGGTAGAAGAGAGCATCAGAGCGTTCAGCGAGTTTTTGCCATTAAAAACTGCCGTGGTATTTGGTGGTGTAGGGATTAATCCTCAAATGATGAAGCTGCGTAAAGGTGTGGATGTGTTAATTGCTACGCCTGGACGATTGCTTGACCTCTACCAGCAAAACGCTGTTAAGTTTTCTCAGCTTGAAGTGTTGGTATTGGATGAAGCCGACAGAATGCTTGATATGGGCTTTATTCACGACATTAAGAGAGTATTGAAGCTATTGCCACAAGAGCGTCAAAGCTTACTGTTTTCAGCCACGTTTTCTGATGAAATCACTGCGCTGGCGAAAACAATAACGCGCAACCCTGTGAGTATTTCAACCGCGCCAGCCAATACCACGGTAGAAGCGGTTCAGCAGCACTTAGTGACCATTGATAAATCTAAAAAGACGACCGCGCTTATTTGTCTGATCAAACAGCAGAAGTGGGAGCAGGTGTTAGTATTTAGCCGCACGAAACACGGTGCTAATCGTATTGCAGAAAAGCTAACTCGGTCAAAAATTCCAAGTGCCGCTATTCACGGTAATAAAAGCCAAGGAGCGAGAACTAAAGCGCTTGCTGACTTTAAAAATGGCGCAATTAAAGTGCTGGTAGCCACCGATATCGCAGCACGCGGCATCGACATTAGTGAATTGCCTATCGTTGTAAACCTAGACTTACCCAATACGGCAGCTGATTATGTTCACCGAATTGGTCGTACAGGGCGCGCAGGGGCTAGTGGACAGGCGTGGTCATTTGTATGTGCTGAAGAACTGCAAAACCTGAAAGATATTGAGACACTGATTCAAAAGCTGCTTCCTCGTGAAACGTTGGAAGGTTTCGAGCCTCAGCAAGCCGTGCCTGTTACCACGCTTTCTAAGCCTAAAAAGCCCAAGAAGCCGAAAAAGCCGAAAGCACCACAAGGTGAGAGCGGCAGCGAAGGTAAACGAAGTGGCGAGAATAAAAAGTCGGGTCAACGTCAAGGCAACCGTAGCGGAAATGGTAATCCGCGCGCAGGTAAACCGGATTCGCGCAACAATAGCGGTGGAAAGCCTGCAGGTCGAAGACGCTCAGGAAGTGAAGGAAGTGCCGCTAAACGACCAGCTAAGCGCAGAAGTAATCCGTCAAATAGCACCACTAATAATACGGCATCAAACAGGGCAAAAGCGTAAACAGTTGAACTGCGCTTCATAAAACCGAGTTTATTAAAAAAGGGCCGTTGGAAAGGCCCTTTTTAATGTCCGTATTCTTTGTCACAGTCCTTTAACTTAGCCCGCTAGGCTTGCAGCACTGTTTCGCGATTAAAAGGCTTCCATTTAGACCAAAATTCGTACACCAAAGGTCAACAGGCCCTAATTATGTTCCCACGAAAACGGATTGTAGTGTCGCAATGCTGGCGTGGTGTTGACTCCATTGCCATTCTCAGAATCTAACGTAAGCTCGGCGCGCTTTATCAGCGTTTTTTGCAGTTCAGTGCGAAACCCTTTGGTCTCTTTCCATAGCTCGTTAAGCCCTTGTGGGGTATTACCTTGTAAATCTAGCGCAAGTAGCGGACCGAGTTTGTCATAAGCGCTTTGTAATCTGAGTGCTTGCTCTTTATTGTAAGCTTCTTCTTCATCTGTCGCTTCCCAGTTAATAAACGGGGCTTTTTGCGCAGTTGTCATTGCAGGAAAGCGAGAGAAATACTGAATGTACTCCGATAAGGGAATGCTGTCAGCGCGCCCCCATATATCCATTGACGTTCTGTTTAACAATGCGCTGGTTTTAGGTTCAACCACCATTACTGTTGGTGTGGCGTAATAAATGGGGTAGTCAAATCGCTCGGTTATATTTCTTCTGTCTTCAAGTGTTCCCACATCAACAAATACGGTTTCATAATGAGCGCGTAGAATAAGGTCCATTTCCTTTGTCGCAAAACGCTCAGCTAAGCCAGTACTGTCGTGGCACCACTGAGCACCCAGTACAACCAAAAGTAATTTGCTTTGTTCCACAGCTCGCTGCTGTGCATTGACCACATCTTGATAGGGTGATGCAGACGGAGCGTAAGTGTAAGGACTTTCATTTTGAGTACTTACGCAGCCATTTAACGTGGTGAAAGTGGCAATTAGGACAGCAATGTTCAGGCACTGTCTAAAAAAACGGGCTCGGCGAGTAATGAAATTTTTTTGCATACGGTTATCAAAATAGTAGTTAAATCAACAGCAATGTAGCATAAAAAGGGTGCAGCGACGCACCTAAAACGCAGTGGAGTAACTTAAGCACTGTAGGGCAAAGTCAGGCAAACTCGGGTGCCTGTTGGTTTGTTCTGGGAAATATCAAACTCACCATTTATCAACTTTGCGCGTTCTCTCATCGACAGCAGGCCGAGTGTGGGTTCAGCGTTTGCTAAGTGGGCAAAATGCTCAGGGATGCCGCCGCCGTCGTCAGTGACGATAAACACGGCACTGTGTTGCGCATAGTTGATATCAATACTGAGCGACGTCGCATTGGCATATTTTATACTGTTTGTCACCGCTTCCTGCACAATGCGATAGATATGTATTTTCTGGTCTGAATCGAACGGTACTGGCGTGCCGCTAACGTTAAACGAATAGTCTATGTTTGCGCGCTTGAGCGTGGTAATAATCTCTGAACGTTGGATCACGCTTTCAATGGGAAGTGTATCAATACCGGACGGACGCAATCCCCCTAAGCTTTTCTTCATTGCGTGGTATAGAGCATCTATCTTATTGAGCATCATGTCGTTTTCGCTTTCTCTGCTATCTAGCGACAGTTGAAGTTTCAAATCGACTATGCGGTGACCAAAGTCGTCGTGTAAATCCCGCGATAAGCGCTTTCGTTCATCTTCTTGCACTACCACTAATTGACTGGCCAGTGCTTGAGCGCTTTGCACCGATACTTCAAGATCCTCGTTTTTCTTCGCAAGCTTCATATTCAGCAAGGTAGATTGGTTAATTGAAGCACCTAAAATGAGGCAACTTGTACATGATGCTAAGATGTAAAACTGATGCTCAATGGGAGGAAGTGCGCTCTGGCTTGCCACCACGAACGCAGTAATACCTATGAGTAAACACGAAAACGCACTGCCAACTATGGCATAGCGATACGATAAAAAGAGCGCGGGGAAAACCGCTAGATACTTAACTTGATAGCTGATGTTAATTTGTTGGGAGTAGGCATAGCTGCTCAGCATCAGCAAAACCAGCCAAGCGATTGTTGTAAGGTACAGTACTAAATGACTCTTAGGGATAGATGGCCGTTTATATAATGCGAAAAGAAAAGGACAAAGAACAACAATTCCTACAAAGTCACCCAATGAAAAATCAAACAAAATAGAAAGAAAAACCTCTATGCCTGTTTGCAGTTCAATAGCCCTTCTGCCCAAAAATACCGCCCCAAGAGCAACACTTATAAGAATACCAAAAGCCAACGTGGCAAGGGTGCTGGAAACATTGTCTATATAAGGTGCGCTAAAGCGACGTCTGAATAAATAAACGCAGGTGCAAATTACCGCAGGTGACAGCACTAAATGGACTAAGTACCAACCTATGGTTCCACTTAAAAACGCCGTGTTGTCGAGAATGCCACCGGGGTGAAATAAAATGAAGTGGGTTGATTTTTCTGCGATGAGTAGCAGTGGCCAGCTGTAAATTGGCAGTAGTAAAAACGCCGCCAGGCGAACTCCAGCAGGCAAATACCAGCTCACCGTACCTGAAATAATTTCGAATTGGGTGCTGAACAACCACACGCCGTGAAATAGCGCGGTATAACCTAATCCCATTAGTAAATAGGTAACGTTGAAATACCGCGTTAAATTCATCAATTTGCTTTGACTAGCGTGTCGTCGTAGATAACGTCAGAAACGTCGAGGTACCCAGTTTCTAACGCAATTCTAAGTAAACCAAATTGGGAGGTTACATTGAGTTTCTTGTAAATATTAGTTCTGTGAACCATCACTGTTTTCGGGGCAGTATCTATGTAGTAAGCAATCTGTTTTGGCTGGAATCCTTTTGCTAACAGTAAGAAAATTTCCTTTTCCCTTTCAGTAAGGATAGAGGTTAGCTGTTTATCACCGAAAGCTAACTTTTTACTAATATCTGTGCTTAGATAATTCTCGTCTTTTTCTAGAGACTCCAACGCGTCCATCAATTCTTTAGTGGCGGCATTCTTTGTAACGTAGCCATCGGCGCCGAGCTCAAGCGCTTTACTGATATAGCCAACATGATCATACATGCTCAGCATTAAGCACTTTATAAACGGCGCGTCTTTCTTGATTTTTACTAGCGTATCGAAACCACTTTCCTGTGCTAATGAGATATCTAGAATGGCAACGTCAATATCGTCTAACGTAGCGAAGGAGGGAAGAGCATCCAGAGAGCTTACTGCGTAAGAAACATGCCAGCCATACTCTTGCTCGATGAGTGTTTTAATGCCATCCCTTACAATTTCGTGATCGTCAATAATGAGTATGTGCATGAAAAAATGCTTATTATTTCTTAATGCATCAAGTGTACGTTGTATTTGGCTTATAGTGAATAAGCCGATGGCTTAGATTGGTGCTCTCTTTAATTCTCAGAATAAAAAAAGCCGGCCTATCCTTGGCCGGCAATTGCTTAACTCTTAACTGTTCAGCGTATCATTCGCCAACTGTCACGAAGAGCGCGTCAGCGATACGCAAACTACATTAAAGGTTTACAGACACTGGTGCAGAGCATGCAGAGGTTTCATCACAAACCATATAAGTATACTCACCAGGTTGAACGCCTCTGCTTCTGTCGCGATAACGTCCAGTGTTGCTTACTTCTTCAAGTAGCTCGCCGTTGCGATAAATCATTACAGTATCGGCCATCGAGCCACTATATGATAAATCTACGCGTAACGAACCGAATCGAGACAGCATAGCGCGGTCAATTTCTGCAACAATGTTGCTATCTGAAACTGATACGGTTTCTGTTGATACGCCAGTTTGGCCTTCAGAGTCGGTAACCGTAAGGGTTACGTCATAGGCGCCTGTGCTCGCGTAAACATGCGTTGGGTTCTCTTCCGTTGAAGTAGAGCCATCGCCAAAGTCCCAGCTATAGCTGACAATGTCGTCATTAACGTCGTTACTGTTATTAGTAAAGCTTACTGATAATCCTGAAGCGTCATAGGTAAACGCAGAGTTAGGCGGTGTTGGGCCTACTTCACCAATACCGGTCACCACAAGGCTCCATGTGTTAACAGTGCCGTTGTCACCGTTGAACGTATCAAGCACGTTCAAGGTCCAATCGCCTGTTGCTACTTCGCCGTTAAAGGCATCAGAGTTATAGCTCTCAACGATATCATCTGTAGCGCCACCTTGATTCTGACGAAGAACGGTGGTCGTACCCTGAGGAGAGGTCAGTGATAGTACGAGATCACCGCTATAGGTGTGTGTGATATTTACCGACGCCTGCATCCCGAATACGGTTAAGTCGTCAGGTACGTTAATCACTAGGTCCACGCCAACATCGTCTGGATCTTCTTCATTCGGTAACGTAGGTACAGCATCACCAGAATATGCGTAAGGGAATTCGTTTAGCCCTTGAGGGTAAACGTAAAGGTTCGCTGATTTAGATTTCTCAATATCACCGCTTACACCGTTAACCGTAAAGCTGTACGGACCCCAAGGCGTGTCTTCAGATGTCTCTACGGTCAGTGTTACCGTATCGCCAGGCATTGCCGAGCTTGCACTTAAAGATGCGATATCACTTGGCTCTGCAAGCGATAGCTGTACTTCTTCTTCGTAGCCAGCAATTGAACCAACTTCAATAGTGAAGGTGTAGGTCTCACCCGCTTCAATTTCAGCTGAACCAGGTGTAATGCCCAGTTTAAAACCTGGAGTTGGATCAGCTTCTTCAAGTGCGTTAAGTACATTTAGGCGGTTACCAGACACGGTGCGACCATCAGCCCATAGGCTAGTTTCACCTGTAGACATTAACAGCTCTTTCATTTCAGATGGCGTAAGTTCTGGGTTTAGCGACCACACAAGTGCTGCTGCACCCGCAACATGTGGTGTTGCCATTGACGTGCCTGAGTATGCCGCATAGCCGTTACCTGGTACTGTAGATAGGATAGCTGTACCCGGCGCCGCGATGTCTACGGTTTCAATACCGTATGAGTAGCCGCTGTCTCCGTCAGTACGAGTGTGGCTAGCAACTGCAAGCAGACTGTTTGTTGTAGTGACGTAGTTAGACGGGTAGTTATCTACGTTGTCGTTGTTTGAACCAGAGTTACCTGCCGCAGCAACAAACAAAATACCCGCTTGGCCAGCTTCTTCAATAGCAGTTTCTAGCGCTTCACTATAGCCGCCGCCACCCCAGCTGTTGTTGGTAGCTTTAATATTGATGCCGCGGTTCTCTTTAAGGTCGGTGAAGTAATCGATACATTCAATAGCGCCAGCGGTTGAACCGCCGTCAGGACCTAAGAATTTACATGCAGCGATTGACACGTCATGGTTTACACCGACTACGCCAATTCCGTTTCCGCCCACAGCGCCAATTGTCCCGGCCACATGCGTACCGTGAGAATCATCGTCCATAGGATCAGAATCGCCGTTAAAGGCATCGATACCGTAAACATCGTCAATATAACCGTTGCCATCATCATCAATACCGTTTCCAGCAATTTCACCTGGGTTAACCCATGCGTTATCTGCAAGATCTTCATGATTGTAGTCAACACCCGTATCGATAACGCCGATGACCACATCGCTATCACCGGTTGTAATATCCCATGCTTCTGGTGCGTCAATATCCACATCTGCAGTACCGCCGGCTTGACCGGTGTTATTCAAACCCCATAGGTCACCATAAGAAGGATCGTTAGGTACCAAGGCTTTGCGGTACAAGAAGTTTGGCTCGGCGATTTTAACCGCAGGATTTTTCTTTAAGATTTCTATGGCGTCTTTTACAGACTTGCCACGAAGTTCCAGTTTGGCAATGCGACCATTTAAAAGGTTAGAGAAGCGATCATCTACCTCATCACGGTTTGCGTCACTAATTCGTGCACCTACCGAAGAGCGAGCGCGCATCTTTTCCGCTTTGCTTACATTTTCTTTGTACACAACGATAACGCTATCGTCGAAAATTTCGGCTTTTGCGGCGTGTGCATGACTAGATACCATTAGCGGTAGAAGGGCTAATGACAGTGCTGAAAGGCCTGTTTTAAAAGGCTTTGTTTTCATAATTAGATTCCATAATTAGCAATAATGCTTTAATCACAGAACCTTCTCGTTCGGTCTGATATAACTAACGGTTAAAACTTATAACGCAAATTTAAAAACCTGCCACCCCTAACAGTAAAATTTGCTCAAAAATACTACTTAACCACTAGGAAAAAGTGAGAAGAGAAGCCCAAAGTGGTACTTAATTACTATGACTTTTGACAGGTAGTTAAGATCTCTATGTCTTAGGGGCGCGCTGTAGCAATACCCGTTAAAAGACCCTACAAAAACTAGGTGGTCTTACCAATAATTACTCGGTGCGTGAATTTTCGTCAAATCTAGCACTATGGTATTACCCATAATAAATAACTTGCTGATTTAACGTGTGCTAACTGTATTTGACCTGTAATAAATACAACTTATTGGTGATGGATTCTCGCCGTCTTAAGGAGTGTTATAGAGGGGTCACCTTTGTTGTTAATCAAGGAAGCAGTCGTTCTCATGGACAAGAAGCTAAAGGTTAAAAAGAGCCAATTTGCTAATAACGCTAAGGCATGTAGAGCCGTTGCGTTGGCAGCCATTACGGGGTGTAGTCTTCTAACCGTAAATCTTCCTGCTTATGCTCAACAGTCCGACTTATCAACAAGCTCAGACATGGTGGAATCTTCTCTTTCAATGAGTCTGAATGCTCAAGCTATAACGATAGACGATGAAACGGTCTTCATCGCTGTTAGTCAGTTTGGGCTAAATAACATAACTAACATTATCCAAAGCGGCAACGGCGCCAACCTATCGAATGTTGTTCAAAACGGCAGTAATAACGAAGCTCTTATCACTCAGCTGGGTGAGGGGAACGTGGTTAATTTATTGCAGCAAAACAACAATAACTATTTCGAGATTATTCAAGATGGGTTCGACAATGTAGCCAATGTTAATCAATTGGGTGAACAGTCTTTTACTGTTTACCAGATAGGGAACGAAATGGTGATTAACATCACACAATATCAAGAATGATGTGATTGCCATAGGGAGACAAATGTGAAAATGAAAAAAACAAAAATAGCGAGTGCATTGCTTTTAGTAGCAGCGACAGGGTGGGCATCGGCTCAGGAAGTTCCAGCGAGTAAGACAGTTGATTTCAGTGCTTCCGCAGATTTTATTGCTGCAGCTGAAGGCAATGAAATTACGCTAACCCAAACGGCCCCAGAGGGAAATGAGGTAGGTAATGAATCTATTTTAAGTCAGGAAGGTGACTTAAATGCAATCTTTGTAGAAGTAACGGGTGACGCAAACGAAGTACTAGCTTCGCAAATGCAGTCAGGTAATACCTCTTTTGCAAGTGTCACAGGTAACGGCAACTTCTTAGAGTCTGAGCAAGATAGTTTAAATAGTACAGCCGATGTCGTTGTCGAAGGTGACGATAACACGGTTTCACTTGTTCAATTAGGTGATGGCGGCCCTATCGGTTTTATTTTTAATCGCTCAATAAATAGCATTTCGGGCAGCGGAAACACGTTATCAGTGTATCAGGGCGATGGTGGTAACTGGGCTAATAATGCCATTGCGGGTAACGACAATACGGTATTTGTTGATCAAAGTGGTGACTGGCACGAATCGTATGTTCGCGAGTTAAGCGGTGATGCAAACGTTATCGATGTTATTCAAGACGGCTATTACAACGTGTCTGACTTAACCGTTGTCGGCTCAGAAAACGAAATTGAAATTGACCAAGATGGCGACCAGAACGCTGTGGGTTGGAGCATGGTTGGCGACGGTAATGTGCTAGAGTTTGAACAAGATGGTGATGGCAACGAGATTACCACAGGAGTATTTGAAGGCTCTGGCAATGAAGTTAATATCGATCAAATCGGTGACGTTAACTTAGCTACCGTAGAAACTATCGGCGGACAAGCGAATACGTTCGAAATTAACCAAGTGGGCGAAGGCAACACGGCTTATGCTGGCGTAATTGGCTTATTCAACGAGTTTGATTTAACTCAGGTAGGTGATGCCAATGAAATCAGCACAGTTAATTTCGATGGCCTGTTTAACACCGTTGAAATTGAGCAAGATGGCGATGCCAACTTGGCGTTAGCACAAGCTGGTATTGGTGATGCAACTTACTACGCTGATGGCAACATCATTGAAATGTCTCAAGAGGGTGTTGAAAATACGGCATCAGTTGAGTTGGCAAGCAACGTTACATCAAGCTACAACGAAATTATGGTTTCGCAAACGGGCGAGCTTAACTTACTAGACCTATTGGTTAACGGTGACGACAATATTGTTAGTGTTATGCAAGAAGGCGTAGGAAACTGGGTAACAGACGACGCAGGTGGTCAGTTCGTTATTTCTGGTGATATGAATACATTTGAAGTTACGCAAATGGGTAACGATAACTTAGTTACAGGTAGTATCACTGGCAACGGCGGCACAGTAAGTGTTACGCAGGTTGGTGACTACAACGTAGCTACCGTTGTTCAGATGTAAACCTACAGATGTAAAAGTGAGTAGCCGGGCGTTTGCCCGGCTATATTCAGTAAAATGAAGTACTTGTATTGTTTCTCTCTTATCACACTGCTTTTTAGTGTGTTCTTTTCTCCGATTCACGCAGAAGAAATTCGGCTAGGTGGACTGTTGCTCGATAACAGTATTAGCCGCCAAGGCCACGAATTTGCCTCTCGCATTAGCCAATACTGGCGAGAAGTCCCAGACAGTTCGGGTAAGAACCTTGTTGTTAAAGAAATTATTGTGCCACAAGCGGGTACTCTTCTTTCGGTGATTTACGACAACAGAGTGGTTTATCAAACGTACATGGGGCGTAGACAAGTACCGTTAGATGAAAAAGTACAGCAAGCCATCATGTTAGTTTTAGACGCGGTGGCAAACGCGAGTATAGACAGTAGAAGCCCAGATTTAGCAGGGGACGAATGGTAATGAAAAAAGGGATATTGATAGCAGCCTTAATCGCGACTGGCTCGTGGACTTCAGCTAGTGTGAAAGCAACAGAGTTGGTGTATGAACCGATCAACCCGTCATTCGGTGGTAATCCACTTAACGGATCATTTTTATTAAGTAAGGCGAATTCACAAAACGCTCATACAGCGCCTTACAGCGAGCGCTCCTATGACGAACGCCTTCAAGAATCACTCGAACGCGCCTATATTAACCGTATAGTCCGCGAAATCACAGACATCGCATTCGGTGAACAAGAATATGATGAAGATGGAAACCCGATAGACAGCATATTCAATCAGGATAGTATTTTTGTTAGTGGTGACTTTCAGGTAGAACTAATAACGAGTAATCCTGACAGCATTGTTGTGAACATTACTAACTTACTGACAGGTGAGGTTACTGTCGTTGAAATTCCACGGTTTGGGTAGGGAAACACATGAGAAGTACCGTTTTTTTAATAGTGGCCATGGCGCTTGCAGGATGCCAGTCCATCACTAATACGCTGCCGCCAGATACAACGGCCGCTGATGTAATTAAAGACAGTGCCACATTGTCTGAAGTAAAAAGCTTGCCAGCGCCTATGGGACAAATTCCGGTTTCTGTATATGCGTTTAGAGACCAGACCGGGCAATATAAACCTAGCACTGGGGCAAGTTCGTTTTCTACTGCGGTGACTCAAGGCGCAACCTCTATTCTTGTTCAGACCTTAAGCGAGACATCGTGGTTTTTACCTGTGGAGCGTGAAGGGCTGCAGAACATTCTTACCGAACGCAAAATAATTAGAGCCGACGAAAGCAGCGGAGGCGATTTGCCGCCACTCACGACAGCTAGAATTATTATAGAAGGTGGGATAATTAGCTACGATACCAACATTCGTACCGGCGGCGCTGGTGTAGAGTACTTTGGCATTGGAGCGAGTGAACTGTTTAGGGAAGATCAAATTTCCATTTACATGCGTGCAGTTGACGTGAGAACAGGTCAAGTATTGGTGTCGGTTTCAACCTCTAAGAAAGTACTAAGCCAGGAGGTGAGAGCAGGCCTGTTTAGGTATGTTTCGCTTAAGCGCTTGCTTGAAGCAGAAACGGGCTACACGACTAATGAACCCATGTTCGAGTGCGTTAAACAAAGCATAGAAAAAGCGGTGACTGAGTTGGTGCTACAAGGAATGGAGAAAGGTGTATGGCGCGCGAAAGCGTAAGCGCCATACGCAATTAAATTCAATGGATTATCAGTTTATATGCTTACTTGTTGTGGTTGGCTAAACTGGTGATCGAACCACTTTATAAGCTCAACGCGATTTCGGCAGTCCGTTTTCCTAAATATGCTGTAAACGTGAGTTTTCACCGTATTTACGCTGATGTGTAAGCAGTCTGCAATCTCCTGATTTTGGGCACCATCTGCAATTTTGCGTGTGATGGCCAATTCCCTCTTGGTCAGCACAGTATGTGACGATTGAAGTGCAGCAACGGGTTTTGCTTTAGACACTAAATTGGCATCAATATAGCGACTCATAATCTCGCGACTGAACCATTTGTTGCCCGCCTGAACTTGTTGAACACCGCGAACCAGAAGTTCTAAGCTATCTTCAATATGGAAAATACCATTAATACCATGTTGCAGTGCCGCATAATGAAAATCGACGTCAGACTCTGGCACGTTGAAAATGACTTTGTTCAACTCTGGGTTATCGTTGACTACAGGCAAGTTGAGCATAGCGGCAGAGTCACAATACTGCGCATCGATAAAGAAGGTAAAGGTGTTATTAAGCACGCTTCGAGGTGGATGAATCGCACCGGTTGTGACGACAAATCCACATGACGGCAAAATACTTAGGAATCGTTCGTAAGCCCCATCCCTTCTAGTATTTTCTGAAAAACTTTTTCTTGTTAAAACGAACGCTTGATGTGACATGAAAGCTCCTTTTCGTGTCTATCAACCTTACGAACTATACATTGGCTTTACAATACTCCTCTGGTCTAACTTGCTCCTCCAAAGCGTAACAAAATGTAACAGTGAAAAACGCTTGTAAGTTTTGCTTAAATGCTAGAGCCTCTAAGTGTTCAACGAATTAAATATAAGTAAATTATCTCGATAAAAGCGGCTTGCCCCCTTTGTTAATAATGGTGTTAGTGTATAGTTCAACACCAAGTCATTCCTTCCATTATTTCAACACACAGAGAGAACCATGACCGTAAACGTTGACACTCAGTCTTTGATTGCATCAATGCGCGATGTAGTAGGGCAGGCCTATTTGTTAACTGATAAAGCGAAGAAGCAGCCTTACACTAAAGGGTTTCGTTTTGGTGCGGGCGAAGCGCTTGCGGTAGTGCGCCCAGGAACGCTTGTCGAAATTTGGCGTGTGCTTAAGCTGTGTGTTGAAGCCGACGTTGCGGTTATTATGCAGGCGGCCAATACAGGGTTAACGGGTGGCTCTACGCCAGATGGTAAAGATTACGACAGGCCTCTCGTTATTATCAGTACTATGCGTATTGATGATATTCAGTTAGTTGACAACGGAAAGCAGATCGTTGGCTTAGCGGGGAGCACCTTGTTTGGATTGGAAGAGACGCTTGCGCCTTATGGTCGCGAACCTCACTCTGTGATTGGTTCTTCATGTATTGGCGCATCGATCGTGGGGGGAATATGTAACAATTCAGGTGGTGCTTTGGTCAAGCGAGGCCCTGCCTATACTGAATTAGCGCTTTTTGCCCAAATCGACGCTAATGGCAATCTATCTTTGGTAAACAATCTGGGGATTAACCTAGGTAGTGAGCCAGAAGAAATTCTGAATAATCTTGAGAACAAACGTTACAAAGAAGCTGACGTTCAGCACCCTGACGCTCGTGCATCAGACAACGAGTATGATGAACGAGTTCGAGACGTTGATTCAGACACACCTTCGCGCTTCAACAATGACGGCAGAAGACTTCATGAAGCTTCAGGCTGCGCGGGTAAGCTTGCCGTGTTCGCAGTGAGGCTAGACACCTTTCCTATTCCTGAGAAAAAACAGGTATTTTATGTGGGGTCTAACGACGCCGCTGTGTTTACCAAAGTGCGTCGCGACATACTTTCTACTTTCAAGAACTTGCCTGACTCGGGTGAGTACCTTCACCGAGATTGCTACGACGTATCAAAGAAATACGGTAAAGATATGTTTATCGTTATCAGCAAGCTTGGCGCCAAATTTATTCCTAAGCTGTTTGCATTTAAGCGCAAATTTGACGCATTTACTGACAAGCTGGGCTTCTTACCCAACAAAATGTCAGATCGCGTTATGCAGTATATGAGCTACGTTTTTCCTAACCACTTGCCTAAGCGAATGGAAGAGTACAGAGACAAGTATCAGCATCATTGGATATTGGAGATGAGCAACGACGGGGTAGATGAGGCCAAAGCCTACCTTGATGCTTTCTTTAAAACCAATGAAGGTAGTTATTTTGAGTGTACAGAAGAAGAAGCTGATAAGGCTATTTTGCATCGCTTTGTTGCTGGTGGCGCGATAGGTCGTTACCACGTGATGCACAGCAAAGACGTGGGCGCTATGATGACCATCGATGTTGCACTTCGCCGCAACGATCCCGACTGGTTTGAAGTGCTGCCTAAAGAAATAGACGACCAGATAGACACAAAACTGTATTACGGCCATTTATTCTGCCACGTAATGCACCAGAATTACGTGTTGAAAAAAGGGGCGGATGCCAAATTGTTAAAGGGTAAAATTCTGGAAACGTTCGATGCGAGAAGCGCTGAATACCCAGCAGAGCACAATGTGGGACACGAGTACTTTGCAAAAGATGCGCTGAAAAACTTTTACCGAGAATTAGACCCCACCAATAGTTTTAACCCGGGAATAGGCAAAACCACCAAACTTAAAAACTGGGCTGAGCATGATGGAAGTTGTTGTGGTGGGCATCATTAAGCGCAAATTACGCTTCCAGCCACTTGTGCATTGATAAAAGAGCCATAAAAAATGAAGTGACCCCCAATAGTTGGACTATCCAATTACTGGGGGGCTTTTTAGTGGTCTTGGTGCCAGCGATACTAAAAAGCGAGAGAGTCGAGGTTAAGTTCACTGACTGATTTTGCACCACATAGTGTCATCGCGACATGCATTTCCTGTTTGTACAGATCGAGTAAGTTCTCTACCCCTTGCTGGCCTTCAGCAGCAAGTGCATAAATAAAAGAGCGCCCTAGTAAAGTACAATCGGCACCTAATGCCAGCATTCTCACCACGTCCAAGCCGTTACGAATACCTGAGTCTACGAAAATACTTAGCTCGCCTTTCACCGCGCTAGCAATCGCTGGAAGAGCCTTAGCGGTTGAAAGCACGCCATCTAGCTGACGACCGCCGTGATTGGACACTACAATGCCTTCTGCGCCAAAACTCAGGGCATCTTTTGCATCTTGTTCAGTTAAAATGCCTTTGATAATCATTGGGCCGTCCCAAAACTCTCTGATCCATTCTAAGTCTTTCCAACTGATAGACGGATCGAAATTGGCGCCCAACCAGCCAATATAGTCTTCCAATTGGGTCGGTTCGCCACGATAAGTAGAAATATTGCCAAGATCATGAGGCTTACCGAATACGCCTACATCAACTGCCCAACGAGGATGGGTCATCGCTTGCAGTACGCGACGGCTTGCAGCAAATGGCCCACTCATACCAGAGTGTTTATCGCGATAGCGAGCCCCTGGTACAGGCATATCTACGGTAAAGACCAACGTTGTTACACCCGCTGCTTTGGCGCGCTCCAGAACATTCTTCATAAAGCCGCGATCGCGAAGCACATAGAGCTGAAACCACATTGGACGTTCAATGGCTGGTGCGACTTCTTCAATAGGACATACTGACACCGTCGACATGGTAAACGGGATGTCTTTGTTTGCTGCCGCTTTAGCAGCTTGCACTTCGCCACGTCGCGCATACATTCCGGTTAATCCCACGGGAGCAAGGGCAATAGGTAAAGCCAATTGTTCACCAAAGACCGTTGTAGAAAGGTCAAGCGACGACATATTTCTCAGCACTTGCTGCTTTAATGCAATGTCAGCCAAGTCAGTTTCATTGCGTTTAAGTGTATGCTCTCGATAGGCACCACCATCAATGTAGTGAAATAGGAACGGCGGTAATATTTTTTGCGCAGCGCGTCGATAATCAGTCGGCGATGAAATAATCATGTCTTTAATCGATTGTAATTAACTTGATAAAAATATAACGTTTCTCGCCTTAGGGATATACGGCAACAATGAAATTTATCTTTTCCAAAAGTGAAGTAATAACGTGAGAGCAGACGATTTAATTCTCTTTGCACAAATTGCGGAGATGGGCAGTTTTAGCAAAGTGGCAGAGGCGAACAACATTACCAACTCGGTAGTCAGTAAGCGAATAGCAAAGCTTGAAAAAGAGCTGGGAACGCAGCTTTTGTATCGCACTACTCGCAAACTCACGCTTACCGAAGCGGGTCAAGCTTTGAAGCAAGGCGCCATGAATGTAAAGGCGTCCACGCAAGAAGCTATCGACACAATTTCTGGATACAGTGAACAAATATCCGGACACATTAAAATGTCGGTTCCAACGATTTCGGGCGATTTACTGTTAGCCGATGCGGTAGCTGAGTTTTGTACACTTCATCCAGGGCTAAGCGTTGATATGTCTCTAGATAATCGATTTGTAAATCTAGTCGAGGAAGGGTTTGATCTTGTTATTCGAACGGGATATTTGGAAGACTCAAGTCTGATTGCGCGGCACTTTTTAGATTCCCATTGGGTGGTTTGCACATCGCCGGATTACATTAGACGAAAAGGCAGGCCCAAAGCACCAGAGGATTTGAGCTTTCACAACTGTTTGTTGTATTCCTACCACACATCCGGCGCAAGGGAGTGGGAGTTTACGTCGTCTCAAGGCAGTTACACCATCACCGTAGATGGCGCATTTTCAAGTGACAATGCAGGGGCGCTTCGCAAAGCAGCCCTTGCTGGTAGAGGTATTGCCTACGTACCTAAATGTTTGGTATTCGAAGATTTATGTAATGGAACACTGGTCGATTTGTTTCCAGAGCGGGTAGGTAAGGTGTTAGGCGTTTATGCCGTTTATCCTTACAGCCGCCAGCCATCTCGAAAAATTAAGCTGTTAATTGAACATATCAGGCAGCGCTATCTATCTATGTCTGATTATTTTTGATAAGCCAACGCTATTGAGTGTTGGCGTTAAAGTAAAATTAGTCTCTAAATTAAATAACCAACTAGTAGAGTGAATTGTGGTGTTTATAGGGCTCGGTATTACTGAAAAGCCTTTCTTTCATAAGGTCATAGGGATATGTCATCACATTACCAGGTTGTGTTTTTGTAATGTCGAAAGCGTCGTAGAGTTCTCCAGTCAAGGTATATGAACGATATGAAAGAGTGTTCTCGTGTACTTTTATAGCTTGGTAAGTCGGCGTATTTTCTCCGACTCTTTCTAACGTAACATTGAATTTTTCGTATTCATCCCATCGCGTTTTCTTTAGTGGATAAGCTTTAGGACTGCTACTTGCCGTAACAAAAACACTATTTACATGCGTGCCCTGCTCGTTTTTTATACTCCCTCTAGAGTAAGCATGATCGTGTCCTTGTAAAACCAGATCAACATTGAATTCTGTTATTAATGGCAATAAAGCACTGCGAACTGCGGGCTCGTCTTGCCCCGGACTATTTAGTGGCATTCCACAGTTTGAAAATATTGGGTGATGAAAGGCGATAATTTTCCATTTTGCTTTACTTTCACTAAGTGTCTGTCTTAGCCATTTTGTTTGCATTGCGAATGCCGTCTCATTGTGCCTGATTTCCGTATTAACAATGAATACGTCGGTATTAGGGTAATGCAAAGTATAAGCTGTCTCTTGTAATTGATTTGATAACTCCGGAGAGGTTGGAAGCTTAAACTGATCTTGCCAAAAGCGGCTTAAAACCCACTGTTTTCCGCCATCGGTTAAATGCTGATGGGCATATTCATGGTTTCCAACCACGGGGACTACTGGAATTTCTGCGTGTATGAACTGCCCTGCAGAAAACCACTGCGCCCATTCTAAGTCCCTAGCTCCATGGTCTACAAGATCGCCAGTATAAAGAGCAAAGTCTGCATCGGGCATCGCCTTAAAGCCCTTTCTCAAGAGTGCTGGAAATTGTTCGCGCATGCCATTTTGTGCGTCTGAAAAGTACAGAAATCGTGTAGTTGAAGAGGAGGGTAGACCGGCCGTTTTCGTCATATACCATTCAGACCATTTACCTAAGCCTCCTCGTACTCTATACGCGTAACGCGTATTTGGTTTTAAGTTTTTAAATGTAACTTCGTGATATGCAACGTCGGCGAGGTGCGTGTTGTAGTGATATTGAGCTCTCTCTTGATTAACATTGTCTCTCGATTGCTCATGAACGTTAGAAGGTATTGAGTTACCTCTGCGCAATTCAGCGCGCTGTGTTTCTGCTTTGTAGGTTTTTGCACCCAAATCGAATCTGGCGGCTGATGTAACAGGTGCAATTTGGGCAACCGTAATTTCAACTTCTTCCGACGTGCGCCAATTAACAGAAAAGCTTTCACTAGGAAGTTGGGTAGGATTAAGTATAACCCTGTCAGGGTATTCGCTTGCTTGCTGCCAAATTGGTGTGCTAGCAAGTGCTATAGTAGGTATGCAACTAAGTAATAGTATAAGCACGAGATGCTTCATATCAATGCCTCTTGTGGGCAGACATCTGCAACCTGCAGATGCCTGCATTAGACTAGAAGGTAGTGCGAACGCCTACGCCGTATGTTGCTGGAGCACCAACGAGACGAGCACCTGCATTGAGTTCTAGAAAATATTCTTCATCAGTAATGTTTCGACCATATGCAAATGCGGTAAACCCGTTACCCAACTCAAGGTCCATATTGATATTAAGCAAGCCGTAATCAGGCACCGTATTGCCAGCACCTGCATTCAATCGGTTAGTTTCTTCGTCGTGGTAGGTATAAGTCAGACGAGTAGAAAGTAACCGGTTAGTTGCAACGAAAATGCTATGATTGAGCGAGATTGAATATGAAAGCTCGGGTGAGCCAGGTAACGGGTCTCCAACTGTATTTTGCACATCATCGACACGGTTAGATGAAAACTCCGTAATTTCTGTATCGAGATAGGTAACAGATGAATTGAACGTTAATTGTTGTTCGCCATTGTTTAACAGCTGGGCGTTGAAGGAAGCTTCTGCACCACGAACTTCAGCCGCTCCAACATTTGTTCGTCCATTGGTGTCATTTGAAAGTCGAGTAGTTGCTTGCATTTCTTCAAAATCGTAAGCAAATAAGTCGACGCTAGCACTCAAGCTCTCGTCGGTATAACGCAACCCCAGTTCAAATGAATCTACGGTTTCAGAGTCAAATGGCTCAGTCTCTTCTAAAGAGAATATTGATGTACCATCAAACCCCCCTGCTCTGTATCCGTTGCCAATAGAGGCAAAAATATTTAGGTTATCAGAAAGGTAGTATTGGGCGGTTAGCTTACCTGAGACATTATTGTCGTCAAAATCTCTGTCCCAAGAAAACAAGCCAGGGGAGTTGAATACTTCCTCATATATAGAAGTTCCCCAAGGGTCTAAGTCTTGGTTGTAGCCTGAAAACTTAGCAGTATCTTGAGTATAACGAACGCCCGCAGATAATTTCAGGTCGTTGTTTACAAACCAATCAACGTTGGCAAACGTAGCAAAGCTGTTTCGAGTCTGACTATACGGAGAAGTGTACTGGGAGCGAACTGCGAAGCTTGTCCAATCGCTTACGAAGTCCACCGAGTCGCTGACATAGAAGACACCTGCGATCCAATCAATGTCTCCTCCTTGACTATCACTGAAGCGAATTTCTAAAGAGGACTGGTCAAGTGTTTCATCAAATGCATATTTGTAGCGAGGAAATGAGGTTCCGTCACCATTTCCCCCCATATTACGCTCACTTTCTTGGTAGCCAAATAGCACGTTTACGTTCAAATCAGTGTCTATTTGATGAGCTAATTCTCCGTTTACACCTTCGATATCTATAGTGTGTCTATAGTACTCATCCGCGTAAAACGCATATGGGTCGTCGTTTTCGCCTGCATTTCTGCTTATACCAGAGCCAGTCTCATTTTCCAAAGCGATACGATCGTATTGAAGTGTGTCGCCATTATCAGAGCTCATAAAGTAGCGCAAAGTTAAGTCAGTATTGGCCTGGAAGGTATAAACCCCGGTTGCACGAAAGGCAAATAGGTCTTTATCACCAAACCCGTCTCGCTCTCCCGGATCGGTTACGGCCGGAATTACCCCCTCAAAACCTTCTGGCACATAACCAGCGAACAGGCCCGCGCCTTTGCCGTCCATGTAACCACCACCTTGTTCAAATTTCGTAGCGATACGTACTTTTAAATTATCAGAAACGCTTCCGCCAAATGCAGCTTCACCCTGCGTATACTCGTAACTTCCATACTCTACGCTGGCATAGCCTTCGAATTCGTCTGTGGGACGCTTTGTGATGGCGTTAATGACTCCTGCTGTTGTGTTACGTCCGTAAAGTGTTCCTTGAGGGCCCTTGAGGACTTCAATTCGCTCTAAGTCGAACAGAGGCATGCCAAGATAAGCATTAGACGTTTGGTAGATACCATCAACATGTAATGCGACAGAGGGGTTGCCATTTGGTTTGTAGTCATCAGCCCCACCAATACCACGAATTGTAATGAAACTATTGTTGGCTCCGCCAAATGCAGAGTTAATTGATATGCCCGGCAGTGCGTCTACCAACCCTTTGAAATCAGTGACCCCCGCATCTTGAATCTGCTGTGTATTCAAGACAGAAACAGCCGCCGATACATCCATTAGGTTGGTGTTACGTTTTGTAGCTGAAACTACTATTTCGTCGATAGGTGCTCCATTGACAGCAGTGTCCTTTGGGGTAAGAGACATCTGGTGCCCACGTTTCTTTATTACAAACGCCCCATTCGTTTGCTTGACGGCCTCTAACCCAGAATTGAAAAGCAATTTTTCAAGCGCTTCATCTATTTCATAGTTCCCATTTAGCGCAGGAGCTTTAATATTATTGACCAGTCGCCCAGGTGCGATGATCACAATGCCCGACTTGAATGAAAGTTGGTTTAATGCCGATGCCAAAGGAGCTGGCTCAAGTTCAACGCTTATGCTTTCTTGGGCAGCCGCAATTGCAGCGGTATTTAGTGACAAAGCTGTACAAATGGAAAAAGCTAACAAGTGTTTCTTTACACAACGCGACGATGTCATTTTACATTCTCCGGTACGGTCAGTGGTTTACTGCCGATTGAGTTCAAATTAAGTGTGTTGCAGTCGACTGTCGTGAACAAAGAGGCAAAGAGAGGAAATCTTTTTCAAAACTATGTCAGGTTTCATAAAACCTTCATGAATGTAACTAAATTGTTTGCGGCACTTTTGCATTCAAAAAAGTACCGCTAACTGCTAATTTTCAGAATAGGTGAATGTAATTGTGCTACTTGTTCTCACCATTTCCAGTGGATAAGCCGCAGGCAAAGAATCGAGCAGTGTGTGAACATTGGAAGGGGTAACTATCGTGTTTATCGTAACAGCATCAGAACTAAAACCTTCAAGAGAGAGGGTTTGCTCTACATAAGGTTGTATTCGATACAAGAACTCTGTAATAGGGGTATTATTAAAAATAAGTTTATTGTCCATCCAAGCGAGTGTTTCTTTATCTGAGAAAGTCGTTATGCTCGTCATCGGTCCCCCAGTTAGTGGTGCAGAAACTCGTTCTCCTTGAGATAGGAACACAGGTGCTTCGCCTTTACCTGAAACTTTAACACTGCCCTCCACAACACTTACTCGAGTGGTTTTTTTGAAGTTATTTACATCTACTTCAAATTCAGTGCCTGTCACTTCTATAGTATTAACACCACTATTTACTATGAAAGGTTTATTGGTCATCGAGACTACATCAAAAAATGCTCTTCCTTGACTCAGTTCAATAGAACGGGTTGTGTCTAGCTCCGTATACGAAACACTACTTGTAGGACCAAGAGTGAGTTTGCTGCCATCAGGCAACGTAATATTCTTTATCTGTGCTGTTGTCGTAGAGTAAGCAAAGACTTGGCTGGGTTGAGAAAATGATTGGTCCTGTTTATTTAGCAGAGTAATAACTGTAATAACTAAAGTCGCAGCGAACGCTACGAGCGCACCAACTTTCTTGTACAGGTCTTTATATTTGAGTTGGGTTGATTTGCCTGTTTCTAGTGTTGAATTTTTTTCGGTCTCATATGCAATAATGTCATCAGTAAAACCTGTTTTATCCCACATTTTAGCAATAGCTTTAAACGCGTTGCGATGACGTAGGGAATGGGTGTACCACTTGGTAAATGCTTCCTGATACTGATGTGCTAAGTCTTCATCGTTCATTAAAGTAAACCAATGAATGGCTTGTTCATTGATAGACTTTTCAGCATTAAGATGGGTGACGTTTGAATTCTGTTTCACGTTCAATCTCTTTGTTCGTTTTTCCCTAAGGCACAATCAATCATTTGCATCTACTGAGCTTGCGAGGATAACCAGTGCACTGTTAAGTTGCCGACATACATCGGCTATACTCCATCCAGTATCGTCAGAAATCTGTTGATAGGTTTTGCCTTCAAGTCGGCTTGCACTTACGATGTATTTTTGCTTTTCCGACAAAGTGCAAAACAAAGCCCCTAGTTGCTGCAAAGCTTGCTGTGAATGCAAAATTTTATCGGGCTCAGATAGTGACAGTAACTCTGATTCAAACGACTCGTCGTTACCGGGTACAACGTTCGCAATCCATCTATCTGATTTCAAAGAACGCAGTGTCAGGTTAATTGAAACCTTGTATAGAAACGCCTTAGGGTTTTCAATATGCTCGCGAGATTTCATCTTTGCCAGCTGGTAAAACGCGTCTTGCGCTACATCCTCAGGGTCTGGAGGACCTGAACCAAAGGTTTTTCTTAAGAAAGCGCATAATCCCTCCCAATGCATATGATAAAACGAAGAAAAATCTGACTTTTTAGTGGGCACTTTCGCCTTTGGCAATCCTTTGCGAGGGGAGGCTATTTCATTTTCTTGTTCACCAACAAAACCAACAGCGTGTACTTTAGATAACGTATTCACATTAATCCCAAACAAATATCTTTCGAAAAGCGGTGTATTTTGGAAAGGAGACTATGTTAATTACTAATTATTACAGAATTAGTGTATGTCCCTAGACAAGCAAACAGTATGTTATTTGAGAGCGTTCAAATGTCGCTGGAAGATAGATAAATAAAACACTACGAACGCTCGCTATATGAAGAAATTGTTTAGTTAGCGCAGTCGGAATCTGAACGTTCCGACTTTATATGCTTACACCAAGCTTGAACCGATTCAAACCTTCACAAGTAGAAAATATAAAGTTTGTTCGCATTACACAGGGTTTCAACTTTCCTGTCAGTGAAAAGGGATTTGCTATGAAAGGCCAAGTAAACAACTCCACCATTCTTCTTCCTGTATTTCTCCCCGCCGTCGTCATTATTTTGCTTCTGGTGATCGGAACCATCAGCAATCCCGAACTTGCCGGTGAGGCCTTCGACAGTACATTGGCATGGATTACGGAAACCTTTGGTTGGTTTTACATGTTGTCGGTCGCTATCTTTTTGGTATTCATTGTATCGGTAGCATCATCTAGCTGGGGGAACATAAAGTTAGGGCCCGATCATGCAGAGCCTCAATATAGCTTTCCCGAATGGTTTTCTATGTTGTTCTCAGCAGGCTACGGCGTAGCGCTGCTCTACTTTGGCGTAGCAGAGCCTGTTCTACACTATTCTTCACCGCCTGCAGGAGCAGCTGAAACTGTTGATGCGGCGAAACAAGCCATGCAAATCGCATTTTTTCATTGGGGCTTTCACATCTGGGCGATCTACGGGCTAGTCGGTTTGGTTCTTGCCTATTTTGCTTTTCGACATGGCTTGCCGTTATCTATACGTTCAGCTTTGTATCCGCTGATAGGGGATAAAATTTATGGCCCTATAGGTCATGCGGTAGATGTATTCGCCATTCTCGGTACATTATTTGGTATCGCCACTACACTCGGACTATCCGTTACACAGATCAATGCGGGACTTAACTATCTTTCTGGCGATATCCCCATTGATATCATGGTGCAGGTAGGCACCATTGCTATCGTAACCATTGCCGCAACAATATCGGTTATCGCGGGAATGGATAAAGGCATTAAAAGGTTATCAATTCTTAATATGGTTCTGGCTGTATCGCTTATGAGTACCGTTTTTATCTTCGGAGAAACGGTTCATATTTTAGAAACCTTTTTACAGAACACAGGAAGTTATATCAACGGCATCATTGAGCGCACCTTTAATCTTCAGGCCTATAGTCGCAGCGATTGGATTGGCAACTGGACGCTGTTTATTTTTGGCTGGACCATCGCTTGGGCGCCGTTTGTAGGCATGTTTATCGCCAAAATAAGTCGAGGCAGAACCATTAGGCAGTTTGTTTTTGGTGTAATGCTTGTGCCTACCATGTTCACCTTCCTTTGGTTTTCTGTGTTTGGCGACACCGCGCTAAATGCCATTATGAACCAAGGTGTTACTACACTCATTAGCGATGTGCAGGAAAACGAAGCTGTTGCCTTATTTAAGCTCTATGACTTGCTACCTGGCGCGTCAATCATGTCAGGCTTGACCGTGTTATTGATTATTACGTTCTTCGTGACGTCATCAGATTCTGGGTCGCTGGTTATCGATTCTCTTGCTTCTGGTGGTAAAGAAGAAAGCCCGGTTTGGCAGCGTATCTTCTGGGCGTGTTTGGAAGGAACCGTTGCAGCAGTGTTGCTTTTGGCTGGTGGACTGAATGCCCTGCAAACGATGACCATTGCGAGCGCATTACCATTCGCCTTCATTATGCTAGCGTCTGCAGCAGGCCTATGGCGTGCGCTTGTCATTGAAGGCTACCGAAACAACAGTTTGAAGGCGAATACGCTTAATAGAAACCACGGTCGCTCGACTAGCCTAAAAGGCCGACTCGCAGCAATGGTCGATTACCCAAGCCGAAATGAGGTTCATGAGTTTATTGATAAAACTGTGATTGCAGCGATGAAAGACGTACAAGCTGCTTTGAAAGCGAGAGAGTGGGAGGCGTTCGTTAAGCTTGATGAGGAAACGGGAAGGGCCATCTTCACTGTTGAGCGTCACGATCACATGGATTTTATCTACGATATCCGTATGACTGAATATTTAGTGCCAGGGTTTAGCTACGCAGAACTGCGTTCAGAAGAAGACGAGTCAGAAAAATATTTTCGCGCTGAAGTATTCCTTCGCCGCGGAGGACAAGCTTACGATATTTACGGATATGACAAAGAGAGTATTACTAAGGACATCTTAGATCAGTTCGAAAGTTATCTTCACTTCCTCGATACCAGCCCAGGCGAACTGCCTTGGGAAATGGATGCGTATGATGACATGTTGACGCAGCCTAAAGAGTAAACAATCTGCATGGGCTTAGGTTGAAGGGAAAGCAAGGCTGCTTTCCCTTATTTATCCCCTAATTAATTACTTACTTAGAAGTAGTTAGCAATTTGGTTAATAACCGCATTTACTGCGCGGTAAGCATTAGATTCGTTTTCAACGCCACAGGCTTGGCCATTACAGCCTGACCAATAAGGGTCAGAGAAATAGTCTAGCTGGGTGGCACTACCGAATGCCTGAGGATAGGCCATGATAGTTGAGAAGTTATTATCAACGCCGTGACCGATACCATCATTATATACACCGCCTACTGAACCTTGGCGAACAGAGTGGCCTAAGCCCATGTTGTGACCGAGTTCATGAACAAATGTGGACAGACCGCAATCAACGGCGCTAATGCTGTACATGCGGCTTTGCGAGCTAGAATACAGTGTACCGTTGTTGCCTTGACCTACCCAGCCAATGCCGCACACGTAACCCACTAGCTGACCGCCTTCATAAATGTTTTCACGATTACCTAAAAGCACGACCATGTCTGCGCCGTTTGAAGATCGTGCGTTTTGCACACCACTGCTATCAGTTAACAAGTCTAGCGCACTTTCGGTAGGTTGAAGGTCGCTAGATGTAGCAGCAGATGACTGAGCGCCCACTAAACGCAACTGTAGATCTACCGCATTATTTTGATAAACACGGTTGGCGTGTGAGATGTATTGGTTAATTTTAGTGTCGATATTAGACACATTGTTTGCAGCAGGTTGGGTGTAAAGCACCATTACATCGATGGTGGCTGCTGTTACTGATGTTGCACAAAGCAGTGAAACTGCCATTGCCGTTATACACTTAAATGTGTGTTTCATTTTTATTTCCTTCTTGTTGTTTTATTTGAGCTTGGTGAATTTCCTGTGAAGCTCAACAGGCACTAGGGGATTAGTTTTGACCGAGATCGAAGACTTCTTCAGCGTTGTCGTCGCTAAGCGGGCGTTCGCTGTCGGGTTCACGTTCGATGTGGTTTTGCATCATTGAAGACTTCGGTGCGATCCACGCGTATTTATCATTGCCTTCAAGCACAAACACGTCGCGAGGCGTGGCTAAGTTTCCGTAGGTGGCGTTTTCGCCAAGCGTTATAACAGCGGCGTAGAGAGAGCCCGCACCTGGGATGTGGGCCTCTACGGTACGATCGCCGTTTGGATGAGTGACAACGTGATCAACTTCACCGGTGTAACTGCCACCGAACTGTGGGATGTATAAATCGAGATACTCGCCAACTTCTACCGTCATTAATTCTTCACGATCAAGCTCAATGTAAGCTTCATCGGTTACGTCAGCGGGAATATAGCCTTCTGCTTCAAGTACCTTTTTGCCATCTTCTGATGTTGTCCAGACGATGGTGTCTTTCTCTGATTTACCGTTAGTAGTAGTTGTAGCCTGAGCTTTTAGCTCGGCTTCATTTTTTGGTTTGAAGTTATCGACACCTGTCGATAACACTTTGCCGTTTCGTTGCCTTTCAACAGCGTTTTCTTTACCAACAGGTTTTGTCTCAGCATTCGCCGCTGCTACCTCTTTTTTGCCCGAAGGGGCTGTATCGATAAAGGCGAAAATACAACCAATAGCTACAATTGCCGTCGAAGCGGCAACAATACGCTTTTTCATAGTGTGTTCCTTTTATTTTTACTTACTGAATTTAGGAAATTGAACGTTAGAAATTAGCGACACTCTGTTTCTCAAAGCGCGCTCTAAGTGAGCGATATAGAGAACCAATGTGTTTAGTGAAATTGCTTAGTGAATTAAGTAAGTCATTAAAACGTATAATATTTTCACGGTTATAAAAGTATCGCTTCGCATAAGGGGGTATAAAATTTAGCCCTTTAATGCAGTGTAAATTTCTTAGGCTAAATACGGGACTGCAAGATGTAGACCGAACGCCGAATTGGCTCGTTTTAACCATGTGAGTGAGAACGAATAAGCCACCTAAAAATGGCTTCTGGATGATGAAAAGGGAACACTAAATAACAAAGGAACAATTCCGCTTGGTAAGGGAGCTTGCGAGGTAGCAACAGCGCAAAAACAAGCGAGATAGGTAGGGAAATGATAAAAAAAGAGCGAGTAAAATCCTTTACTCGCTCAGTAAGAAGGCCACCTCTTCTGAGGGAAAGTAGCCGTCGGATAACTGTTGGTTTTTTCTTATGCTAGTCGGTTGATTATTGAAGAGAAGTCCATCCCTGCATTGCCTTCTTCACAATGCATTTCAAACCACTTTGCAGCAAGTTCACCCATAGGTACTTGGGCATTTACACCCTTTGCGCCCTGCATGGCAAGGCCTAAGTCTTTGAGCATAAGCGCCGAAGCGAAACCGCCAGCAAAATCGTTATCAGCAGGGCTTTGTGGCCCCACACCTTTCACAGGGCAGTAGGTGGTCATTGACCATGTCTGCCCCGAGGCATTAGACGCAATATCAAAGAATACTTGCGCGTCTAAACCAAGCTTTTTGGCCAGTTGAAAGCTTTCACACGTCGCAATCATGGTTGCGCCAAGTAACATATTGTTACAAATCTTCGCTGCTTGTCCCGCACCATGGCCGCCCGCATGAACGATTTTTTTGCCCATTGCGCTAAGTACACCATGGGCTTTGTCAAAGGCATCAGCGTCGCCACCCACCATAAACGTGAGTGTGCCACCTGCAGCCGCTGCAACACCACCAGAAACCGGCGCATCGAGCATTTTAAGGCCTTTTTTCTCTGCCAGTTCTGACACACTCTTCGCCGTTTCTACGTCGATGGTGGAGCAATCAATAAGCAAGGTGCCTTCGCGGACAGAAGCCAAGATCTGATTTGAATAGATATCTTTTACGTGCTTGCCTGCTGGTAACATAGTGATAACGATGTCGGCCTCAGCAGCAGCTTGCTCGGTACTTTGCGCAATAGTGCAGCCTGCTTCTTTGGCTTTGGCCAGTGCCGCTTCGCTTAAGTCAAAAGCCAATACGTTGTAATCGTTCTTAACCAGGTTATCTGCCATCCCTGAGCCCATATTACCTAGGCCAATAAATGCAACTGTGGTCATAATAGTCTCCTCACTTAGCCCATGGTTGGAATAACAAAGGCGTTGTCGTTCGTATCTGAGCCATCAGGCCAGCGCTGCGTAATGGTCTTAACCTTGGTCCAGAATTTCACCCCTTCCATACCGTGCTGGTTGGTATCACCAAATGCAGAGCGCTTCCAGCCCCCAAAGGTGTGGTAAGCAACTGGCACAGGAATAGGTACATTAATCCCTACCATGCCCACGTTTACACGTTGCGCAAATTCGCGCGCTGCATGGCCGTTACGGGTGTACATAGCAACACCGTTACCGTATTGATGGTCACTTGCTAAGTTAACCGCTTCGTTGAAATCTTTCGCGCGAACCATTTGCAGTACTGGACCGAAAATCTCTTCTTGGTATGAACGCATGTCCTTAGTCACGTGGTCGAAGAAGGTTGGACCGATGAAATAGCCCTGGCTGTCGCTGGGAATTTGGCTGGTTCGGCCATCGTAAACAAGCTCAGCGCCTTCTTCTATACAAAGGTCGATATAGCCTTCAACGCGCTCTTTGTGAGCAGCAGTAACCACAGGGCCATAATGAGCGTTAGGATCTTCACTATGGCTTACCATAATGTCTTTAATAGCCGGAATAAGCTTGGCTTTCAGTTTTTCAGCGGTTTCATCGCCCACTGGAACAACAACTGGCAGCGCCATACAGCGTTCACCGGCACTGCCGTACGCAGCACCAACTAAGTCGGTTACCACCTGATCCAAATCAGCATCAGGCATTACGATGCCGTGGTTTTTCGCGCCGCCCATGGCTTGAACGCGCTTACCAGCACGAGCGCCACGCTCGTACACGTAGTTAGCGATGTCAGAAGAGCCTACAAAGCTCACCGCTTTAATAGTTTGATGATCTAAAATACCATCAACCACTTCTTTGTTACCGTGTACAACGTTAAGTACACCTGCAGGAAGGCCTGCTTCAATCATAAGCTTTGCCAGTTCAACAGGTACTGACGGATCGCGCTCTGATGGCTTTAAAATGAACGCGTTACCGCAGGCAATTGCCACACCGAACATCCACATTGGGATCATGGCCGGGAAGTTAAATGGCGTAATACCTGCCACTACACCAAGTGCTTGGCGCATGGAGTACACATCGATTCCTGGGCCTGCGCCTTCGGTATACTCACCTTTTTGCGCATGAGGGATACCACAGGCAAACTCGATAACTTCAAGGCCACGCTGAATATCACCTTGCGCATCAACCAACACTTTACCGTGCTCGCTTGATAATAGTGCCGCTAAGCGATCCCGGTTTGCTTCAACCAACTCTTTAAACTTGAACATAACACGAGCGCGTCGTTGAGGATTTGTTGCTGCCCACTCAACCTGTGCAGCTTGGGCTGTTTCAATTGCATAGGCCAAAGTTGAAGTGTTAGCCAAGCTTACTTCAGCCTGTACTTCACCGGTGTTAGGCGCAAATACCGACGCGGTATTTTCGCTGCTATCCTCAAAATCTTTACCTGCAATAAAGTGAACAATCTTTCTCATGACATAGCTCCTGTAATTTTTAACAATATTGAAACCTTGTGTTTGCAAAGACAATACATATACTTGCAGTATGGTGCTGTAAAAATGCAGGTGTTTAAGTGAATTGGGACGACATGCGTTTGTTTCTTGGTTTGGCAAGAAATGGTCGTGTAGCTATTGCAGCTAAAGGCTTGAAGGTAGACCCTACGACATTAATTCGTCGTGTAAAAAAACTGGAGGACTCATTAAATTGCAAGTTGTTCGAGCTAACTAAAAAGGGGTATGTGCTTACCACCCATGGCAGTGAGCTAGTTACGTATATTGAAAAAGCAGAGCATTACTTTCTAGAGGCACAAAATGAATTAGGTGATGAACGCTCGCATTTGGCAGGTACGATCAGAGTGAGTGTTTCTGAAGGTTTCGGTAGCTGGTTTTTAGCGCCATTACTACCCGATTTTAAAAAGCAGTATCCGGGGATCAGTATTGAGCTTGTGGCAACCAGCGGCTTTTTAAACCTGAACAAACGAGAAGCCGATATGGCTATCTTGTTAGAAAAGCCCAGTAAAGGCTTGCTGGTTACACAAAAATTAACTGACTATAACCTCTATCTTTATACCCACCAGTCCCTTATCAGCGACAACGAACCACGAACATTACAAGAGCTCACCGCCTTCAATTTAGTGAGTTACGTGCCCGATTTGGTGTATGCGCCTCAATTAAAGTTCATTGAAGAGACTGCTTTGTCACAATTGAGTGCGCTTCGCAGCACCAGTATTAATGCGCAATATCAAATGCTTGTAAATGGCGCAGGGGTAGGCATTTTACCTAAATTTATGGCTGAAACTCAGCCAGGCTTAGTTCGACTCATTGAAAACGAGATTCATATTAAGCGTACATTCTGGCTGGCCACACACAAAGAAACTCATTCTCAAGCACGCTTTCAGGTATTTACAAAATGGCTTACAGATAAAGTTACGCAATACCATTCAAAATTTCTCGACTAAAAAATTAGACGTTTATCTACTGTCTTTTGCAGGGTAAATATGTAAAAAATAGCGTAGCAGCGTCGAAAAACTCGCCACGCTTTAATACAAGTGGCTGAATGTGGTCTAGGCTTTAATAAATTAGGCCGACACGTCCTAGGGCCTGTTGACCTTTGGTGTACGAATTTTGGTCTAAATGGAAGCCTTTTAATCGCGAAACAGTCCTGCAAGCCTAGCGGGCTAAGTTAAAGGACTGTGACAAAGAGTAAAAGGCTTCCATAACGACCCCTTCGGGCAGCGCCTTTGTGCCATCTATACTGCGTTGAATGTTCTCGATTTAGAACCACTAAACCGTCAAACATTCGCCTTGTCTAGATGGCACACAGACCGCTGCAAAAATGTACAGCAAAGGTCAACAGGCCCTAGTTAAAAAGACATTGTCTAGCGAACCGTTTGCTAAACCTTGTGTAGATTAATCAATTTATCGTTAAGGCAAGGTTGGTTACTGCCGATATACGGCATATTACTGTAATTCTCTGTCAGGGAAGGCCCTATGTTCAATAAACACTTAGTGAAAGAAAACGAAGCGCTTCGCGAGGAGCTACATATACTCAAGCAAGTGCGAGATGGCTTGCGCGAAGAAATGATCTTTCTGAATCTTAATGAACGTGGTGAAATTGAAGCCGTCAACGAGATGTTCGAGAAAGAGCTAGGTTACTCACTCTCTCAAGTGAAAGGGCATCGCTTCTTTGAATTTGTTCCCGAGATTGCCAGAAACACGCCTCACTTTAAAAAGCTGAAAGATTCTATCGAGCAGCGTGTTCATTACTGGGGGGCGATTGAGTTTCTTCGTGAAAATGGTGAAGAAGCGTGGTTAAGGGGCGTAGTTGAACCTATTTTTGACGGAAAAGGGAATATTCACAAATTCTCAGTTAACCTCAACGACCTCACGCGCACTATAGCCAACTCGAAAGAACACGAAGATTTGGTGGCCGCACTACATAAGTCAAATGCAGCGATTGAATTCGATTTAAACGGCAATATTCAAGACGCAAACGAAGCTTTCCTAAAAACCGTTAAGTACAGCCTTAACGATATTAAAGTCAGCATCATAGAATTTTCTGTGATACGGAGTATGCGAATTCCCGCGAATATAAAACGTTTTGGGAACGACTTGCTCAGGGTGAATTCGTCGCAGGAAGATTCGAACGTTTCGATACTCACGGCAACACTATTTGGCTGGAAGCCACCTATAACCCGATTTGTGATTCTCACGGTCGTATGTATAAAGTGGTTAAGCTGGCTACTGATATTACTGAGCAGGTGGCACGAGAAAATGCCGTGTCCAGTGCTGCTGATATCGCCTACCGTTCTTCAAACACAACGGATCAAATCGCCACACGAGGAAAGGAAGTCATTAGCGAACTGCTTTCTGAAATGTCTTCATTGTCGCAGCAAATGGATAGGGCAAAAGAGGGGATTAATGCGTTGGACGCTCAGTCTCAACAAATTGCCACTATTATCGGAAGTATCAGTGCTATTGCCGAACAAACCAACTTGCTTGCTCTAAATGCTGCGATTGAGGCGGCACGTGCTGGCGATCAGGGGCGAGGTTTCGCTGTAGTTGCTGACGAGGTGCGTCAGTTAGCATCGCGTACAACCGAAGCCACGGAAGAAATTATCAACGTGGTTAAACACAACCAGACATTGGCCACCGACGCAGTGAACTTGGTTAATGAAGGTGATGAAAAAGCGCAATCAGGGCTCAACTACGCCAGAGAGGCGGGTGAAGTTATCGAACAAATTCAAGACGGTGCAAAAGAAGTCGTTGATGCAGTAGGCCAATTCAGCAGTCGATTGGGAAGCTAGTAGCACAGAGAAACAGGCTTACCGATAAGTGTAAACAGTCTAAGTTCTTACCAAATAAAACATCGCTCAAAACAGAATTCATCCTACCTTGGTAGGATGAATTCGCCCCTATTGCAGGATGTGCTTTTTAACGTAGCCTGTATAGCATAACCCTGTAATAAAAGGCTTGCAGGGGCGGTTATGTCAGGTTTTACGAAAATATCTACAGCTATAGTGGCCGTATTCATTGGCTGCTTTTTGGTTTTTACCTGTCTGGTCTACTTCCACATACAAGATAACATTGAGGAAGAGATGACGGGCGCGCTTAATCAAGTGCGAGAAATGGTCAACCTCAATATCCCTGTTGCTGATATCGAAGCGATTGTAGAGCCTAGCCCTCACTTATCCGCCCATTATTTCACGGGGCGCCTTCAGGCAGAGCAGACTTCAGTGATGTCGACAACTGGGCGCACTGCACTCACACCCGTTATCATCCCAATTCAGGAAAATCAGTATCTTATTGTTACGCCTTTTGATGCTACTGAACTCACCCAGAATCTCACTTTTTTTGCCTTGGTGGCGGGACTGTTTTTCGCAACCTTTGTCCTGTTGCTGTTTACGTTAAAAGTGGCGGTTAAGCAAAGGTTAGTGCCGCTAAATCAGCTCGCTGACGCGTTATCTGAGCTTCGAGAAGGCAAGGAATCACAGCCCCTGCCACATTCAGATATCACCGAAATGAACAGGGTGTTAGACCAGTTTAAGCATCTGCAAAATGCACTTAAATCAAAAGAAAAGCAGCTCATAAAAATAGATAAGCAGTTAGCTCTTCTTCAAGAGCAAGAGCGTAATTACCTTGCCAGAGAGCTTCACGATAATGTGGGGCAGTTGCTGACCACGATAAAAGCCCACGCCTATATTTTGGTTAACGCAAAAGAGCGATCTGTTGTTGAACTGTCGGCACAGAAAGTTCAAGTGATGTCACATCAAATAAGCGATGCAATTAGAAAACTCACTGCTCACCTACACCCGCTTGTTTTAGATAGAGTCTCTCTTCAGTCGTCGCTTGAGCGGCTGGTGTACGAACAAGAAGTAGCACAGCCCGATACGCAGTGGGACGTGTCAATTAATCTAAAGCGCTATCAAGAAGATAATGAGCGAGATATTCATCTTTACCGATTTGCTCAAGAAGCCATTAACAACGTGATTAAGCATGCGAAGGCCACCAAGGTTAGCATTCAAATTTATGGCGATACTCATCGTGTTTCTGTGATGGTCAAAGACAACGGTCGGGGATTAGGGAACCACATTGTAGAAAATATTGGCATGTCTTCAATGCGCAGCCGAGCACGTTGTATAGGAGCAAATTGCAGTGTGACTTCACCCGATGATGGCGGCGTTGCTGTATCGCTGTCCCTTACCCTTAAAAAAATGCCTCCTCTTATGGGCGCTAACGTCGCATGAATATTCTAATTGTCGACGACCACGCTGTGGTGCGTGAAGGATATAAGGCTTTACTCAATGCGATGATGCCCGATTGCCGTATTTTTGATGCTGAAAACGGCGCGCAAACCCATCGTTTATTAGCCAGTAGTGACATTGAGATCTTAATCCTAGACATAAACCTTTCAAATGAAAGTGGCCTTGTTTTAGCCAAGATTTTTTTGAAGCGACATCCAGATTTAAAAATTATCTTTTTCAGTATGTTCGAAGACAGCGTCATATTGCACCGCGCCATGCAGACCGGTGCTATGGGGTACATCAGTAAAAGTAGTTCGCCTGAAATATTGATCTCGGCAATTAAGGTCGTCGCAAAAGGGCAAAAGTATATTGAGCGAGGCCTGGCGGTAAATTTAGCCAATCAACTTCTCGATACCAATGTGGACATTGCTGCCAAATTAACAAAACGTGAGTTCGAAATATTTATTGCGATAGCAATGAATAAATCCCGCTTCGATATTGCTGATGAGTTGGGACTATCGGCTAAGACTGTCTCTAACGCGCTCACAGTCATTAAGCGAAAGCTCGACGCGGTGCCCTCCCAGTTTTCAGCCATTGCGGCTAAACACGGTTATATCGGTGATGCAGAGCTTTCAGCGTCTCAATCGGTGTCTTTTGTCGAGAAGAGTGAGAAGTAGCCATAGGTTTCCCCTCCTAAAGTAGGAGTCAAATCGGTCTATCGCATCATGGTAGGTACAACGTAAAAGTACCATTATCAAACTACACAACAAACCAAGTTAGTGCGCGTGGTACGCGCAAAGTTATCAAAAGGTACTTCTTATGATTTATGCAAAGCCAGGTAGTGAAGGTTCGGTCGTAAGCTTCAAAGAAAGCTACGGTAATTTTATCAATGGCGAATGGGTAGCACCGGTTAAAGGTGAGTACTTCACCGCAACATCTCCAGTAGACGGCAGCGACATCGCACAAATCCCACGCTCAACATCTGAAGACATTGAGCTTGCGTTAGATGCCGCTCACGCTGCGAAAAAGGGCTGGGCAGATACGTCAGTAGCTGAGCGTTCTAACATTCTTCTGAAAATTGCCGATCGTATTGAAGAAAATCTAGAGCTACTTGCCGTTGCGGAAACATGGGACAATGGTAAAGCCGTTCGCGAAACGCTTAATGCAGACATTCCGCTGTGCGCAGACCACTTCCGTTATTACGCAGGCTGTATTCGAAGCCAGGAAGGCACCATTGGTGAAATCGATAAAAACACGGTGGCGTATCACTTCCACGAACCTTATGGTGTTGTTGGGCAAATCATTCCATGGAACTTCCCGCTACTTATGGCTGCATGGAAACTTGCGCCAGCACTTGTTACCGGTAACGTAGTGGTGCTAAAGCCAGCAGAACAAACGCCAGTATCTATCTTATTGTTCGCCGAACTAATCCAAGACCTACTACCACCGGGTGTACTAAACATCGTTAACGGGTTCGGGGCAGAAGCCGGACAGGCTCTTGCAACAAGCACAAGAATCGCAAAAATTGCGTTTACTGGCTCTACACCTGTTGGCGGACATATCCTTCGCTGTGCTGCTGAAAACCTTATTCCATCTACCGTTGAGCTTGGCGGCAAGTCGCCAAACTTATTCTTCCCAGACATCATGAATCACGAGCCTGAATTTATTGATAAGTGTGCGGAAGGTTTAGTGCTTGGATACTTCAACCAAGGTGAAGTATGTACGTGTCCTTCTCGAGCGATTATTCACGAAGACATCTATGATGCATTCATGGAAAAAGTGTTGGAAAAAATTCAGAAGATCAAACGTGGCAACCCACTAGACACAGACACCATGGTAGGTGCACAGGCATCTAATGAGCAGTTCGAAAAGATCCTTAAATACATCGATATCGGTAAGTCAGAAGGGGCTCAGGTTGTCACTGGTGGTGAGAAAGAGCAGCTACCTGGCTTTGATGGAGGCTACTACATTCAGCCGACTATCTTGAAGGGTGAAAACCACATGCGTGTGTTCCAGGAAGAGATTTTTGGTCCGGTAATCGCTGTTCAAACCTTCAAAACCGAAGAAGAGGCGATTGAGATTGCTAATAATACAAGCTTCGGACTTGGCGCTGGTGTATGGAGCCGCGATGCGAATGTAGCATTCCGCGTGGGTCGAGCGATTGAAGCGGGTCGCGTATGGACGAACTGTTATCACTTGTATCCAGCTCACGCTGCGTTTGGCGGCTACAAGAAATCGGGCATTGGCCGCGAAACCCACAAGATGATGCTAGATCACTACCAGCAGACAAAAAATCTATTGGTAAGCTACGACATCAACCCACTTGGTTTCTTCTAAGTAAACCTGAGGGCGGCGCCTACCGCCGCCCGCTACTTTTATGCGCATCGCATTTTCCTCAATCATTTTCTTTCTGTTTCTCAGCACCAATGTGTTGGCGCAGTCTGACGCGACAGACATTCCACAAGACATTTACAAAATATTTCCCAACGCTACACGCGTGGGGGAGATGCACACTGACATCAAGGTAACCCCGGTCTATCAGCTTCAGCAACTACTCGGATATGTTTTTGAGTCGAATGACTTTGTCGACTTCATAGGCTTTTCAGGCAAACCAGTTAATGTAGTGATTGGGCTAGACACACAAGGCAATGTGGTCGATCTTTTCGTCAAGCAGCATAGCGAGCCGATTTTTTTGCACGGGCTTGGCGAGAAATCCATGTTTGATTTCGTTGCTCAATATCAAGGGCACAGTGTCAAAGAACGTTTTATCATTGGTGGTAAAAGCAATGTAGGCAAAGACGCTACCTACTTTGATGGGGTTACGAAAGCCACCGTATCGGTGCTGGTTATCAACGATACCATCGTGACATCTGCATTAGCCGTTGCCAGAGCTAAGCTCGATGGCTTTGTTGCGCCTAGCAACAATATTATCAATCCAGACTTTTACGAACCTCTTACTTTTAGCGAATTGGTGGACAAGGGCTACATTCAAAAGCACCAGATTACTCAGCAAAATACCGAAGGGCTTTCGAGAGAAGTGGTTCGGGCGGTTGACGATATTCAAAGCGAGTTTGCTCTTGATGGTGACATCATTGCCGAACACTACTATGCGTTTTTAAGTCTTCCTGTTGTGGGGAAAAACCTGCTAGATGAAGAGGAATTTGCTCGGTTACAGGAAAATCTAAATCCGGGTGAAATGGCACTGATGGTACTGAATACGAAAGGGTTCAGTTTTATCAGCGATGAGTTTATTCCCCAAACCACACCTGAGCATTTACGGGTATCTCAAGGCGGCTTTCCCACAGCTATCCGCGATATCGATTTTTATAGCTTCTATGACCCAGCATTTTCACAAGCATTGCCCGACTACAACGAGATCAAAGTACTTCGAGTAAAATCGAAAGGTGGGCTGTCACTTGACCAAGAAATGGAAATAGCGATTAGTGTGCCGTTTAAGCCGAGTTTCTTCGAGCAAGATGAGCATCTGTTCCCTTTGAAAGTGACACTGCCTAGTGAACTATTTATGGAAAATCCTGAGGCTCAGTTAGCGAAGCCCATTCCGTTGTGGCAGAAAATTTGGAGGGACAGAACCTTAACGATAAGCATCACCGTTGTTTATCTTGTAGCGCTGTCGTTGTTTTTTGCATTCCAGCAAAGGCTGACGCCTTACACCAAGTTTGTGCATACAGTGCGGGCATTTTCCCTTGTGTTCGTGCTGTTTTTTATTGGCTTTTACGCTCAAGGGCAACTGTCTGTTGTCAACATATACACGCTGCTACTGGATATTGTCGACGGATTTTCCTTAGAGGTATATCTTCTCGACCCGGTCATTTTTATTTTGTGGAGCTTTGTATTTGTCTCGTTGTTTATCGTTGGGCGGGGACTATTTTGCGGCTGGCTTTGCCCCTTCGGAGCACTCCAGGAAATGATGGGAATACTGGCTGAAAAGCTCAGGATAAAACAAATTAGAATTAAGCCACAGCACCACAAACGGGCACAAAAAATTAAATATGGGTTGCTTATAGGGCTTGTTGCGTGCTCATTTTATTCGCTAAACCTTGCAGAGAAGCTCGCTGAGATAGAGCCGTTCAAAACGTCCATAACCCTACACTTTGTTCGATATTGGCCTTTTGTACTGTATTCGGTTTTATTGCTGCTACTTAGTTTAAAAATTCATAAAGTGTACTGCCGCTATTTATGTCCGTTGGGAGCGGGGCTTGCCATTTTGGGGCGTTTCCCTTTAGTTAAATTGCTTACACGTAAAGATGCCTGTGGTAATCCGTGTCAGCTGTGCAAACAAAAGAAATGTGGTATTGATGCTATAGAACAAGACGGCAGCATTGACTATGCTGAATGTATTCAGTGCCTTGAGTGTGTGGTTACGTTAGATAACCCTGACTTGTGCAAAATCGATAAATATAAAAAGAAAAAGGTGCCAACGCGTGTCAAAAACCTCAATCCTGTCCGCACTTAGTCAACCTGCTAATAGCAAGGTTAACGATGACAACCATTCTAGTTTATACGGTGCTAAAGAAGCCTGCCGTGATGTGGCCAATGAGATTTTAGCCAACGTTAAGTGCGATGAAATAGAGCTATTACTCTTTCATACCAGCACGCTGTTTGACTTAGACACCGTAGCAAAGGAAATCTCCGCACGTTTTCCGCACGTGAACATTGTTGGCTGCACCAGTGCTGGAGAATTTAATAAAAACGGCTACGGAACAGAAAAACTTTTGGCCGTCGCGTTTTTGAAAAACGAATTTTCTATTGCCACAGCATTGGTGCCTAATTTAGGCGAAGTAAACTTTGATGAAGCCCACGATATTGCCAGTGGTTTGCGCCGAGCCTTACAGGGGAGAGAGCGCCGTTACGATACAGAGCAGCACTTCGTTATTTCTGTGCTCGATGGACTTACCCGCCATGAGGAACATTTTCTAGAAACCTTTGCGACCGCATTTGGCAATATTCCACACTTAGGCGGTAGCGCTGGCGACGATTTAAAGCTTGAAGCCACTTATGTGTTTTACAACGGTGAATTTCATCGAGACGCAGCAGTACTGCTGCTTGTTGGCACGGGAAAGCCCTTCACCGTATTCTCCATTGATCACATTAACTCTCCCGTATCGAAGCTGGTGGTCACCCACGCCGATCCTGAGTCGCGAACCGTGTATGAAATAAACGGTGAACCTGCTGCGCAGTATTACGCCAGTTTATTGGGAATGAAAGCTGAAGACTTAACGCCGGATGTGTTTTCCATGTTTCCCCTTGCAGTGATGGTAGGGGGCAAATATTTCATCCGCTCTATTCAAAAAGTAGATTTGGCCACTAACGCCATTACCTTCTACTGCGCGGTAGATATTGGCATTATTCTTACATTTGTTCAGCTGGGTGACTGCATTGAAGCATTAGAAAGTAAACTAGACAAGCTGCGCGCTCAGCTTGGCGAGCCCGAATTTGTGTATGCTTGCGATTGCTTTTTGCGAAGGCTCGAAATTCAACAGGGCAAAAACGACCACGAAATAAGACGGCTACAGCAAAGGTACAATGTCGCGGGCTTCAATGCCTATGGCGAGCATATTCACTCGGTTCACTTGAACCAAACGTTTACGGGGGTGTATTTTGCAGCCCAATAATCAATTTACCGACGTGGAAGCGCTCCAAAAGGCCCTTTACGAGCAACGGCGTGAAAACGAAAAGCTTGAGAAAATAAACGCAGCGCTGATGTATCGCATGGAAGAGGGCGGTTTTAATCATCACAGCTACCGCGCCTTCGAACATTCGGTTCAACTTTCTGAAAAAGTGAGTCAGAAAACCGAAGAACTGCAGTCAGTACTGCAAAAGCTGGAGCAGTCAAACGCCGAACTGGTGCGGGCTCACGAAGAAACCCATCAGGTTAAACAGCGTTTACACGACGCCATTGAAAGCACTAATCAGGCGATGGTGTTGCTAGATAGACTGGGCGGGATCATCTTCTTTAATCGGCACTTTGAAACTGTTTGGGATGACCTTTCCATTACCCCTAAAATTGGCGATAACTATTACGATATCACCCAAGCTGCCAAGCATTCCGGGGTTATTCGCCGTGCCCTGCCTGCTGATGTCGAAGGCAGGATGATCTATCAGTTGTCGAACCGGCGATGGTATCAGCTGACCAATCGACCCACGCAAGAAGGCGGGAACGTTATTCTGTTTAACGACATCACTGAAGTAAAACTGCTTGAATCGAATCGTTACGAGCAAGTCATTAAAGAGAAAAACAAGCTGTTGCAAAGCCTTATCGATAATATTGATGTTGGAATATTGCTCATTGATAAAGAAGGTGGCATTGCGTTTTGGAATAACACGTTTTTGACCCAGTCAAACGTGCCCCAGCACGTACTGGTAAACAGTAAGAATATTTATGCCCTTCAAAATAACCGTCACTGGAGCGGGCTCAACCTAAACCCGGTGGGGCCAAGTACCCAGATTATACACGAGCAATTGGTGGTTGAACGCAACATCACTACACTGCCCGACGGCAATACGCTGTGCACGTTCACCAATGTTACATCGCAGCATCACTACGCAGAAACGCTGAAGCAAAACGAAAGCTGGATCCGCATGATAACCGATAATGTACCGGCGCTTATTGCTTACATTGGTACCGATAAAAAGTTTCAATACACCAATAAAGGTTATCGCGATTGGTATGGCGTTAGTGAGCAAGACATTAATGATATGCCTATGGACCGAAGCCATCTGAAAGAGGTTTACCCCAATCTTATTCAGTACTTGCGCCGTGTTAACCAAGGCGAAGTGGTGAGCTTTCAAAGCAAAGAAAAAAATGCTCATGGCGACGTTGGCTTTTTACAGAAAGTTTATTTGCCTCATTTCAATGAATCTGGCGATATCACCGGGCACTTTGTCTTGGCAACAGACGTGTCGCAGCAGGTAGAAAGCCAACTCCAGCTTAAAGCGGCTAAAGACCAATTAGAATCGAATGTAGAAAAGCGTACCCGTGAACTCAATCACGCCAACATCGCCCTTCAAGAAGCGATTGATTCAAAGAGCAAATTTTTGGCTGCTATTAGCCACGATCTTATGCAGCCCCTTAGCGCTGCCATCTTGTTCAACGAAACATTGAAAGATCAAGTGGATAGTTCATCCAGCCCCATTGTTACCGCCCTCGATAATTCACTGTCTGATTTACATGGCCTTATTCGCACGCTTATTGAAACATCCAAACTGGACGCTGGGGTGTTACAGCCCGATAAGCAGCAAGAAAATGTATTGCCGTTACTTATGCAGCTAGCCGAAGAGTTTACGCATATCAGTAAAGACTACAGTGTAGATTTTCGCTATCGCTTGAAAGAAGCTTTCGTGGTGACAGACGTGAACTTACTTTCTCGAATATTGCGAAATTTACTAATAAATGCAATGAAATACGGTGCCAACGGCAAGGTGTTACTGGCAGCACGAAAGGTGAATGAGAACCTAGAAATTAGCATCTATGATCAAGGTGTGGGTATAAGCGAAGACGATCAGAAAGTTATTTTTAAAGAGTTTTCCAGATTAGAAAACGATTTTAACTACTCTTACAGTTTGGGTCTGGGATTATACATTGTAGATAAAATGAGTAAGTTGCTAGAGCACGATATTCGAGTGCGCTCGAAAGAGGGCGTAGGCGCATGTTTCACGGTGACTATTCCTATTACCGAAGTGTGTGATACGAGTCAGGAACAAGACTATCTTTATACTTTGGAGCCATCGTTACCAGATTACGTTTTGGATAAGCATATATGGCACATTGATAACGATGCGAATATGCGCATTGCTATGCAAACGTTGTTCGCAAACTGGGACATGGAAGTAGACACTTTCTCAGGTTTTGAACAATGCAGTGCTGTAAATAATGGCAGTTTTGACGAGTGCGACATGCTTATTGTCGATTACCACCTAGATGAAGAAGAAACCGGTTTAGACATTGCGAAACGCGTAAGAAAAATCGCGCCTTCAATGCCCATTATGATTTGCACCGCTAATCACTCAAAAGCGTTAGCGAATGAACTTGAAGGCACCGACATTCAGCTGCTGCACAAACCTGTTAACTCCGCGGTGCTTAAGGCGGCGCTAGTCTCAAGCTTGAATGGCTAAAAGTATAGGAACATGGGGCCTGTTAATCTTCGGTGCACAGCAAAGATTAACAGGTCTTAATTAAATACGTATTGGTTAAAGTCGATATTCGCGGCACTGGCCACAACCTTTACTCGGTTGCTGGCGCCTAATTTTTTGAGAATAGATGAGACGTGAGACTTAACCGTGGTTTCAGAAATATTAAGCTCGTAGGCAATCACTTTATTGGCTAACCCTTGAGTTAGATATTTCAGTACAGTCAGCTCTTTTCGTGTTAATGAACGAATTTGCTCAGGCGAAATACCGTTGTCATTGGTCATGCGTGTTCTGGTAGACGGCGTTCTCAATATCTCTGATGGTAAACACACGTTCCCTTCAAAAATACTCTCTATAGATGTGGCTATTTCTTCAATTTTGCTGCTTTTTGAAATAAAGCCAACGGCACCATAAGAAATGGTTTGCAGTATATTTTGCTTTTCCGTTTCAGCGGAAATAATCACTACAGGTACGTTAGGGTGTTGGTTTCGAATTTCTAAAAGTCCGTTTAGGCCACAGGTTTCCGGCATATTTAAATCAAGCATGATTAAGTCGAACTTCGCGTCTTGCTCTAGCAACGTTAACGCTTCAGAAATTGAATTGGCTTCGAGGGTTTCTGAGTCGGGAAACTTTTTCCCTAAAATGGTAATCATTGCGTGACGAAAAATAGGGTGGTCGTCAATTATCAAGATACGGTGCATGGTCTTTCCCTCAGCTAAAAAAGCGACATTTGCCGCTGGCCTTGTGACTTATTTGGGCTGGCGTTTTATTCACACATAAGCCTTTTAGTAAGACAAAATTATGGCGTAAATGAAACGCTTCAAAGTGACCAAATTCCCCGAAATATTAAAAGCTAAACAGTCACTTCACGTGTTTACAATGTTAACATTAATATAACATTAAATCAGGCCTAATAAGACCAATGGCTTATAATAAAAAAGCACGTAAGACCAGTACTGACGGGACTTTCGTTCTATAACTCGTCAAGTAACTGCCTTCTTTTTTCGGCGTATTCTGTTTCGCTAATTAGGTTTGCCTTTTTTAGTGCGTCTAACCGTTTAAAACGAGCAACGATATCGTTCTCTGCTGGTAAGGGGGCCGAGCCAGCTACGTCTTTCTTACTGGGTGTGTTTTCCCTATTCGCTGGGGAAAGTGTTTCCTTTTCTACAGGTGCTTCAAATGCCAGCTGAGTCGGTGCGACCACCCAATCGAAGCGATTTTTTGTTTTCAGTTCTATACCAGGTGCGGAAAAAGAAAGTGGGGAATCGAATGAGAACTTTGCTTGTTTCCGGTTACCAAAATCAAAGTCGTATTTTACCAAGCCCTGAGAAGTAGGATCATAAGCCATTTCGTAGGCTTTATTGGCTACTTTATCGAACTCGCCAATAAGAATATTGAGCTGGTCGTCTGCAACGAAAATACTGCCTGCAACGTAATACGTTTGGGTTTTAAGGCCTGCCAAATAGCGCTTCTCTTTACTAAGGGCAAAAATTACGTCTTGCTGAGCAGTCGCTGTTCGCAGCGCCTCAGGCAGATAGGCGGCAAGTAACGCAACTTGTTCGTTGGAAAAAAGCGGTGTTGACGTATTTTTGTTCTTAACCACCTGAATAGCGCTAAGTATGGCGGATACATCCTGCTCTTGCAGCGTAAAGGGGTGCTGGTTGGCACGCATGTCACTGTCTGTTTCGTTTTGCTTTTCAACAAGGCGAATAAAATTGTTTTTGTCCTCCTGAAATATGACCTGTGCGTCTGCGATATGTACTGTCGTTATGAAGAGTAGGGCTAACAGAATGGGTTGAGCTGAACGTAATGAAAATAGAGATATATTTTTCATGATCTTTCCTTTTTCAATAGGAAAAGCGAGAGTGAATCTCGCTTTTTATGTCATATCTTTTAGCTTAATTTTAATTTCTTATTTAAGTGTAAAATTAATCAGTTTTTTATCATTAATTAAATGAATCGAGTAATTTTAAATTTCAGAGTAATTAGATATAAGTTCAATGTTAAAATATGACTGATTTTTAATTCTCAATTAAAAGAACACAGTGCCACCTAGTTGAATTAGGGTTAAGTCTTCTGCGCTGTTATAAATTCCTTGCGCAGATTCTGAACCATCAATATCTAAACTTAGATTTTCGTATTTCGCGTACACCAAGAAGCGCGATCCAAAATATTGTTCTGCTGCAACGCCCCATTGACTAAGCTCTGAGCCGGTAACGCCATCTAAATGAGCCATGCCGTATTGGTCGTTATAACTGGCATATTCAGCATAGAAAGCAGAATCACCAAAGCGATTAAACTGTTTTCTTATGCCTGCTTTAAAGTAATAAGCATCTGTATCGTCACCCGACCCAACAATCGCATCGTCAGCTTCTTCCATCTGATAAGTGGCTACCCCAAATACTCCTGACTCAATATGCATGAGCCCCGCTTGCAGTTGCAGCGTAGTTGAACTGTTGCCCCCAACATTGCTACCGCCATCTTTATTCACTGAGTAACCTGCATGAAGGTTAGTTTTGAAGCCTTCGTGCTCAGCCGCATACTTAACCGCAATATCGTAAATTTCGTCGTTTGCATAACCTACTGCAATACTCACGTTGCCCATTTGAGGGAGATCGTAGCGCACACCGTTGCGATATATGCCGTTACAGTCAATACCAATACCCAAGCCAGGCGTTGCTAAGCACTGAGCAAATTGACCCCACGCGACATTGGTTGAACCTTCTTCTACGCCTCGAATAAAGAAGCCATTTGCTCTAAATAATGGAGAAATTCCCGACCAGATTGTGCCAGAAGGATCAGCTAGAACGGCAATGTTATCGGTGGGAAGGCTTTGTAAACCAATGGTGATTTTACCCCAGTCGCCACCAAAGTAGAGGCTACTGCCCAACAGGCCTATGTCGCCGCCGTTGAAGGTGTCTAAGTTATCCTGATTGGCAAACAAAAGCGGGGTTTGATGGCCACCACCGGCGTAGTTGGGTGCGCCTGAAAGAGGTTCAATAATGACCTCAAAGCCCACGTCCATGCCTTGTTCTTCCAGTTTATAATTCCCTGAAAGCGTAATACGGCTGCCTAGCGTTGTACCGTTGTCTGAAAGTTGTGCCACATCACTACCCACACCGTCGTCGTAATAGGTTAAGCCTTCATTTATCCATCCAGAGATATTCCATGAATAGGGCTCGTCCTGGGCAAAACTATGGCTACTGACTGTGCTTAAAATGGCAATAGATAAACAGGTTTTTGTAAATGTATTCTTTTTCATTTTACTGTCCCAATATTGGTAGTGTTGATTAATTACAGTGGCTTTTTATTTTTATTTTTGACTGGTTTTAATGCTTTCGGTGTCCAGTAAATTGATAATAGGTTCTATTGAATTTTGAGCCATCAGCCGTAAGGCGTGTTAATCTCCTTCTTTAGTAGCGGGAAAATTAAATGTATAAATGATAAAAAACGCGACTACTGTGAAAAAGTAAGTCGCGTTTTTTTGATTTTTTTGCAGCTTTTGTGTGGATAAAAGCGCGTGTGGTAACAACTGCTATCTGATTAGAATCTCGCTTTTAGATTTACACTGACCATTCGCGGTTGTGCGGGGCCCACGAACTCTGCACCTTCTACGTCGGGATAAATGTCTTCTAATACCTCATCAGCCTCGCCATACGTGCCAAAGGTTTCATAGTCTTTGTCGAACACATTATTCACACGTAGCGATGCGGTAAATGTGTCGTTGAACCGGTACGATGCATAAATGTTTGCAATAACGTATCCGTCAATCTTTTCGTTTTCGTTAGCCTCATCGCCCCTAAAGTACTGACTAGATGCTGAAATAACTTCTGCGCCTAAACGCGCTTTATCCGTTAAGGCGTAATCTGCGTAGAGCTTGACTAAATGCTCTGGCTGGCCTGGAATTTTGTCACCTGGTGTTACGAGTCTGTCTGGACCCTGAGGGTTAAAGGGGCTAAACGACGTGAATGTTGATTCATAGGTTGCGTTAAGATAGTTGTAGTTTAACCGGTAGGTTAGTTTTTCCCACGTTGAGCCTACGCTGAATTCAACGCCCTGACGCTGGGTTTCATCAACGTTAATAAAGTATCCGCGAGAGGCAACAGAGCCTGCTTGTTGGAAGATAATGTCGTCCTTACTTCTACTGTGAAAAACATTTAGCATCAGGTCGATGTTATCAATGCGTGTGGTGTAGTTCGCTTCAATAGTTTGGGTGACCACCTGATCAAGAGGAGGATCGGCCACAAAACCGTTCGGTAAGCGGCACGGGTCGTCTTCATCTGCACAGCTTAACTCTGCTGGGCTTGGCGTTCTTGAAGACTGGCTGATTGCAAGATTCAACTGGCTTTGCTCATCAATAGTAATGTCTACACCTACCGCTGGGTTAAATTGGGTAAAACGGTGATTGCCGTCCAATGAACCTTCACCGTCATCAATCAGGTCTTCCATAACAATATGGTCTCGGTTAAAACGTCCACCAAGATTGAGTGATACGGCTGAAGAGAGCTGTGTACTATTCATGAAAAATAGCGACCATGCGGTGGTGTCTACATCTAATCTAACCCTGGCTTCTTGTGCCATGAGCCCGTCGATGGGTAAAACGGTGCGTGAGTCTTGTGCAGATTCGTTTTCCAAAATACCAAATGTAGTATCAGCGGCGTAGTTAACATCTCCTTTGGTGTAGCTGGCACCAACAATTAACTCTGAACTGAAGCCGCTTAAGGCATATTGTTTTGCTAGCTGAAAAGATAACCCAGTAGCTTTGGCGTCTGTCCGGCCCGTATTGTATGTTCCATCAAGTTCATCTGCGTCCACATCTGATATTTCGGCAAGCGCGGTGTCGTCATCAAAGCCAATGAATTCAACCGCTTCTATATCGTCGCCTTCGCCTACAACAGGCAAATCATCGTCATCATCGTCGTCGCCATCATCATCACTATCAAGCGGAGCATCATCATCATCATCGTCGTCATCATCTTCAAATTCACACAGTGTTACGCGTCCATCAGCGAACTGGCAGGCACCAAAATCACTGTCATCGCCGTTGATTGATTGAGTTTGTGTGTCGCGATAAAACATATTGGCGGTTAAAGATAAGGTGTCAGTTAAAACGAAATCACCGGTTATATTAACGTGCGTAAGTTCGTTGTTGGTCTGATCGGGGTGGGTGTAGACCGCTTCTCTTCCTTCAATATCCAGCAGTTCTATAGGTGACGCACCATTGCCGAGTAACTCGTTATCGGCCATAAACAGGTTCATGTCGAGATGCATTTTGTCACTTTTATAGGCAAGCGATGTAAATACTTGCTGCACTTCAGATGGCGAATAGTCGCGCCAGCCATCTTCCTCATAGTGATTCAGGTTCACATAATACGCCCAGTGCTCGTTATGACCACCCGATTCCACAGACGCGGCTTTCTGGCCGAATTGTCCAGCCTGTAAATCTATTTCGTTGGCGTTGAAGCTAAACCCTGTTTTCGTTCTTAGCGCAAGGGCGCCGCCTAGCGTGTTTTGGCCAAACAGAGGGTTTGAACCAGAGTACAAAGAAACGGTATCTATAGCATCTAGAGGCATTAGGTCCCAATGCACAGTATCGCCAAACGCTTCATTAACCCGACCGCCGTTCAAGTACACCGAAATGCCCTGAGGTAGACCAAGCAGCGGAGAGGCAGTAAACCCGCGGTATTGTAGATCGGGTTGGAACGGATTGTTTTGAACATCGTTTAGGTTCACGCTTGCCAGTTGAGTTTTGAGTAGCTCCGGTAGTGAACGGTTGACGCTCCCTTCAATATCGTCTTGAGTGAGTGTCTGAACGTTACCAAATACAGCAGAGTTATTGCTGTTGGCACTAAGCGGTGTCGCTCCCTGTACCTCTATAACCTCGTAGTGGTCCATTGCATCGTTAGCTTCTGCAGCAGAGCTAAACGCATAGGTTACAGCGCTTGCAATAATCGCAAGAGCAAATGGTGAACGGGCAAGTTGATGTGTTGGGGATTGTGCAACGTTTTGGCTAGAGCTTTTAGTAGAAATTCGCGTAGGCATGGTCTTGACTGCTTCGTTATTATTTATACTTTCAGTATTGCCTTAACCATTCCCTAAAAATATCCTCCTTAAGTGGGAGGAAGTATCATAAATTGGTAGCAGTGTTTTTTCCCGAATTCCCTACGAGAGAATCGATAAAACCTTATGACACCAGTTTTCACGCTCTGTGATATTTGTGTCGCTGGCACCAAATAGAAAAAGGTTATTTTCATAGGTTGCAGCGCCCAGTGCGTAGCATTCCCCCGAGGTTCTTGGTTGCCAGAAAAGGTGGTGTGCCAGTACCGCTTGTAGTCTTGACTGTTGATAGAACGCGATGCGATACACCCAGTGCGAGGCCAAATAACCAGAAGCAGAATTTAGAGAAGCCGACTCTAGAGTTATTGAGGGCGATGGAGTGGAAAACGGCGTTAAATGCAAAGCAATGTGTTCAGCGTTAAAGCGTTTCAAATTGGTGGTATTGTTGGCGAGTGGCTGCAATAAACGTGGAAGTGCAGGCAAGTGCTCTAACGCAATAAAATGTCGGTATTTAGAGGTAAGACGCGGCACTAAAAGTGATTGGTCGCTTTTGGAAGCGCTGGCTTGCGCGGAAAATCCCTTACGTGCCTTTCTAATCCGCTCGCGAGCGACTGACTTTTCTGGTGAAGGTAGAGCCCCTAGATAGGAGTGCGATACCTTATTAGCACTCGCCAAATAAGCGCTTTTGGTGGAACAATCTTTGGCGGCACACTCGTTAGAACCCAACGCATCTGTTAGTTGCGCAAAATAGTGAATAGCCGCCCCCACACCTTCTGCGTGTTTATCAGTGTCTGGCATTGGCTTTGAAGGCCTAATATCAAATGAGGCAAGACACGCGGATACCACATGTTTTAGTTGTCGCAGCCTTTTATCATAATCATCGCTCACGAGCTTGTGTGTCAGATTTTGTGAAAGCTTTGGAAGTGCTTCTATCGAAAGCTCGCTTGCTACTTCCTTCATCGCTTCGTTTGTGACGAGGCGAATTGCAAAATTGCCTTGTTGATTGATTTCGGGGTCGATAAATAAAGTGTTTTCAAGGCCTGCTACGGTGCTAAGTGTTGCTTCTTGCTGTAGTAAACCATTTAAAAAGTACTGAGGAAACCACCAGGTTAATACATGCCTTATTGATTCGTTTTCGCCTTTTGTCGTTTGCGCATCAAGAGAGGCTTCTTTGTCTAAATGTGAGTGTTCACGTTGAGATGCGTGCTGACTCAGAGAGGCGTTTCTGTTCAGTGTTGATTCTTCGCTCGAAGCTGCTTTCTCGCTCAAGGCTGTTTCAGCGCTCAGGGCTGTTTTTTCGCTCAAGGTTTTTTCAGCGCTCAAGGCTGTTTCCACGCTCTGCGCTTTCATTGCGCTCACGGCTATTTCTTCGCTCAAGGCTGTAACAACCTCCTTGCACTGTTCAAAAAAGTGGGCTGAATTACTATAAACCAGCGTGGTGATATTGCTTGGCTGATACCACTGGCGCTTGTAGTCTTGAAGCGCTTGAATGCTGTTGCTGCCTATAGTTTGTGTAAAACCACCCGCGTGTTGATAGGCATTTTTATTGGTATCGGTTAATCGAATAGCGGCGTTTAATGCATAGTCGCTGTTTGCCTCTAGCATGGCGAGCTCGTTAAAAATAACCCCGTCACGCTCTAGGGTAACCTCATCGGTACCGTAATCCCGGTTAAGCAGGCCACAGTACAGGTAATTTACAGCATCAAGCAGCACGTTTGCTTTTTCAGACGAAGCGAAAAAGAAGGTGTACTCGGCGAGTGTGGTAGCGTTAATAGTGACGGGCAGAAGTGTATTGGCCGTAAAAAGTTCGTGGGCAGTTGGGTATTGGTGAGAGCGTCGAAAGCTCATGTGCTCAGCTAAATGAGACAACCCAGTGTGGCCTGCTGCAGGGGTTTTTAGCGCAAAAACAACGCTATGCACTTTTGACCCAGAGCCGGCGTCAATGAAATGAAATTCAGACATACACTTTTATCATTGCGGTTTAACGGTATCTCTTTTTGTTTCGTACTTATCGCAGCCCATTTACTTCCTAGTACTTACCTCGTAGCACTTACTTCTAGGATGGGAATCGGCTTTTCCACCTTCCGATACTGTAGTGCCTTCGACGGTGCAGTACCTGCTTTATCGGTAATGCCTTTCATCAAATGGTGATCGGGCGACTTGCTGCAAACCGGATCCGTCTTATACATATCACCTGTTAGCAGGTAGGCCTGACATCGGCAGCCGCCAAAGTCTTTATCTTTTTCATCGCAGTCCCTACAGGGCGAAGGCATCCAACTATCGCCACGGAAATGATTAAAGCTAAAGTCTTGGTGCCAAATATCGTGCAACGAGCGTTCTTTCACATTAGGAAAACGAAGGGGCAATATCTTTGCACTGTGACACGGAAGGGCACTGCCATCTGGCGTTACGGTTAAAAACGTTGTGCCCCAGCCATTCATGCACGCCTTAGGGCGAGATTCGTAGTAGTCGGGCGACACAAATATGAAGGTTGGGCCTTTACCGTTTTGTTGCGCGCGGTAGCGGTTCACTGCGGCCTCAGCTTCCTGTAGCTGCTGTAAGGTAGGTAACAGATGGTCTCTGTTTTCATAGGCCCAGCCGTAATACTGTACGGTAGCTAGCTCGACAAAATCAGCGTTCAGCTGCTCGCTGAGCGCCATCACGTCTTCTATTTCGTGAATGTTCTGCGCGGTAATACAGAAGTTAAGCACCATAGGGTAGTTGTATTGTTTTACCAGCTTCGCAATTTTAAGTTTTTGTTCAAATGAGTGACGCTTGTTGCCTATTAAGTCGTTGACTTCAGCATTGGCTGCCTGAAAGCTCAGCTGAATGTGGTCAAGACCGGCTTCTTTGAGTTTGGCAATACGTTTTTCTGTCATGCCAATGCCAGAGGTGATCAAGTTGGTGTAAAAACCCAAAGCCCGCGCATAAGCGACTAAGTGCTCTAAGTCTTTTCGAAGCAATGGCTCCCCGCCAGAAAAGCCCAATTGCACGGCGCCCATTTCCCGCGCTTCACGCAGCACACGCTCCCAGTGCTCAGTAGAGAGCTCGTTAAATGTTTCTTCCATGTTTACCGGGTTAGAGCAATAGGGGCAATGCAATGGGCACTGATAGGTAATTTCGGCTAGGAGCCACAGCGGTGGCGTTACGCTATTTGGTACGTCGGCTTGTAAATCAACGTCTGTATTATTCGTCATAGCGGATCCACTTCTTTTGCTCGGCATGAACCAGAAATGCATGAACATCTTCTTCTAAATCTTCAGGTGCATCAGGGAACGCTTGGCGAAGCTCAGCACAAATGGCATTTTCCGTATTGCTGCCATCTACTCGCTTAAGAATTTCTGCCGCAGAAGGATTAAGTTTGATCATTCCTTCGGGGAACAACAAAACATAACAACCCTGAGCTTTCTCGTACTGCATGCGAAAAAGCGGATTTAAAGAAGCTGTTTTGTCTCTTGTGCGGCCGCCCTCGTTGTTGTGACTGCTGCTATTTTCAATGTTATCTTCCACGTTATCAGCACCGACGCTATCAGCATCTAAGTGGTGCTCGGTTTGCGATCGTAAATTCGACATCATTAAAACCTCCCTTTATGGCACACCCGCTGGTCGGCAATACCATCAAACGGCTTTCTCTTATATTCATAGGCAAAGCAAATGGCATCAGCAATGCTCCACAAAATATCAATTTTGAACTGCAGTATATTGAGCGCATGTTCTTGCTGTTGTCGGGTAACAAAGTGGTCAAGGGTAATCTGCAGGCCATGCTCTACATCACGGCGCGCCTGGCTTAACCGCATTTGAAAGTAGGTAAAGCCTTCACTATCAATCCATGTATAGTGCCTAGGCCAGGTATCTAATCGGCTTTGATGTATTTCAGGGGCAAACATTTCAGTTAACGATGAGCAGGCAGCCTCTTCCCACGACGCGCGGCGGGCAAAATTCACATAGGCATTTACTGCAAATTTAACCGCTGGCAACAGGTGGGTTTCATCAAGTAATTCACTGCGGTTCAAGCCTACCGCTTCGCCTAACCGCAACCAGGCTTCTATGCCGCCCAGTCCGTCTTCACCTTCCCGTCCATCGTGATCGATAATTCGTTGGATCCAAGTTCTGCGTACCGATTGATCTTCGCAATTCGCTAAAATTGCCGCGTCTTTAACCGGTATCGCCATTTGATAATACAGTCGGTTGGCCACCCAACCCTGAATCTCATCAACGCTGCAGTGTCCTTCATTCATGCGTTTATGAAACGGGTGATGAATATGGTAGTAAGCGCCTTTTTCTCTCAGTTTTTGTTCGAATTCTTGTCTAGACCATGCGTGTTCTGTCATTACTACACCTCAATTTCCATACCGTCGTAAGCCAATTCAATACCTTGCTCACACAGGCTGTGATAAGCACTGGAGTCTTCGTCAAGCACGCGATTTGTGTTGTTGATATGAATAAGTACTTTACGCTCAACGTTAAATTCATTTAGCAGCGCAATGGCTCCGCCCTTTCCATTAACCGGCATGTGTCCCATATCAGTGCCCAGCTTGTTGCTAAAGCCGTGATCTATCATTTCTTCATTGGCCCACAGCGTACCGTCAAATAGCACGCAGTGAGATTCGCGCATCACCTGTTTTACTGTGTCGTTTGCCTGCATACATCCCGGCGCGTAAAAAAGCACCTTGCCCGTGGTGTCGTCAGTTATCTTCAGGCCGATATTGTTGCCCGGCACAATGTTGTCGCGATATGTCGAATAAGGGGGCGCATTAGACTCTAATACCACCGGTTGGAAAGTCAGTCCTTCTGCCCCTTTGGGTACAAAGCGTTTATGATAATCGGTATTAATTGAATGCTGCTGTAGTCCGCCGTGCCAGTGTTTTAATACGGTAAAAAGCGGGAAGCTGGTGGTTAGGTCTTCGGCCACTACATCGGTACAATAAACGGGAAGGGGTAAGCCTTCGCGCAATGTTAGCAGGCCTGTCGTATGGTCTATTTGACTGTCGGTAAGCACAATTGCGCTTATGCGTGTGCCGCGAGACACATGGGCGTCGGGCCACAGCTGCGGGTGGCTATTTATCTGCTCCCTTAAATCGGGGGAGGCATTAATGAGAACCCAATTTTTACCATCGCTACTGACAGCAATGCTCGACTGTGTTCTGCCTTTCGCCTTTATTTTACCTTCGCGTAAACCCTTACAATTTGGGCAGTGGCAGTTCCATTGCGGAAATCCACCCCCGGCGGCAGCACCAAGAATCAATACGTGCATAACAACTCCATACTACAAGTAAAAAAAGGCTGCGTCGGCAGCCTTTTTGTTCATCATCCCAGAGGGCGTTGCCTAGCGGTTATTGATGTAAAGAGTTACTTCAAAACCAAGGCGCATTTCTGTGTATTGGGGTTTAGTCCACATAATTGTTCCTCTTCTTTATGATTAAACGCATGACTGAGTATATGTTGAATATGTGTTAACAGATATCCTCCTAAGGGAGGAGAACTGTCATGAATTTTGATGATTTATTGATTATTTTTGATTGCGCAGCTGCTTAAGTAAGATAACAGCAAAGGAATAGGGCGGCCGGTCGCCGATAACGATTTGGTGTAGGTAAAAGCGGTTCCTGCTACATCGAGGTGAGCCCACGGCGTGCCGTCAGCAAAGCGAGAGAGAAAGCAGCCTGCCGAAATAGCACCGGGAGAGTTTATACCCGTATTCATCATATCCGCGTGCTGAGAGGTAATGGCGTCTTGATATTCTGGCCAAAGTGGGAAAGGCCAGCACCTGTCGTTAGCCAGTTCACCCGCTTCAACTAACGCACTTTCAAGTGCTGGAGCGTTGCTAAAAAGCGCAGTGGCTTTGTGCCCCAGTGCGCTGATAGCAGCGCCGGTTAGGGTTGCAATATCAATAATAACCGAGGGGGAGAACTGTTTCGCGTAGCTGATTGCATCGGCCATAAGCATACGCCCCTCTGCATCAGTGCTCATGACTTCCACGGTTTTTCCTGAGTGCATAGTAATGATGTCACCCGGGCGATAGGCTTTGCCATCAATCGCATTATCAGCGCTCGCCACAATACCTACAATATTTATATTTAACCCCAGTGTGGCAACCGCCTGAATGACGCCCAATACACAGCCAGCGCCTGCCATGTCGTAAATCATATGGCGCATATCAGGGCTGCGTTTTAACGTTATGCCGCCGCTGTCAAACGTTACGCCTTTGCCGATTAACACTACCGGCGGTGAATTCTCTAAACCTTTGGCTGTATAGCGAAGAATAGGCATGGTGGCAGCAAACTGTGAACCTGCATTTACCGCTAAATACCCGTTCATGCCTAATTGCTTTAGCGCACTTTCATTGAGGATATCGCAAGACACCGTATTAAAGGTTTGCGCCAGATGCAGAGCTTGTTCGGCCAGATAATCTGGCGTACATAAGTTGGCTGGCATGTGGGCGAGATCTTTAGCCCACGTCATCGCGGCATTCAGGGCTGATTCATAGCGGATAGTGTGTGAAACGAGACGCTTTTGTGCTTTATTAAAATGCTTGGCATCTAATGCAAGAGACAGCGTGCCCCTAATATCAGTTGCTTGATTAATGGCTTCATTAGTTGCGGCGTTTTTTTCAACACTATTTGCGTTGTTGTTGTCGTCGCGGACTCGACTGCTAGAAACCGATCGATTATTCGTTTTATAGCCTTTAAAGTGATAGCCGTGCTTGAAATAGCTTCTAAGTAGCGCACTCAGAAACTGTGAATGGCTCGCCATGGTGTTAACTGGGTCACTGCTTGCTGTTTCAGTGGTAGAAAGCGCCATTAACGACAGCTTTTCCAAGGTTACCGACACGCTTTTAAGCTGTTTAAACAATGCATCGAACTGCTGTTCTAGGTAGCGAAATGCTGGCGCGTTAGTTTGGTTCAAGTCACTAGTGCCTTTTGAATAAAACGCGGAGTTTGAATCGCTAGCGTAGCTTGAGCGGTTAACCATGGAGGGGTCATTAGTTTTAGATAAAGTGCAGGCACGGCTAGAGATGTTGGGTGCATCTGACGCTTCAAAAAGCGCAAAATCGACACCATAAAACAGCACCCGTTTTATATCAGCTAATTGTTGGCTAATTTCGTTTTGTCCGCTGTTTTCAGTGTCTGAGATGTAACTTGTTTTAAACGCCTTAAGGCCTTGTACGAATACACATTCGCCTTTATTTCCTGCAAAACCTTCATCGTCAAAAATCTGCTCAATGTATGTCTTAGCGGGTGTTGAAAAGTGAAATAGTTGGCTCGCCAATAACGTGGGTGTAGTTAAAATAAGTAAGCAGTCACTATCGTCTAACGTTTCAACTTTATTGCTTTCATCAGCCCATGTTAGGTTTGCTTTTATCACGAGAAGCGCCCTTTTGAGGCTTTGGGGCGAAAGCTTCTCACAGCGAAAATAAAAGTGATAGCTGTCAGGCAAAGTACAACGGCAAGCGCGTTGTGTTCGAGTTTTTCATAGAGCGCAAATCGCAGTAATTCTACGCCGCTACTAAAGGGGTTAAAGACGCAAATCTGATACAGCCATTCGCTGGCCTCACGCATTTTCCAAAGCGGGTATAGGGCGCTTGATAGAAAGAACAACGGGAAAATGACAAAGTTCATTACCCCGGCAAAGTTCTCTAGCTGCTTAATATAGTTTGCCAGTAATAAGCCTAACGAACCTAAAAACAATGACAGTAGTGCAATAACAGGTAACGCATAAACGTATCCCAACGCAGATAGGCGTACATCTAGTAAAAGCGCAAAGGCAAAGAAGATGTACACCTGAATAGCGCTTACCAAGGTGTTGGCTATAAGCTTGCTGCCTAGCAGAAAAGGGCGGGGAACCGGGCTTAACAGCAGTACTTTCATGCTGCCCATTTCTCTGTCGTACACCATGGACAATGAACTTTGCATACTATTAAAAAGCACAATCATGGCGGCAAGCCCAGGTACAATGTACTCTTCGTATAAAATATAACTCTCGTAAGGCTCGGTCATTGAAAGACCCAGGGCCGAACGAAACCCTGCGGCAAAAACAAATAGCCAAAGCAGCGGGCGCACCAATGCACTTAACAGGCGTGTACGTTGCTGCCAAAACTTCAGCATCTCTCGGGTAAGTACGCCCACAAAACAGCGCCAATACATCAGGAGCCTTCCTGCATCAAATGCTGCCAAAGGTGCTCAATATCTTGTTGATGATACTTGGCTAACAAGGCTTCACATTGGTCGTGGGCTAACACTCGTCCTTTTGATAAGACTATCAAGTTGTTGTTGTGCTTCACTTCTTCAAATAAATGCGTGGCCCATAGTACACTTACGTTTTGCGAATGAGCGAGTGCTTGTACTACCCGCAAAATAAGATGACGGGATTCTATATCTAAGCCAACGGTAGGCTCGTCTAGTAGCAGCAAGGATGGCTTGTGAATAAGGCAGCGAGCTAACTCGACCCGACGTCTGTGCCCGCCATTTAAGTTTCTAATTTTTGTGTTGAGCTTAGTTGTAAGATCGAGCTCGTCGAGCAGGCCTTGAATATGAGATAGCGCGCTAGTGGTACTTATGCCGTGGAGCGAAGCAAAGTAGGACAAATTTTGTTTTACTGATAAGTCGATATCTAAGGTACTTTGCTGAAATACCACGCCCATTTTCGCCATAATACTTGTGCGAGATTGAGACAGGGTAGCACCATCAAAGGTAATGCTGCCTTGCGTGAGTTTTTGAAGGCCCGTAATAAGCGCAAATAAGGTACTTTTGCCTGCGCCATTTGGCCCAAGCAGCATGGTTAAGCCTGGTTTTAGGCAAAGATTTATATTGTCCAGCGCGTGGTGGCCGCCGTACTGATGTGAAACCGCTTGAACCGCTATTTCCATTTAACCGCCACGCCCCAAGGGTAACGCCCCACTTTTACCGTATGCTCTACGTTTAACGTGTGGGTATTGATGACAGAAACATCACCGCTTACACCGTTAGTGGTCAGCAATAAAGACTGATCTTGGTTAAACGCTAATTGCCACACTCGTCGCCCAACCAAAATGTAGTCTTCCACTTCAAAGGTATCGGTATTGATGACCGCTATGCGATTCGCTGGGCCAAGCGCCACGAAGGCGTAGGGCTTATCTTTCATAAGCACAATACCCACTGGCTGAACCTTGTCGCGATAAACGCCTTTAATCGCAAAGGAAAGGGTCTTCACTTTTTGCTTAGTAGCAGTATCGAAAATACTAACGGTGCCACCTATTTCCGAGCTTACCCAAAGGTACTTGTCATCTTTGGTAAAGTGAGCATCTCTGGGTCTTGCATCAACTAAGCTATTTGCAACATTTTCATGCGTTTTGGTATCTATCCAGTGCACCATGTTAGTGGTTTCTGATGTGACTACCATCATGCTGCCGTCGTGACTCACAGCCAGCCCCTCAGGCTCTACGCCCACATCTATCTGAGAAATGACCTGAGCCGTTGGAATGTCGATAACAGTAAGAAGGGCATCGTCTTCATTAGCTGTGTAAATAGTGGTGCCGTTAGGATGTAATGCTATGGTTTCAGGATCTGCACCTGAGGGAAGATCGCCCACTATGGAATGGGTAGACAAATCCATAATTTGAATGCGATCAGCATCAGAGGCACAGATATACGCGTGGGACTGGTCTGCACTTAAAATAAACCCTCGGGGTCGCTCTCCAACCTCGATAGTTTCAACCACATCAAATGTCGTCATATCAATGACAGATAGCGTGTTGTCTTTTTCGTTAGTGACATACGCTTGAGGAAGTGCAAAGGCTTGAGGAAGTGCTAAGGCAAAGGCTGCCATTAAACTGCCAAGCAAGAGTGCAAAGCGATAGCTCATAACTTGTCCTTACAGGTAGTGTGTGTTGCGCCTAATGTGTCTAGTTCGTTGGTTTGATGCAAAAAGCCTTCAAGGGGCGCATGAGTCACCAGTGCGTCTTCATGGGCCAGCGCAATAGGCTGACGAAATTGGTGGGTGTGGGAGCGAATAGAAAGGGGACGACCTTTATAGGCACCTAGCGTGTAATGATCGCTAAGCAAGGTTTTAAGTATTCCCCGCTGCGTTAAATCGCTTCCTTGCTGTGCAGCATTTGCCACCGCCGTTACCGCAAGATACGCGGCGAAGTCGACTTCATTCATGTGTCTGTTAAACGTATCGTTAAAACGGCTTTGAAGCTGACGGGCGCCCCATTGTTCGTGGGTAAAATGCCAACCTAGTGCTTTTAGGCCGGCAGCGCCTACCACAGGTACGGGATAATAGGTGTTAAAGGGTAGGCTATACGCGAATTGTGCCGCGCTATCAGCGGTAAAAACAGCCTGATAGGTTTCTGTTGTTCGCGTAAATTGAGGAATTTCAGCAAAGGCAGCCCTGCGTAAATCAAAACTGTCCTGCCACTGTTTAGTTTCAACAAGTGAAAGCTTAAATTTTTTAGCGCTGCGTTTAAACGCGGCTAGGTATGCAGCATCGTCAGCGGTTTTTCCGTAAACTGCAAATATCTCGTCAATTCGCTTAGTGCGAAACCACTGGGCTAGCGCGTCGGCTTTCATCTGATAACTGGGGATTGTATGAAACAAGGGCAGGCGACATGAATTTTGTCTCAGCAAATCATCGCTATTAGCTACGTTAAAAAATACGGCATTAGGAAGCGTGCTTTGAATAGTGGTAATCAACTGCTCAATTGAGGCAGCCTTTACCTTATCACTGCTTTGCATATCCAGTAGTACAACAGGTGCAATGTTGCCTTGCTGATTGCTGCTTATTTCTTTGTGATTTGTGTTAGTACTTGAAGCAGAGTGCTGGCGTGTTTTAGCTAAAGAAGCTTGGAGTTCGCCGATAGAAGGCACACTGATTTCAGTTAACTCAAACTGATAACCAAGAAATTTTCCCGTGATATTGGCATCCTCTATCGCCACACTTGCGCCAGCTGTCCCCTCATTGCTGGGGGACTTTAAATAATCTGGTGTGCCTGGTGGAGATGTGCCCGCAATTTTTATGTAAATGACCACAATAGTGGCAAAAGAGGCCTGAGGTGCAGCTTGTTGGGCCTGAGAAGATCGCGCTTCATTAAATGCGAGCGCGCTGTTTAAAAACGATAACAGAACGCAGCAAAAAAGTGACGCTACACACTTTTGATAACGCTTACCGGTTAATCGTCTTTCAACCGTGCTTTTTACACCCTTTGCCATATACCACCCCGAGCTCAGCTGCATGCTTTTGCTGATATCTGTTTGTCTGACATAAGGGTATATGGCAATTTTCCCGAAGAACATCCTCCTAAAGGAGGAATGCTATGGCGCTAAAGTAGCATTAGTAAAATCACGCTAACCCCTTAGTATGCTTAAGAAGTTCGATTGAATAAGTGGGTAAGCTGTGCAGTTAGTTAAACCTTTTCGAGTTATTTTCACTTTACTCTGCCTGATAACGGTTTCTGCGCTTTCTGCGTTCGGAGAAGCAAGATCGTTAGACGATATTAAAGACAGCGGTTTAATTAGAATTGCGGTGTACACCGACTATCCTCCATTTTCATTTATTGAAAACGACAGCCCCACAGGTATTGATATTGATATCGCCCGTGAAATCGCGAGCGCCCTTGGTGTTGAGCTAGAACTGATATGGATGACACCTGGTGAAACGACAGAGGACGATTTCAGAAATTACCTATGGAAGGGCCATATAATTCACCGCATTAAGGCCGATGTGATGATGCGCGCGCCTTACGACCCAAGCTTTTCTCAAAAACGTGACGACGTGGGCTTGTTGGTTAATGAGCTCGTTCATATGTTTGCCCCCTATCAGCGTGAAAGCTGGCAAATCATTCACAACACGCAAACCTTGCCCGAAGTGGAAACCATGGGCATGTTTCAGTATCACACGATTGGTGCGGAAATAGACAGCATTCCCCACTTTTACTTAACGTCAGCGTTTGGCGGCCGATTGCGAGAAAAAACATCGCACTATGGCTCAAACGCAGAAGCGATTGACGCGATGAAAGCAGGAACCGTCGAAGCGGTAATGGGATTGCGCTCGCAAATATCCTACCTCAGTCAGTTTGTTGATAATGAGCAATATCGCCTTGCAAGCAACGCGTTTCCGCTTATTGGAAAGCAAAAGTGGGACATAGGACTTGCTGTTCATACTAATTATCGCGCGCTTGGCTATGAAATTGGTGATGTAATTACGCGAATGGTGGTTGAGGGTGATATGCAACGGTTATTTGAGAAATACAAAACCATTTATGAGATGCCGCCTTATTTTGCGGGGCAAGAGCTTTCAGAATAAGATAATCCAGTATAAAAGCATCTGACAAAAAGCGATCAGAACATTAGCACTTTAAACAATAGCACGCTGGTTAACAGGCTTCGAATTACAGCTTTTCGAACACTAGCATGTTAACCGGTAGCACTTTAGGCAATAACTCTATTGCCAGCAGCCTTCATATTATTAACACTGCTATCAGTATTGGAAGAACGCATTACTTTAAAAAGACGTGAAAGCGTAAAGGCATTGATCAAAAGGGAAAATAGCCCTTCATTCCTCCTCCTAAAGGAGGAGTCAAATCACTCCGCTGTTGCATAGGCATCGACATCCCCCCTAGCTATGCTAATCCTAACGAATAGTCTGAAACAGACCATTTATGGCCTACATGCAACTAGGAACCGTTATGAATAATAATATGCCAATTAAAAAACTTGCCCTATCTATGCTGGTTTGTGCAAGTGCGTTAACTCCTGTCCATGCTGTTGTCACCGACAAAGATATTCAAAATGACCACGTTACCACTGACGACGTAGTGACGTATGGAATGGGCTTGAAAGCTCAGCGCTACAGCCCGCTAACCGCCATTAACCGCGATACAGTAGAAGAAGTACGTCCTGTGTGGGCGTTCTCATTAGGTGGTGAAAAGCAGCGGGGTCAAGAATCGCAACCTCTGGTAAAAGATGGTGTGATGTATGTAACCGGCTCTTACTCTCGTGTGTGGGCCATCGATGCGAGAACTGGTGAAGAGCTATGGCAGTATGAGGCGCGTTTGCCCGATGGCATTATGCCTTGCTGTGACGTAATAAACCGTGGCGTTGCGCTTTACGATAACCTGGTCATATTTGGCACCTTGGATGCCAAGTTAGTAGCACTGGATAAAGACACGGGAAAAACTGTTTGGAAGAAAAAAGTTGAAGACTACCGAGCGGGCTACGCCATTACTGCAGCGCCTATTGTAGTTGACGGAAAAGTCATTACAGGGATTTCCGGTGGTGAGTTCGGGATCGTCGGTAAAGTGTATGCTTACGACGCGAAGTCTGGCAAACAGCTATGGGTTAGACCTACCGTTGAAGGGCACATGGGGTATCTATGGAAAGACGGTAAGAAAACCGAAAATGGTATTTCAGGCGGCGCGCCAGGTAAAACATGGCCTGCTGATTTATGGAAAACCGGTGGTGCAGCAACGTGGCTAGGTGGTACTTACGACTCAGATACAGGCTTGCTATTTTTCGGTACGGGTAACCCTGCACCGTGGAACTCTCACCTACGTCCGGGCGATAACTACTTCTCGTCGTCGCGCTTAGCTATCGACCCTAATACCGGAAAAATTGTGTGGCACTTCCAAACCACGCCGCATGATGGCTGGGACTTCGATGGCGTAAACGAGCTTATCTCGTTTGACTACCAGGAAAACGGCAAGACAGTTAAAGCGGCGGCAACAGCCGACAGAAACGGCTTTTTCTATGTCCTTAACCGCGAAAACGGTGACTTCATTCGCGGCTTTCCGTTCGTTGACAAATTGAACTGGGCAAAGGGGCTAGATGAAAAAGGTCGACCTATCTACATTGAAGAAAATCGTCCAGGAAGCCCAGCGCAATCAGCTGATGGTAAACAAGGTGCACAGGTTGTCGCTCGCCCTGCGTTCTTAGGTGGTAAAAACTGGATGCCAATGGCCTATTCAAAGGATACTGAACTCTTTTATGTGCCTTCAAACGAATGGGAAATGGATATCTGGAACGAGCCTACCTCTTACAAGAAAGGTGCGGCGTACCTAGGCGCTGGTTTCACCATTAAATCAGTGAATGAAGACTTTATTGGCGTGCTTAAAGCGATTGACCCTAAAACAGGTAAAACCGTTTGGCGCTACAACAACTTCTCTCCACTTTGGGGCGGCGTGTTAACTACAGGTGGTGGTTTGGTTTGGACCGGTAACCCTGAAGGTTATCTTATGGCCTTTGACGACAAAACCGGCGAAATGGTTTACAAGTTCCAAACTGGCTCAGGTATTGTTGGCTCTCCAGTGACATGGGAGATGGATGGTGAGCAGTACATCTCTGTACTATCTGGATGGGGTGGCGCAGTGCCATTATGGGGCGGTGAAGTTGCTAAACGCGTGAAGCACTTCAACCAAGGCGGCACCGTGTGGACGTTTAAATTGCCGAAGCGCTATCAGCAGGTGGCAAAAAACTAATATTATCCAAGCGTAAAACAGTGATAATTGCATGGCCAGCGCTAACGTGCGCTGGCCTTTTTATTCATCGTCTTTTTCCTCTATTTACGCAATTAGCAGCATAAAGAAGGCGAGTTTTACACCACTCTCACCAGCGTCAATTTCGATGCTGAAAATACCGTCACCATTTGAAGCAACAAATGTAAGCCAAACGCTTTTCAGTGGCTATCAATGTGGCCTCCTACCAAAGGAGGAGCCTTTCAAAACCAAAGTAGAGTTACCCCTTATTTCCTCGTAAGTATACTTAATCCATAGTCTTTCGAGGATGTATGAATTATGAAAACAAAAATATCGATGTTGTTTGCTGCACTCGTGGTAACGGGCTTTTCTAGCCAGGTGCTAGCACACGGAAATGTTATCCCTCAAGGAGCAGATAGCTCTGCTATGCCGCCAATTACTGATGGCGATGAGTCTGAAAATGGCTGGGTATTTACCAACCCTTACCGAAGCCTAGATGACGATACCAAAACAAAAGTTATCAAATTTGGTGAATCAGCTTATGCAAATAATTGTGCTGGCTGTCACGGCTTGCACGCGCAATCAGGTGGAATCAATCCAGATCTTCGCGAACTGGATCCAGAGAGCATTGAAGACGACGAATGGTTTGTTGAGCGCTTGCGGTTTGGCTCGGCGAAAGGCATGCCCGCACTTGGCGGTATCCCTGAAGGACAAACCGATCCTATCTTAGATCAAGAGACACTGTGGGCTATAAAAACTTACGTTGAAGCGCGTCGCGTTGTTGCCATTGAAGAGGGTGAAATCGAAGCCGATTAGGGTGGCGTTAATTACGCCCTTTTCGCCGGGTTAACGTCGAGTTGCCCGGTGCTTTTCTTTATCCCGTTTTCCTTCATCGCTCTAATCTTTCTGCTAAGCAGCGTTTGCTATCCTACTGCGTCTAATAAAGCGTCACTTCATCACACCAGCTGTAATTTACTTAATACGCCAAAAGCAAGGGCAGTAATAGGCAGCGACGCTAATGTGCTCACGGCGATAATGCTTGCGGCGAGACGGTAATCCCCACCTAAGTTTCTCACCATGACGTAGCTTGCCGCAGCGGTTGGTGAAATTGACAGAAGTAAAACGATGCCCAGCTCCATTCCTCTAAAGCCAAAAGCGTAGGCAAGAGCAACCAGTACAGTTGGATAAATCACGCATTTACTTGTTGTGCTAAGGACGATATTGAACCAATCGCTGGAAAAAGAGCGGAACTGCAATGAAGCGCCTGTACAAATAAGTGCAAGCGGCAGCGTCAGTTGAGCGAAATATTCACCAGTTTTAATTATGGTGGTAGGTAGTTGCCACTCAAAATAAGAAAAAGGTAGCGCCGCTGCGATAGCTAGAATTAATGGGTTTTTCGCCATCCCTGTAACCTGTCCTAGTAAAGAGCGCGACGCACCTTGATAGTAATTAAGGACAAATACAGATAACACGTTAAACAATATGGTGACACATCCCATGTAAACAGAGGCTACGGCAAGTCTTTCTTGCCCATAGGTATTGGCACAATAGGCTAAGCCAATAATGCCCATATTGGCCCGAAAGCCGCCTTGAACCACAACACCTCTTGCATTGTAAGGCTTTACCGCGAAATGGGAGAAAATCATTAACCCCGTGAAAACCACAAGGGTACCAACTATACCCACGCTTATAAGCGTAAAGTTAGCTGCTTTAGAAAAGTCAGCTCGTGCTATTGATAAAAATAAAAGGGCGGGAAGCGCTACGTTAAATACCAGTTTAGAGCCTGCTTCAATAAACCCCTCATTGAGCCATTTAATTCGAAAAAATAGCCACCCCATTAATAGAAGGATTAAAACAGGAGTAAGCGTGCTGGTAATAAAACTAAGCATAAAAATACGTAAGCCTTCACGTGTGTATTTCAAAAAAAGCAACAAATTGCCGCATTGGGATAAGCAGGTATCACAACTTCAACCGCTTAATCTCCTAGATAAAGGCAACGAAAAAAGGTTAAACAAGCACTATTGCGAACATAGATCAATTTAACCTATTCACAAACGGTTTTGATAAGCGTAACTTAATATTTATGTAAGCGAGGGTTGTCAATGCCGGTACTACCCCTGTGTTCAAAAGCCCCTATTCAAAAGAATTGATGTATGAGAGCATTTCTTTTCTTTATTGGTTTTGTATTAATTAATTCCTTCTGGGGCGGGCTCTCGCTAAAAGTACAGCGCCACTAGCTAAAATGCAGTTAGTAAACGACAAACTGTGGATGTATCACGAGGAAGGTACTCAGCTTACAGCTGAAGACATTCTTGTTAAATACAAGCAGAACGCGTTGATTCAAAATACTGCTGGCCAAGTGAGTTATGGCTTTACACCTAATACCATTTGGGGCGTGTTAGCGGTTGATTTAAATACTTACGGTGTCCTTGTTCCAAATAATGGGAACAACAGCTCGCAAGATGCTTCCTTTCTACCCCTTACGATAGAAATAGGCACCGCCTGGATAGATGATATTGAGCTTTATTTCTTTGAGAATGGAGAAAGGAAGCGCCGCGTTAAACTTGGTGATAATCAGACGCACAGCACAGGGCTAAAAGATGGCAGGCTCCCTTCTGTTTCACATCGCTTTACCCAGCCCGACACATTAGTGGTTTTTCGATTTGCCTCACAAGAGCCTTTGCTGATTCCAATTTATGTAGGAACGCCTGAGGCTGCAGCAACCAAGTCTTCTAATAATGCTTATTTCTATGGTGCTTTATATGGCACATTAATCATACTTTTAGTGTACAACTTAGTCCTATATTCATATATCAGAGAACGTCGCTATCTTCTCTATTCCCTTTACCTTCTTTCCTTTCTAGCGTTCAATTTTACTTATACAGGGCATGGTTTTTGGTGGTTATGGCCTGAATCAGTATTTCTTCAACAGTGGCTTATTCCCACGCTAATGTTTCTCTTCACATTGAGCGCAATAAGGTTCACCCTTGGCTTCCTTAACATACCGGTTCATTTCCCTAGGCTTTATCGTTCAAGAAAACACATTTACCGTGCTCTGTGGATTCTGACTATGATTACCGCTGTTTTAGGTAATCGCTATATTGCGGTTTTGTCACAATTGATTGTGCTTACCATTATCGCCATTTGGATGTTAATTATTGGCATTTTGGCGTATCGCAGCGGAGATGTATTAGCGAAGTTATTTGTGCCCGCTTTTATGTTTGGTACGGGGGGAGCAATAGTATCGAGTCTGGTTGTTTGGGGGCTGCTCCCATACTCTAACTGGGCGTTTCGCTGCATTGAAATAGGGATGATCATAGAGATGTCTCTGTTATCAATTTCTCTGGCTTTTAACTATAAACAAGTTCAGCAAGCATGCGAAAATGCCGAAAGAAATGCTCGTTTAGACCCCTTAACTTCGCTATACAACCGACGCGCATTTGACGATTTAGTTTACCCTATTTGGGAGTTGGGGAAGCGCAGCCACAAGCATATGTCTGTCATGCTGATTGATTTGGATTGGTTTAAATGTGTCAACGACAAGTACGGTCACGACATGGGTGACAAGGTGCTGAAAAAAGTCGCTGAAGAAATTAAAGGGCAAGTTAGGGGCTCTGACATTACCTTTCGCTGGGGCGGCGAAGAGTTTTTGGTATTTTTGCCCAATACTCGGGTGCATTACGCCAAGCAAATTGCCGAGAATCTCCGCGTACACCTTTTCACCCACGACATTAACAAATTCATACGAGTGACAGTAAGTATAGGTGTGGCAGGAACCTCGCCAGGCGAAGAGGATATTAATGTTCTCATTAAACAGTCAGACCAAGCCTTGTACCTAGCGAAAGCAAAAGGTCGAAACAAAGTGGTGCTTTGGGAGGAAGATTCAGAATAAGAGAAAATAACCGAGAGGAGAAATAAAGGGAAGTATCTAGCTGATTTATAAATACAGCATTCTCACGTATTATTCTGTTTTGGTTTTTTCAGAGTAAGCTTTTCATGTACCAAGATTTTCAAGCAGAGTTGGCGTGGGCTAGTCTGCACATGCCCCGCACTCGTAAGGCTATCGACACACTCCATGACCTGTCTAGCGTTAAACTTGCATGTAACATGCATTTAGATTTGAAAATGGCGCCGTTAGTTGAGGGGCTGCTTTCAAAAGGATGCAATATCTTTCTTACCACGTGTAATCCCACCACGGTGCAAGACGATGTGGTGTCTTACCTTGTAGACAAAGGTGCAACGGCTCATGCATGGCGTGATATGAGCGATGCTGATTGGTCTGAGTCATTTGATAAAGCGCTGGCGTGGCAACCCACTCATTTGTGTGAAATGGGCGCCGATCTGACTACCCGACTTCATGAAAATATAAAAGCAAACAAGCCAGTTCCAAGCATTCTATCGGGCTTAGAAGCGACGGGCTCTGGCATCAACCGCTTAAACGGTATGGCGCCAAACTACCCAATTTTTAACTGGGATGATTTGCCAGTAAAAGAAGGGCTTCACAACAGGCACATGGTGGGCTTAAGCGCATGGCAAACCTTTTTCCAAACCACCCACTTAACCCTGCACGAAAAAATCGTGGTTGTTATTGGCTATGGTTTGGTGGGGCAGGGTGTTGCTGCCTCAGCAAAGGCCTTCGGAGCACAGGTTCAAGTAGCAGAACTTGACCCAGCAAGAGCGCTTCAAGCGAAATACGACGGCTGGCCAGTGGTTGATTTAAATGAAGCTGCTAGTCATGCTGACGTTATTGCTACTGCAACTGGTGCGTATGGCGTAGTGAATTCGAATCATCTAGACAACATGAAAGACGGAACGTTTATTTTAAATGTAGGCCATGTAGCCCAAGAAATTGATGTGCCTTACCTTAAAAACAACGCTACTCACAGTGAGCCAATGCCTTATGTAAATGCTTATAAACTGGGCGATAAAACACTGTATCTTCTAGCCGATGGCTCTATGTTTAACTTAACTGCGGGCTATGGTGACAGCATTAATGCTTTCGACGTAACCTTGGCCGTCATGGCTGCGGGCATCGGCTATATCGTGAATGAAGGTGCAAAAAGCGAAAAAGGCTTGTACTTGTTGCCAGAGGCCGCGTGGAAAAGTGCGCTTTAAAGCGCTTCGAATCATAAGAGAGTGTTTATCTTTTAGTACGCAGTACAAAAGGTCTAGCCACCTCTGCTTATCTCGACATTCCTATTGAATGTTGTACAGTGAGCCCGTTTTAATAAATTCATAGTTAAGGCGGGCTGATAAGCACTTCAATAGACAATCAGCCTTGCGCCAGTGTAGGGAAAAAAATGGGCAAAATAATAGGCACAAAAACACCACAACAGGCTTTAGATAGCCTCGTCAACATGACAGGCGACCTTCGCCCCATAGAACTCTCTGAATACAACGCCCGCATTGCCAAGGCGCAGCATTATATGCAGGAAAATGGCATTGGTGCGCTCTACTTAAACGCTGGTACTAACTTAGCGTATTTTACCGGAATGCAGTGGTACGCCAGTGAGCGTTTGGTCGGTGCGCTTTTGCCTGCAAAAGGTGACGTTGTATATCTGGCTCCTACCTTTGAAATCGACTCTTTAAACGAACGCAAACTAGTGGAAGGCGACATAATTGGCTGGCAAGAGCACGAGAGCCCATACGCGCTTGTCATAGCTATGCTAGATAAGCTAAATACCGCTGGTGGCGATAAACTGGGTGTGGATGAGTCGACCCAGTTTTTTATCGTAGATGGTTTGAACAAGATGCTTGGCCACTCTTGGCAAATTATCAATGGTGCAGAGGTAACAGCACACTGTCGCATGCACAAATCTGAAAGTGAACTCACGCTTATTCAACGCGCTATGGACATGACCCTAGCTGTGCACAAAGCGACTGCCAGTATGCTTTATGAAGGCATTACCACCACAGAAGTTGAAGCATTTATTAACGATGCACATAAGAAAGTGGGGGCCGCTGGTAACTATTTTTGCATTGTACTTTTTGGAAAAGCCACCTCGTTTCCCCACGGCGTTAAAGACCCTCAAGTACTAAAGAAGAACGACTTAGTATTGATTGATACTGGCTGTAAGGTGCATGGCTACCTCTCTGATATCACGAGAACCTATTGTTTTGGTGAGCCAACCGATAAGCAACGAGCATTATGGGAAAGCGAAAAGCGCGCGCAGCTTGCTGCATTTAACGCTGCAAAAGTTGGTGTTCCCTGTGGCGATGTGGATAAAGCCGCGCGAGACAGCCTAGCAAAAGATGGCTTAGGGCCAGACTATAACTTACCTGGTTTGCCCCATCGAACCGGGCACGGCATAGGCATGGATATTCACGAATGGCCGTATTTGGTGAAAGACAATCCTCACCCGCTAGCATCTGGTATGTGTTTTAGTAACGAACCTATGATCGTAGTACCAAACGAGTTCGGTATTCGCTTAGAAGATCACTTTTATATGACCGAAGATGATCCGGTGTGGTTTACTGAGCCTAGCGAATCGATTGACTCTTTATAAGTAAACTAAAATTAAGCTGCTCTTTCTTACGAAGAGCAGCCGTAGTGCGCGACTCCGCCCGCACTGAAAAATTCAAGTGGGCGCAGCTGGTAGTACTTATTCTCTACCTCTTTTGATTGCTCATCATAAGGCGCAGTAAGTATCTTCTGAAGTTCGTGAATTGGCGTAAAGTCACCTTTCTCTGCGGCTTTATAGGCAGGCACAATTAACCATTCGCGCCATGTGAATTTAGGGTTTGCTTTGCGCATATTCTCTGCGGTAGTAGCAATAGCGTTTGTAACATCACCTTGTGTTTCGGCGTCCTTTTCAATGCGCTCACGCCACGTTTGTAGCCATGCTTCCCATTCTGTCATGACCTCTGCTTTAGGCGGGTAGTAAAAGCTTTTCGTCAAGCTCGCCATATCTTCAGGCATTGACGATAGCTCTCGGAAAAACAGATTATAGTCCACGCCTGTGCGCAGCATTAATTGCAGCAGCTTAATCAGCAAGTCGTGGTTGTAGCTGGCAATGCCAAGCTTTGTTGACCACATACTCTCCATGGCGCGTTCCATAACGCCAGTAAAACCGTCGTTGATCTCGTTAAGCTTAGAGAGCTGTTCACTGTTGCCTTCAAGTAGCGGCATCAGTGAGCGGCAGAACATATCAAAGTTCTTTTGCGCAGCAATGGGCTGGTTTAAAAACGAGAAGTGACGACCGCCGCCTGTCCAAGGTTGGTAGTCTGCTTCAAAAAATTCACAAAAGCCGAATGGCCCATAATCCAGCGTAAAACCTCCTGCGGCGCAGTTATCGCTATTAAAATTGCCCTGGCAATAACCGACGCGAACCCAACCAGAAACAAGACGCGTTAGCCGTTCTCGAAATAGTGCAGCCAGCGTTACCACTTGCTCTTCAAACAACGTGGTTGTGTCAATTTCACTTGAGTATTCTCGCTCAATAAGGTGCTTAACAATGGCTTCTAGTTCGTTTAACGCTTCGCTGTGTTCGTTACAACGAGCTCGCCTAGCAAAAAGCTCTATTTGGCCTACGCGCAAAAAGGAGGGCGCCACGCGGGTAGAAATAGCCGTTATATTTTCTACCATCACTTCAGGTTCATAGAAATGAGACCCTTCGCGATACCACGGCCTGTCTACCGTGTCTGATTCAGACATAAACAAGCTCAGAGAGCGTGAGGTAGGAACGCCAAGGGCGTGCATGTGCTCTTGCACTAAAAATTCGCGCACGCTAGAGCGCAATACGGCGCGCCCATCGGCACCACGGCAGTAAGGCGTGCGACCCGCGCCTTTTAACTGCAGTTCCCAGCGCTTGCCGTTTAACACTGCTTCAACAATAGAGATCGCTCGGCCGTCACCGTAGCCGTTCCCCGTTCTAAACGGGCACTGCTGTGTGTATTCCGTCCCATAAATGGAAAGTGCGTAGCCAGTTGCCCAGCCGTAAGGTTTCATTGGGGCGGGTACTCCCGACATATCACCTGAAAAAAGCTGGGTGAAATCTTTTGATGTAGCCAAACTGTCGTCTAAGCCTAATTCGGCAAACAGCGTTTCGCTATGAGCAACGTACGTCGGTGCAGTTAATGGGGTCGGAGTAACCGGCACATAGTGACCAGAGAACACTTGGCGCGGGTCATGGTCGTCACCATCGCACGTCGACTGCGGGTCTGGGGTAAGGGTATTCAGCAAAGAGTAATCTACGTGCTTTGCGAATTCATCTAGTGTTTTGATACGTTCTGTCACTATGCCTGCCTATTTCACTGAATGGGAAAATCTGTTTGCGAGCATCGAGGCTCAGGTTACTTTTGCACCTTTAACCATTAACAATCTCGACACTTCATACGTTTTTTCAATGATTATTGTTTAGGTCGAAGTGCAAGCTGCCCTTGCTCTACAGTTAGCTGTAAAGGTACCGTTGAAAGCATGCTTACTGCTTTGTTCGCAGGATCTAGCCGATACACTGGATTTGAGGCCAAATAGCCGTTGATGAGCTGCATGAATTCGCCACTTACAGGGGCTAAATTACCTTTAAAGCCGCCAGCATCAATTGTGCTATCAAGAAGAGACAATGAGCGCACAAAAATCGCTTTTTCTTCACTGTCGTAATAAGGCGTGCCTTCCAAAGCTAGACTCACTTTTGCAGGGTAGTTCAACCCAAATGCACTAATACGGGCAGTGGCAATAGCGCCTAGCTGAACCACGTCTCTGCCATCTGGGCCTATGGTTGCTGTCATATCTTCCACGTCTAAATAAAGAGGAATACCAGCAAGTGACGTTTGCTTTTGCAGCTTACTCACTTGACTATCAAGCACTTGTTCTAACTCGGCATTAGATACAGTGTAAACCGCCAGTTGAGAGAGAGTAGCGCAGCCTGCAAGAATGGTAGCGAAGGCAATGGAAAGTAGAATTCTCATAAAAAAGTCTCTTTTAGCAATGAGTTGTCGAATTACACAGTGCTAGCCGGAAATACTGGCGCTGCAACAACGAAGTGCCTCTATTGTACGGGCAGAGGAAAGGGATGAACAATGAAATCGTTAACTCGCTAAGACAACGTCTTATTCAGGGAGTTCATGAGTAGGAGAGAGGCGCAAAGCGTAACGCTGAAAAAATACTTGGTTGCCGACACTTAATAAAATTGAGTGTATGACCACTGTTGGAATATGTGCAATCGAAAGAGTGTGAACATGGTGTCATTTATATCTCAAGTTGGGCAGTTTGTCGCAATCAACTTGATTAGTTTATAGTGGCTATGTACCTTAGGGTCCTCGATTGGGGAGTAGCCTGTTTTCGTTTTAAATGGTAAAGTTTGTATCAACATAATTGGTCACATTACCATGGTACAGACACCTCTTGGTTGGCGAGACCATCGATAAATCCACGCTTAAAGGTCAGGCGTGCGGATTTGTCGTGGACTCAATTAGCCTGACCGGAGTTCTAAAACTATGAGTATCTTCGCTCTTGTCTTGCTAGCCTTTGCTATGTCAACAGATGCGTTTGCCGCCGCGATAGGCAAAGGTGTCAAAATCAATCGCCCTCGTCTAAGTTTTGCCCTCAAAATTGGCCTTTTGTTCGGACTCATAGAGGCAACAACCCCATTTATAGGCTGGTTCATTGGTCGCGCGGCGTCTTCATACGTTGAAGCATGGGATCATTGGATTGCGCTAATCATTCTTTCTGGTTTAGGTATTCATATGGTACTCGAGAGCCTGAAACCTGCCGAAGAAGAGTCGACGTCTCAAAAACAATCCTTTATTTTATTGTGTATTACTGCGTTAGGCACAAGCATCGACGCAATGGCAGTGGGTGCAAGTCTCGCGCTAATTGAGGTGAATATTGCTATTGCTGCGACGTTAATTGGGATAGCCACTTTTTCGATGGTAACTATTGGCATTATGCTGGGCAGTGTTATGGGAACATTGATAGGTAAGCGAGCAGAGACATTTGGTGGCATTGTGCTTGTTTCGGTTGGTACTTGGATCTTTGTGAGTCACACGCTCTAGAGCGTGTTGATCTTTGTGGTTTGAACGCTAACCGTGCTTCTATTACCGCTATAGCCACGCACGTTGAAGCCGTTTGTTAAATATCCCGATGGGTTATTTTCATCGCCAGAAAAACTTCGGATCGCAAAGCTATCGAACATGCCGCCAGAGTTGTTTTGTCTAACAATGGTGGGCACAAAATCTAGCGCATCGATGAAGCGCGTGATCTCTTCTTTTAAGATCAAGCATAAGCAAGGTATTACGTGTCTTTGGCAGGTTTTGTAGAGGTTGTGAATGTTATGTTATCTCGTTTCTTTTGGCAAGGAAGGTAAGCAGACAATAAGGTGAGATTGATAATTGTTGCGGGCTGCTACAGATACATACAGTCTGTTTATATTGATAAATAGAAATGTGCAGAGCTGTAAGTAAAAATAAACTTACTGGTCTAAACTCACCTGCGCAGCGTTTTCCTCGGTCTACTAATGCTATACACTTCGCGTTTTTATTACTCTTGCCTGCAGGCTGAACCTAAATTTTTAACTAGGACACTGAATGCGTCACACAATCCTATCTTTGCTCTTTTGTACTTTACCTTTTACCGCCATGGCCGCTGAAAGTGTTGATTCATCAAACGCTAACTCTGGCGTGAACCGCAGCGAAAAAGGCGTAGAAAAAATTACGATTGAAGGGGCGGCGACGGCGAACAACAAGCCGGTAGGGACGTTTAATTCACCTATATCTAACTTAGAGTACGATCCGCGAGTCGATTTGCAATCAAGGAACATGGCAGAAGCGCAGGCTGACGTGACTATTCGCGGCGGTATATTCGAAAACACGGGTTTTCGCATAGGAAGCGCAACGCTTATCGACCCGCAAACGGGGCACTATTTTGCTGAAATTCCGATTGCGCCAGAAATGTTGACGAAGCCGAGTATTTTCACAGGGGTCGATAACGCGCTTTACGGTGTAAATAGCTCTGTAGGTACGGTGTCTTACGGCTGGCGTCCCATCCAAACAGCAGGCAGTGTGTCAGTGGGAGTAGGTAATAACAACTTCAATTTGCAGCGTGTACACGGTGCAGTAAAGTACGCGCTTAGTGATTTACCCGGTTGGTCTGTTGGGGTTGAAGGGGAGTATTCTCGCTCTGAAAGTGATGGCACTATTGCTAATGGCGATCATAATTTCGAACGCGCGTCAGGGCGTATTCAGCTGGCAAGTAATGACTCACAAACCGACGTGTTTTATGGCTTTCAGCAAAAGTTTTTTGGCTGGCCTAACTTGTACACGCCTTTTAACGTAAACGAAACAGAAGACATTCAAACCCGTTTGGTCATGCTAAATCACAAACAGCGCTACGGCGAAGAGAGCATGAAAAATACCTTTGAGGTTTCTGCTTACTACAGAGAGAATGACGACCATTACGTGTTCTCACGTGAAAATCCTGAAGCGTTTCAGGCGTTTCATGAAACCCAAGTGAAGTCATTGGCGTTTTCCGGTACTCATAATGTTTCGCAAGAATTTGGTATCAACTACGCAGCACAGCTTACTGCAGACGACATCACATCAACCACGCTAGAGAACAATTTCACCTCTCGCGACTACTACAAAATAAGCGTAGTGCCCGAGTATCGAACTCAGTTGAACAGCAATGAATCGCTTACCGTTCGTTTAGGTGGGGCGTTTGACGATACAAATCGCGACGACGACCGGCTGTCTTTTGTGGGCGATATTAGTTGGCTTACCCAAGCAGGGAGCAATGCTTCGCGTACACTCTATCTTTCGTATGCAGAGGCGACGCAGGTGGCCGGCTACACTGCTGTAGGCGGCAGCACCACAAGCGGTCTGTTTAGAAGTAACAACCAGTTACAGCGAGAAGTCAGTAAAAACTTAGAGTTTGGGGCGTCATTTGATAAAACGTCTTTCAAAGTTGATACCGCCGTATTTTATCGCTGGGATAACGAGCTGACAGATTGGACGTATAGCTTTGACGCTACTTCAGCACGTAGTGCAAACCCGGTTGATATCGAAACCTTAGGTGTTGAGGTGATTGCCATTAAACGCTTTGAGAGCGCAGATGTGGTGGCCAGCTACACCTATTTAGATAAGTCTGAAGACTATCGAATTGATGAGGTAGACGCGAGCTTTTACGCGCTTAACTATCCGCCGCATCGCGCCACCCTTGGGGTGGTGTGGTTTGCAACCGATACGGTTGAAGTGCGCATTGACAACGAGTGGCGGAAACAAGAAACCAATGCGCTTAGAAACGGCGGTGACTCTGCGTTTTTCTCACATGTCACTTTCACATATTCACCTGCTCAGGTTGAAGGGTTAAGCCTGGTATTGGCAGTCGATAACTTGTGGGATGAGCGCTTTGAAGAAATCCCAGGAACGCCGGGGCGCGGCGACCAATATTCTGCCACTGTTACCTATTTTTGGTAAGGGCGGCGCAATGACAGTTAATTCTCCTCATACCTTGGACGATTTTGCTGGACGATGGGCGCTAACGCGCAAAATCATCCAGCGAAATGGCGATGTATTTACCTTTTCTGGCGAGGCTGAATTTAGCTGGCTGGAAGGCAGCGTACAAAAAGAAAAAAGCGGCTTGGCGTATTACGAAAAAGGCGAAGTAACTGCGCCTAACGAAAGCGTAATGCTCGCAGAACGTCGGTATTTCTGGCAGCAGCCTCAAACCGGTTTATTTGAAGTGTTATTTGACGATAAGCGCTATTTTCATTCTTTCAGTGCGACCAACCCAAACGCTGAGCACTTGTGCGGCGATGATAATTACGTGGTGCGCTATGACTTTACAACGTGGCCTGTGTGGCGCTCTACGTGGCAGGTCATTGGGCCGCGCAAAGACTACACCATGGTGAGTGAGTATAGTCCTGCGTAGCTTTGGCCTTTTTGAGGCTTATAACTGTTTCTGCTTCTTAGCGTGTTGATGAGACATCCAAAGTGCAATAGCAATGATGGCACCGCCAAGAAGCAGGCGAGAAAAGTCGGTGTCTTTTTGCCAAAGCAGTAAATTAACCACAAGCCCCGCAGGAATAAGTGCGTTATTCATAATAGCCAACGTACCACCAGAAACGGCTAGCGCCCCCTGGTTCCAAAAGTAGTATCCAAGCCCTGATGCCACAATACCCAACCACAGTAGCACTCCCCATTGCTCGGTATTTTGCGGTAGTTGACTTGGGTTGCCGAATAGGAAAAAAGCAGGCAAGGCTACAACTAACGCGCCTAAATAAAACCACGCGAATACGTTGTGATAGGGTACTTGAGCTGTAAAAGTCGAGGTCAGCTTTTTATAACCCACTTGTCCTAGTGCAAAGGAAAGATTAGCACCCTGAACAATGGCAAAACCAAACCAGTAGTTATCAGTCACGCCATCAAAGCGAATTATGGCTGCACCTGCGGTGGCAATAAGTGCGCACAATAAATAAAACGGGGTAAACCGCTTAAACAGGGCGTCGTTCAAAATGGCGACATAAAGCGGCGTAAAAATGGTGAAAAGCAACACTTCTGGCACGCTTAAAAACAAAAATGCGTGATAGAAGAAGATGTACATTAGCCCTAATTGCACAGCACCTAAACTGGCCAGAATCACCTTTTGTTTAAGGTTCAATAATGCCGGCCTAAGGAAAGGAAGGAAGACCAGTGTGGCGAGCACAATGCGTGTCAAAACAGCAAAATAACTGTCTACTGAGCCAGCCAAAAACTCGCCTATGAGCGAAAAGGAAAATGCCCACAGGACAGTAACTGCTATTAAATAAAACACACGCTATGCTTCTTTGTAAGTTCAACCGCGGCGTAAAATAGGCCATCGCCGCTCGTATATCAATAGTTAGCTTACCCTCTATCAACACTCGCTTCAGAAGTTGGTGTAACAGCGGAAGTTTCGCAATCGTTTGGAATAGTGCAGGCGCGACTTTCTGGCGAAAGGGAATGACCTATTAATACAGGGTACAGCCAAGCGCCAAAGCATGCTCCACATATAGGCGCTACAATAGGCACAATAAAGTAGGGGATGTCTTTCGCCCCATCAAGCGCATACTCCCATCCCGCAATATAGGAAAAGAGCTTAGGACCAAAATCACGAGCTGGGTTCATGGCAAAACCGGTCAACGGCCCTAAAGAAGAGCCAATGACAGCAATGACAATACCAATTAGTAGCGGATTCACGGCTCCACGTGATGCGCCGTTATTTTCATCTCCCAATGCCAGTATTGCGAACATCAAAACGGCAGTGATAACGAACTCAACGCCAAAGGCTCCCCAAAATGAAAGGGCTTTGTGGGGAAAAGTAGAGAAAATGCTTGCTGTTGTGAGAGCGTCTACACTATCGCGCGAGAGGTTATGAGTAAGTTCATAATCTATAAAAAGTTGATGATACAACCCGTAGATAAGTGCAGCAGCAGCGAATGCCCCCAAAAACTGGGAAAGAATGAAGGGGGCAACTTTGTGCTTTTCAAAACCGTGAAAAAGCGCAAGCGCAATAGTTACCGCTGGGTTGATATGTGCACCGGAAACGCCAGCAGTACAATAAATGGCAACAGCGACGCCAAACCCCCAGACAATACTGATTTCCCATTGACCGAACGAGGCGCCTGTTAATACCAATGCTGCTACGGCACCAACACCGAAGAATATCAGAATTGCCGTGCCTACGAATTCAGCAACACACTGGCGGAAAAGCGTTGGTTCCGTGAGAGGTAACATAAATCTTCCTTTTAATCTTTAACCAGTACAACGCATTGTTCAGAAAAAGAAGCGACAGAGCTATGTTATGAAGAATGAAAGCTGAAACCGTTTTATGTTGGCGCAATAGTGCATTAACCGTTCATTCAACTAACAGGCCGTTAGGTGCTAATTCTGACGCAGCTTCCCATGTACATTTAATAGGAATGCATCATAAAACGAACATAAACGAACTACAAATGAGCAAAAACGAATATTTATCGTTCTTGGTGTTGATACTGGTATTCAGCTTGGTATAGCAGCACCGCTGTTACCTCAGAGCGGTAATACTAAAAAGGCCAGTCTTAGTGGAGTACGGATATCTCAGTACTGAGGCTAGCATTTTTGTTGTCGCTATCGCCTTTTAACTCTCCCGCTTCTTCAACCAATGCCGTCATAGCGTCAATAATATCGAGGAAGCTTGCTAGCTGCTCTGGCGTTAGACCATTAGATAAGTTTTCAATTTTATTGATAAGCTGTTTGGTAGGTAAGCGCATAGCGTCAAAATCTCGTTGTTTACATGTTTAAAATTCAGTTTCTTTAGGTATCTTTCAAGTTGCTTGCCAACATGCAGAATATTAAACTCCTGGCGCTTTCTTGCCTTGCTAATTGAGTTCAGATCTATTTCACAGTGAAAGACAGAGCTCACAAGTGTGTGTTTACGCGAAGATGAACGGGTTCTTATTGCTTCAATTGAGATCCAGTGTCATTGTAGAAACATCAGCATGTTCAATGTTTATGACAGAAATCTACAGCTAAGGTAAGCAGGCTCTATTATGGCAGATACAAAAAGACGACAATTTTTAGCAACCGCAGGAGCGTTTGCTTCGCTATCTGCATTGCCCGCTATAGCGCATTCGCCCCGCACCACAAACGCTGAGTTACCACCTATCCTTCATATGGTTTACTTCTGGCTGAAAGATCCAACGTCAACAGAGGATAAGCAAAAGCTCATTGCTGGTTTGCAATCGTTGCGCGCTATCCCACAAGTTCACTCGCTTCACATTGGTGTGCCTGCCAATACACTAAAGCGTGACGTGATAGATAACTCGTTTGACGTGTCGGAACTTATGCTATTTGAAAGTGTTGAAGCGCAAGATGAGTACCAGCTTCATCCTATTCACAAAAAGTTTGTGGAAGAGTGTTCTCATTTATGGCGTGAAGTGGTGGTGCGAGATTCTGTTTCGGTATAATTCTTAATTTGCCGTGACAATGTTTTACCCTTTTACCGAATAGTATGGCATTCATCGCGTACTAAAGGCGAGTCCTCAGTCTAGACGCTTTTAAAGCGTGGTATAATGCCGTTTAGAAAATTCCGGTACACAAACTAAAGAGCTATTAAAGGACAAAAAATGCCGCACATTCGCGCAAGAGGTATCGAGCAATCAGTGTTAGAAGAGGTTGCAGGTTCTATCGTTGAACAGTTTGCCAAACTGACCGACACCCCTAACGATCATTTCACATTAGAGCACATTGCGAGCCAGTTCATTGTGGCCGGTGGAGCCTCTTCGGCTTATCCGTTTGTAGAAGTTTTGTGGTTTGATCGCGGGCAGGATGTCAAAACTGCAGTGGCTCACGTTATCGATACTGCGCTTCGCCCCTTCGTAGGAGAGGATAAGGACATCACCGTTTTATTTGAAGATCTCAATGCTAACGACTACTACGAAAATCGCGAACATTTCTAGCGTTTGTATGTCTAGTTAAGCTCCTGCAGAGCAAGATTATCTAGTCCTTTTTCATTGCTACTCTTCTCTTTTCATTTTTTTAAAGGTTCATCATGTTCTTTGAGCGTGTTTCACATCGTCCACTGTTTTTAAACGTGGCCTTTTTGATTTTTCCTCTTTTACTAGCGACGAGTTTTGGTCTTCATGCCAAAGTATTTTTGGACGAAAAGACTCTTGTTTACCAAGGTGGGATCTCAAAAGAAAACAACGAAACTGCATTCGAACTGTTCAAACAGGCAGAGGTGAAACCTACTACTTTGGCAATTACCAGTGGTGGCGGCAATGTAGATTTAGGAATGGATTTAGGAGAGTTTGTTCTTGAACACAGCCTGGATGTAAAAGTGAGCACATTTTGCTTTTCTTCATGCGCAAACTACGTATTCACCGCGGGTAAAAACAAGTGGCTTGGAGAAAAAGCGGTACTGGGTTGGCATGGAGATGCGGCTTCAGCCTATTGGCGAGACAGCGATATTGACGCCATGGTAAGGCATTTCGAGGGCGAAGAGAAAAGCAAAAAATGGCAAGAACTTCGACAACATTACGATGACATCACACAAAGATCTGTTGCCCGAGAAAAGCGGTTTTTTGAACGTATTTCTACCGACCATGCACTGCTTACTATAGGGCTATCGAAAGACCTAATTAAAGCAGCGGTTGAACAAAAGGCAAGAGGGTGGACGGCTACTCCGGCACTGCTAGAAAAAATGGGGGTAAATAACATCAAGTTTATATCATCTCCTTGGCAGCCTGGAAACAATCCTCGTTTCCCGCTTTTAATTCTTCAATAAAGAAATGTAAAGATTTGAACTTTTAGCAAATGAGAATTGATATCATTTGCATTATTTATTAGTATGCGCTCCCTTTTTGCTTGGAGTTGGCATACATGGCACTTGAGTTCGTTCAAAACAAAGAAAATAGACGAAGAATTAACGTAAAACTGGCGTGTTTGACTACGACTGTTTTAGCGTTAACTGCATGCGGCGGCGGAAGTGGAGGCAATAACGCGCCAAGCTTAAGCCAAGCTAGTTTATCCATAACTACGCTTGAAGATAATACCGCGACCGGAACGGTTGTGGCGTCAGATTCAGACGGTGACACGCTAGGGTTTTCGGTGGGTACAAGCCCCTCTAATGGAAGCTTAACCGTAAGCCAAGACGGTAGTTTTGTTTACACCCCTAGTGCCGACTTCTTTGGTGAAGACACGGCAAGCATCACAGTATCAGACAGTATCGAGTCAGTAAGTGCATCGATTTCTTTTACGGTTACAAATGTAAACGATTTACCTGTCATTCAGACCTCATCGCTAGTTGTCGGTAGTAACGGCGAAACAACCGGAATTATCGAGGCCACAGACGTTGATGGGGATACATTGACGTTTACCGTGAATGCCCAACCTGAACAAGGCGTAGTAGACATTGATAGCGCAACTGGGGCGTTTACTTTTGTCGCGAACGAACTTGCCACGGTTGACGACAGCTTTGTAGTGAGTGTGTCAGATGGCATCGGTGAGCCAGTGCTTGGTACTATCGATTTAGGTGCCTCGTATGTGAGTAATGAGGACAAACTTACTTATTATTACGCTTCGTCTCATTCACATATTACAAACGCCGAAAATATGGTGGTAAGGGATGGTACGAACGATGTTTTTGTCATTACTGACGCCGAAGTGGCAGAAGATGCCTACATCAATATTGCCGTTGGCTATGCAGTAGCAGGCTTTGCAGACTTAAGTTTACAAACTATCAATGAGAAGGTCATCACCCGTTCAGGTAAAGCTGAAGCGCTGCGCTTAAGTGCTAACGAACTGGAAAGAATTGGGGAAAGTGACACTGCAAAAACTTTCAGAACCGAAGCCGTCGTTCAGAAAAATGCGTATATTGCCGAGCTTGGTTTAGATAACTTAAGTACAAGTGATGCCACCTTTTATCGAAAGCTTGTTGAAGATTATATCGACGCCGATGACTTTGATTCTGCAGTAGTTGTATTAAACATAACCCGAGCCTACGCCGAAGAATTGTCTGATTTGACCCAAGCGCGTACCAGCGCACACGGAAAATTTGGCGTTTTAGCTACAGATTTATTGGCGAGCCGTGTAGAAGCCTACGCTACGCAGCAGTCTGATTTAAACTACGAATCAGTCATTACCGCGTTAGACTACGCAATTCACATTGCGGATACCACAAGCTTTAATACGGTAAGGGGAAACAACAATTTTACTAGTCGTACGTTACTGCTAGTCGAAGCGACGCGCTACGCATATGCCGCTAGCCTAATCGGCAGCGATGAACAGAAAGCAGAGCTGACGCACAGAGCAAAAACCTCATTAGCACGCGGTATATCAATGTATGTGACCGCTGACTATGACGATGCTTATCGCGTTGATGTGGCTGACTATGCAGAAGAAACGTTAAGTCGCTACCCAACGGGACTGGGTAACCTGACTGGTCCCTTCGCTGCTCTTTATCCAGATTATATTGCGGCAAACTCTACCGAGACTGCTATTGGTAATTTACCGCTAATGTTAGTAGAAGAGGAAGAGGGCTCAACAGATTTAGACACTAAGAAAGCGTATCGCGATCACTATGCTTACAGTATTGTAAGCCGCGCATTTAACGGTGAAGATATTACCCCGCTTATTGAAGCGCTTACCCATACCTTTACTGTGACCTACACTGACACCGAATACGTGGTTGAAGCCCTAGTAGAACAGGATGATGCTGGTTTTCTGGATAAGCGTGCAGCGTGGTTTTTACACTATTCAGGCCTGAATGCTGAAGCTCGACAAATGACAACAGCGGCTATCGACGTGCTATCCACCCAAGCTTATTTTGATGACGTTGGTTACAACGTAGATAAGTTGGTAGAAAACTACGGATGTAGTCGTTTCGTCGAGCTTTACGCTGAATTTGGCGGTGATAATGAAACACGAAATACTCTCTATGGTAAGTGTTTAGATATAGTGGCTTTGTACTTTGGCGAAGATAGCCAAGCCTCAGAGCTCCAAAAAATGAATGCGTTTATCAATGCCGCTTTTATCCAGCGTGCACTGGGTAACGAAGAAGGTATGCAAAGTGCCATAAGCGCAGCTCGAGCCAATGTAGAAGCCCTTGCAGGAGACGATGAAGATCTTAGCAGCTTGTTCGAATCCAGAATCTATATTGCCAATGCATTTGCGTCGCTAGGCGAGCTTGAAACGGCGGCCTCTATGTTCTCTACCATCGCCGACCAGGCTGTAGAAGCGGTATCTAACGCGGCCACAATAGAAGACAAGGTTGATGCGGTAGACGATATTCTTGGTGAGCTTGAAGCGGCTTTCGAACCAGATGACAGCAACGCTTTTTTAAATATTGACAACCTGCTACTTGCCACTAAAAAGCATGCTGGTCTAAATGAAGAATATGCTCAAGCTATCAGCAGTATCAACGCTACAGGCGCTGCTTTACTAGAAAGCTTACTGGCAGCAACATCTGAGTTTGCAGACAGCGAAAACGTCGATTTTTACGAATCATTCATTGAGCAATATGCATGGTTAGGTAATTACGAAGACGCGCAGTCGTTATCTGTTAACGAAATCTACACCACTGCGGATAGCGAAGCCTTATTTGCAGTTATAGCGGAAACAATGGCGACCCAAGATGACTTCCCAGCATCGGCAATAGCCAACGTAGATACTGACAATGATGGTCTTCCCAACTTTTTCTTATTAAATGCGACCGAAGACGCTATCTCTGAGTCTGGACTTAGTACAGACAACGACGCTGATAACGACGGCATTGAAGATCCTAACGATCTAAACCCTCTAGACAAAGATTAAGCATAAGGTAATTTTTAATGAAATATGCAGCCCCTAGCGGGCTGCTGTTGTCGTTATTAGCCAACGCAACGTTTGCTAATGCCCAACAGCAGCAAGATGTAGTTGCTCCTACGAGTGATGTTTGCATTTCTGAAGACGCATTGAACAGGATGACCGATGCTGAACGATTGGCGTGTGTGGAAGAAAACGAGAATGCCAAAAAAATTGAACGTATCTTAGTTGAAGGTCGTTTTATTGGCTTGCAAGTGCCAGAAGTTGAAGGGCGCTTTACGCTAGATAGAAACTTCATTGAGTATACGCCGCGCACGGGCGGAGACTTTACCGAATTACTCGGACTATTGCCGGGTGTGGTGCTTGGGTCTGAGCAATATGACGCGTCTGAACAAGGAGAGATTCAGGCACAGCGGGTGTCAATTATGGGCGCTGAAGCATGGCAAACCGGTTTCTTCCTTGACGGTATGAACTTTAACAGTCGCCAAGATCCAAGCTCTTACCGTTCAAATGACACGCTCATAAATGATGTGGAAGGTACAACGCAAACCTTCAACATTAATCAACAAATTATAGATAGCATTACGGTTTACACCAACAATGTGCCTGCCCAATACGGCAGTTTCAGCGGCGGCGTGGTAGATGTAGAAACGCGCGAAAGCTATAAAGAAACCGAATTTGGTTTTAACTATCGCACTTCTCGAAGCGATTGGAATAGCTATAAAACCTTTTTAGCTGAAGATGTGACCGAAACCAATGAAGAGGCACCTGATGAGCCTGCCTTTGAAAAGCAGATATTAAACGTTAATTTTGCCAAAGCGCTGAATGAATACTACCACTTGTTGGTTTCAGCAAATTACACCACCAGTGAAATATCCAAGTTAAGCCTAAATCAGCCGGTTGCTACTGAGCGCGAAAACGCCAACGTACTGGTTAAACTTACCCAACGAAATCTATGGGTAGATAAGCTCACGTTAACGGCTAACTATTCACCGTATACAAGCAACGACATCATAGCCAATGCAATTGACAGCGACTTTGAAATAGAAGGCGGCGGATTCAGCAGTAGCGTTAAAGTTGAGCACGGTTTTGATAGTTTTGCGCTTGAGTCAACGCTTAGCTTCGCAGAGAGTTACAATACGCGCTACGCAAACCCTCACTACTATCCTTGGGCTAAAGCTATTGGAAGGGAGTGGGGAATAGGAGATCCCACGCAAGAAGCCGCTGTGTCGAACCAAGGTGGATACGGCGACTTGGACAAAACTCAGCAAACGCTCTTTTTTGATAATTTAGTCAGGTTTAACGCGTTTAACTGGTTGGATATTGAACACAGCATAAAAGCTGGGTTTCAATATAATAATGAGTCGCTGGAGCGACAGCGGTATTACGATACCTACGTTTACAACTCACCGATCACTGGGGTGAGTAACCTGAACTGTAACGGGGCGGTGTTCGACTGCGTAGCTTTAACGACGTCAATGACCATAGAAGAATTAGAGGCACAGCTTGGAGAGCCTTTAGATTTTACCAATCCTGATCACGTATTGGCGTATTCAAATATTGTGACTGCGTCCCCTCAGTATTTCGCATTGAGAAGCGTGTATCCTGAAGAATACATCGACGTAAATGTGCAAAATGTTTCGTTTCACGTTACCGACAGCATGGACTTGGGCGACGTAACACTAAACGCAGCGCTGCGTGCGGATTACGATGACTTTCTACAGAATGTAAACATTGCCCCCCGTATTAGCGGTGGTTACCGGTTATTCGGCGATGGCGATAAGCTCATTACTTTTGGTGCGAACCGTTATTACGATACCAACCTACTTTCTTACGCAGTGCGAGAAGCACAGCTGCCTTATCAGCTGGAACGCCGAAGCATTGCATTAAATGGCGACCTTCAAGGTTGGTCACCGTTATCTGGTGGAAGCGATTATCGCTATCGTTTTGACAACCTGGATACGCCTTACAACGATGAAATTGTACTTGGTTGGAAGCAAGCTACTGACTGGGGGAACTACGCTATTGAGTATGTGAAACGCTGGCGTCGCGATCAGATTTCCGTGAGCGGTGACCCCGTTTACATCCCTGAGGACGGCTATTACTACCGTACGCAAACCAATAATGGTAAAGGCCAAAACGACCGTATTTCGCTCTCATGGGCATGGCAATTTAATACCAGTAGTTTTTGGTTTAATACCACCTACCAAATAAGTGAAGAAGTCAGTTTCGACGAAGAAGACGTCGATGTTGCGCCTATTGATGAGCTTATCTTCTTGCGCAGCGGAGATGAAGAGACTGGCTATACCTATGTAGAAACGACGCTTAATAATTTAAGTCTTGCTAAAACTGAGTTTTCACAGCCGTTGGCGTTTAATGTGGGGTGGACAACAGGATGGACCGACACCTTCACAACTAGCGTAACAGGCTCCTATCGCCAGGCATTTGACGATTATGTTGCTACTGACGATGTGCAGTCTAGCGGACAGCTTTTGCGTATTTGTTCTATTTGTGATGGTGAAGAGGTACTTAATGTTCCTGTTTATCAGCTAGTGAACGTTCCAAGTCGCTTTTTGGTTAATGCGTCTGCTACTTGGGTACCTGAAGTAGTAGGAGATCATGCTCTGCGGTTTAGAGTGGATGTTCAAAACCTCTTTGACGCTCGAACTTATTCCGTTACCTCAGGCACTTCGGGTATAGAGACCGGTCGTTCAATTTGGTTTGAAGTGGGTTATCAATGGCACTAATCAGGTTATTCGCCACTGCTTGCAGCTTTCTGGTAACAACAGCGGTTGCTGGCGACGCATTGCGAGAATGGTATGCCGCGCCTATTGAACAATGGCCAGCAGCGATAACCGCTGATGGCCATGCGCCACTCGCTTTGTCGCCGCTAACGCCAATTGGCTCTTTGGCGACTGAGCAACAAATAAAGCTAGGTGAAAAACTCTTTAACGACCCTATTTTGTCACGAGACAATACGGTGAGCTGTGCAAGTTGTCATGTAAAGTCGCTGTCATTCCAAGATGGCTTGCGCAGTGCTAAAGGAGTGAGAGAGCAGATAGGCAATCGTAATACCCCGGCTATTTTTGGTATTGACCACTGGCAAAGCTTTTTTTGGGATGGTCGGGCGCAAACTGCCACTGAGCAAGCGTTAAAGCCAATAGAAAATCCAATAGAAATGGATTTGCCATTGGAAGAAGCACTAAAGCGCTTAAATACTTCGACAGACTATAAAGCAGCGTTTGACGAAGCCTACGGAAAAGAGCACATCACATCAGCGATGTTAGCGATGGCTCTAGTTGCGTTTGAACGTACAATCCCACCGCCAGACTCGAAGTATCAACGCTTTATTGCTTTGGCTCAAGAAGCGCCTAAAAAAGCACAAGCTATGCTTTCTGAATCTCAGCTAGAAGGATTACACCTTTTTAGAACGAAAGCGAAATGCATGACATGTCACGAAGGTGCACTGCTTAGCGATAATGATTTCCACGTTACAGGGTTTCACCGTTACGGCTTGTCTTTTGAGGACTTGGGAAGAAGTGAGTTCACTCAAAATGTACAGGACATTGGGAAATTTAGAACTCCATCACTATTAGGTGTCTCTAAAACTGGCCCTTGGATGCACAACGGGCTGTTTGTGCAATTCAGACCCATGATTGAACAATACAATGGGGGAGGCTTTAGGCCAAAACCGAATAGAAAGAACGCAATGGATCCGCACTATCCCAAAACGACCCCGCTTATACAGCCACTTAATTTAAGCGATGATGAAATAAATGCGCTGGTGGCGTTTCTTAACATACTTTAGAAAGAAAAAGCCTTCCAAATGGAAGGC
>NZ_JBHNZD010000002.1:0-235222 GCF_054960375.1 Alteromonas sp. G4i35 | reverse complement strand
ACGCTGCATTTCGCAGCGTTTTTTTTATTCTAAGATTAAGTGCGACGTAACACGCCGCGATTACGAACGTTTTAACTCTCGCTGAGCGGGGTAATGGCCTATGCGGAATAGCATTACATACTTTTAGCGACAGTTCGGGCGGTAAGCAGTAGCTTGATAGTCTGCATAGGCGTTAGGCATGTTCGCTTGTAAATTATCAATTCTGGTTTGAGGTGCTGGGTGAGTCGACAAAAGTTCCATTGGGCGGTTGCCGCCGCTTGCTGCGTCCATGTTTTGCCACAAGTTTACAGATTGTCTTGGGTCAAACCCAGACTTCGCCATTAGCTGAAGACCAATGACATCGGCTTCAGATTCATGAGTTCGGCTAAAAGGAAGTTGGACACCGACTTGAACACCTAATCCGATCGCAGCCATGATGGGACCCGACTGAGGCACTTCATTCGCGGCTAAAACTTGGCCTACCGCCTGACTGCCCATATTTATCAATGTTGACTGCGACATTCTCTCATTACCATGCTCTGCAATAACATGACCTACTTCATGGCCAATGACAGCAGCAAGTTGATGCTGGTTTTCTGCAACGTTGAGCAAGCCTGTATAGACACCAATTTTTCCACCGGGTAGCGCAAATGCGTTAACTTGTTCATCGTCGAATACAACGACTTCCCATTGTCCATTGAATACCGTGGCTGGTACTTGAGCAGTGATGGCATTTGCAACGCATTCTACGTAAGAATTTTGAACCGCTTTATTCGAAATTTTTAATTCTTCTTTCATGCCCGTGAATGCCTGATCACCCATTTGCGCGAGCTGAGTTTCAGAATAGAGCAACACTTGATTTCTACCCGTAGGAGATGTTGCACAGGCTGTTAAAGTAAGCGCTGCGGCAATAACTGCCGAAGCTGTGAATTTCAATTTCATGGTTAATCCTTTTTAATAACTGAATGTTCTCGCTTCGCTCACTTTTGCGCGCTAAAGCACTATCCCATTCAGTTTATACGTCTATTTGGCAATATTAGTATCAGATAGTGCTTATAAATAAAACTATACCTTTGAAAAAGCGAAGCGTGTTCCGCTGTTAAGCTAAACCGTTTTTCCTTACACGCCGAGGGATCTTGAAATATATGCTTACAATTGCATGAGCGAAGTGTGATTACTTTGAGCCTACTGCTCCGTGCTGTCCATATTTAAAGCGGCGTGTGTGCCATCTATTGTTATAGAAAAGTTACGCGCTTTTGCCTATTTAATATTTGTGTCATAAACTGATTCTAATTTATACATAGAAGTTACATAAAATTTCTGGTGTACTAAGGTTAGGGATCCCTGTTTTCTTCCTTCGCTTTGCGAGAACAAGGTGGAAAAATCCTTGGGTTTCTCGAGCCTCATAACGTACGACAAAAATACAAATAAAAAGGAAATCAAATGGCAGTGCGTAATAAGTTTAAATACGGGTTACTTGCATTTTTAGTATCAGCGGCGCTCACGGGATGTGGCCTTGACGGTGACGACGGTGCGCAGGGCGAAACAGGAGCTCAAGGACCTCAGGGTGAACAAGGTGACCCAGGGACAGACGGAAGTGATGGTACCGATGCGTCAATCGGCATTGCAATGGATATCGTTGGTCGTGCTTTCTTAGGCAATCAAACGGCCGCAGAAATTGTTCAGTACCATGCTGAGACCAATACGATTTACGCGACAAACGGCGAGACGAATACAATAGCAGTTATTGATGCCTCTAGCGTAAGCACGGCTACTATGGCTGATCCGATAAACACCACTACGCTAACGCTTACCACTATCGCACTGCCTGCCGATATAAATGGTGTGACTTTAGGTAGCTTAACAAGCATTGCGGTTAGCGGTGACCTTATGGCTGTTGCCGTACCTGCAGACGTTAAAACTGATAACGGTTATGTGTTGTTCTACAACGGGCTAGACAGTTCTGCTCCAGCCTTTTTAGATTCTGTCGAGGTTGGCGCCCTACCGGATATGGTCACTTTTACGCCAGATGGTGGCAAAGTGTTGGTAGCGAACGAGGGTGAGCCTTCTGATGACTACACCATTGACCCTGAAGGTTCTGTTAGCGTCATTAATATTCTTGCAAGTGGTGAGCCAGAAGAAACGGGGACGACCGTTGGCTTTACTGCTCTAAACGGTACTGAAGCAGACTTGATGGCGCAGGGAATGATGTTTCCTAACCCAGCAGGACGCACGATTAACGGCACGGCGATTACCTCAACGGTAGCGAAAGATCTGGAACCAGAATACATCACCGCTACTAACGACGTTGCATACGTTAGTCTTCAGGAAAACAATGGCCTTGCGATTATTGACTTGGAAGAGTTAACGGTAGATGTCGTCGGCCTAGGAACTAAGTCTTGGGCTGGACTTAATATTGATATCCAAGAAAATGATGCGGTGAGTTTTGGTCAGTACACAGGTATTTATGGTGTATACCAGCCTGATACCATTGCTAACTTTACATGGAAGGATGCGACTTTCATTCTTACCGCTAACGAAGGCGATGCCCGTGAGTACTTCTTTGACGCTGCTGATGAGGCGGCATGTACTGCTGCAGGTGGTGTTGATTTTGACGAAGATGATGGCTGTCTAGCTTATACAGACGAAGTTAAAGTAGAAGATCTTACCGCTGCCGCCAACTCTGAATTAGCTATGCTACAGGCGACAGGTGAAGCGGACGACTTACGTGTAACTTCAGCTATGGGTGATGCTGACGGAAACGGCGAGTACGATGCAGCGTACGCTTACGGTGCACGTTCATTCACAATCTGGGATCAAAACGGTTTAGTGGTTTATGACTCGGGTGATGATTTTGAACGTATTACAGCGTCGGTTCATGGGGCGCAGTTCAACAATGGTGACGATGAAAATGCAAGCGACTCGCGCTCAGAGAATAAAGGTCCTGAGCCAGAAGCGTTAACCGTGGGTCAAGTTGGCGATCGCACTTACGCGTTTATCGGCACAGAGCGCATGGGCGGTATTTTCGTATACGACGTTACTAACCCTTATGACGTTCAATTTGCAGAATATGTAATTAACCGTGACCTAACCGAGGGTTTGACAAGCGACGATGTCATTGGTGACCTAGCGCCAGAAAGTCTGATTTTTGTTAGCGCTGAAGACAGCCCAAGTGGTGTGCCTCTTCTTGTAGTAGGCAACGAAGTTAGCGGCACAGTAACGGTGTGGCAAATCAACCAGCTGTAAGCTCCCCCATTGATTACATGAAACCCCGCTTTGAAGCGGGGTTTTTTATTGGTAGCGCGCCAGACCTTCCCGAAGGGCGAGTTTAAAATGTCGTTACTCTTTGTTGTGTCACCTTGATGTAGAGCCACTATACCTGCGAAAACACGCCACGATTACGAACATTTTAAGTCTCGCTGAGTGGGTAATTATCTATGCGGGCTGGTATTAAACGGAGGAATAGAGCTTTCCTTGCGTTCACTATGGTTACACCGTTGGAGGATTAAGGTAAGCTATAACCCATAAAACGCAATCGTATTTCTAAAGGTAAATACGATTAGGCTCAATTGCACTGGTATAGATGCGTTTAGGACACAGAGTAACGCAATGCTCAATACCACCGTAGTGCTATCAAATAATAGAGAATGCCTATGTCTCAGCAAGTTGTGATTAGTGGTGTGGGTGTATGGCACCCTAAAGACAGTATAACTAACGAAGAGCTCGTAGATAGCTACAATGCTTACGTAGATGCGTTTAACGAAGAAAATAAAGCGCAAATCGAATCAGGTGATGTAGCAGCAATGCCTTATTCAAGTGCAGAGTTCATCGAAAAAGCATCAGGAATTAAAAGTCGCTACATCTATCAAAAAGAGGGGGCGCTAGACATCACTCGAATGAAGCCTAAGATTGCCCCTCGAGCAGATGACGAACTTTCTCACCAAGCCGAAATTGCCGTCGAAGCGGCCAAGTTAGCTCTGGCATCCGCCAATGTTTCTGCCGGTGAGATTGATGCTGTGATTGTGTCGTGTGCATACACCCAGCGAGCTTATCCAGCGATTGCAATTGAAGTACAAGAAGCCCTTAATATTGAAGGGTTTGGTTTCGATATGCTAGTTGCTTGTTCTGCTGCAACGTTCGGTATGCATCGCGCCTATGAAATGCTGAGCGCGAAAAATGCGACTCGCGTGTTGGTTATTAACCCTGAGTTGGTCTCACCGCAAATTAACTACGCTGATCGCGACAGTCACTTTATTTTTGGCGATGTGGCTACGGCGACTGTGCTTGAGCTTGCTGAAACCGCCAAAAGTGAGCACGTGTACGACGTGCTAAGCACCAAGGCATTGACGAAATTCTCAAACAATATTCGTTCTAATTTTGGCTACATGACACGTGCCGAAGACGTTGATCCGTATGGACCTGATAAGCTGTTCCATCAAGCGGGTCGCAAAGTTTTCAAGGAAGTGTGTCCATTGGCAGCAGCGCATATTGAAGCGCATTTAGCGAGTCACGACATTACGCCAGAAGGCGTCAAGCGTTGGTGGCTTCACCAAGCTAATATCAATATGAACACCTTGATTTGCAAACGCCTGTTAGGTCGCGATGCTGACCGTACCGAAGCGCCAATTGTGTTGGACGAGTTTGCTAACACGGCTTCTGCGGGATCTGTGATTGCGTTTGGTTTAAACCATGAAGACCTGGTTGCCGGTGACGTGGGAGTACTTTGCTCTTTCGGTGCAGGGTATTCAATTGGCTCACTAGTGATCCGTAAACGATAGTTTTTATCATAGCGCGGGCGATGCCTGCGCACCGTACCTAGCCAAAAAACGTTATGTGCTGTATATCGAAAGTTTCAGGGACGTTGCATCAATGCGCTTCCCTGTATTTCATCTCCTAAATAATGATAATAAAGGTGAGATAAAAGGATGATTTCAGATGTAGGCTATGGGTTAAATAGTCTGGCGCACTTAGCCCTTTTATTGCTGTTGTTAACGGTACGCAAACCCGGCGTAGCCAAGCATTTATTGGTATTGGCGACCGCAGCCACCTTTTTATGGTCTACAACCTTAATCACTTCGCTATTTGGACCTATCTCGCTAAGCTGGTTACTCAGCGCTGACGTGCTTAAGCAGCTCGCATGGCTACTCTTTTTGGCTGGCTGTATACAAACCAGCTTTAGTAATATCTTCGACGTTCTAAAACGACCTGTAACGTTAATTATTATTGCCCCCGCACTAGCAGCATTGCTCGCCCCTTATCTATTGGTAGTTAATCCCGCGTGGAGCTTTCTTGTACTGATCGTGTTGTCATTAGAAGTGCTTGTTCTTCTGGAAGTTGTATATCGACAGGCTGGGCGTGAGCAGTGGGCGTTTAAACCCATCATTATTTATCTGGGAGCAACCAACCTGTTTGAGTTCGTTACCTATGCAAACGCTACCATGGTAAACCAGGTTGAAATTGGCTACATAGCGGCACGAGGCTATATTTACTTCTTGTTAATGCCCTTACTCGTCATATCGATTCGACGAATTCATCACTGGGGCATTGATATCTTTATCTCGCGGGACGTGGTATTGCACAGCTCTCTACTCTTAGTGGCGGGCGGTTATCTTTTTGTGATGGCTGTTGTCGGCTACGCCATAAATTATATGGGAGGCAACTGGGGAGCGACGGTTCAAATCATATTGGTTGTGATGTCATTCGCATTGCTCGCCACGGTATTCTTGTCCAACGGCTTTCGCACTAAGATAAAAGTATTTATCACTAAACATTTCTTTGCGAATCAGTTCGACTACCGGGTTGAATGGGTGAAATTAACGCAGTGGTTAACACGTGCAGGGGATACCTCATCAGATGTTTACCACGCTGGCCTAACAGGAATGCTTAACGCCATTCAATATGAGTCAGGTCTGCTGTTTAAAGTAACGCAGAATGGCTATGAATGCGTGGCTAAGGCATCACCTATTACAAACACTGCGGCAACAGATAACAATGAAGCGTCAACTGATTCGAAAGAAAACAACCCTACCTGTACAACGTTGGAAACGCTCGCAAGTTACAGCGACAAAAATGGCTGGATCATTGATACGGACGCCTACCTCGTCAAACCATTCGATTACGAGGGGTTAAAGCTAGATAGAGATGCACTAAAAGCATGGGGCTACCAACTCTTCGTGCCTTTCTTAAAAGAGGGAAAACTGTGGGGATTTGCTGTTCTCGCGTCAGGAGACAATGAAAAAATCACTTTAAATTGGGAAGTGAAAGACTATCTAACCGCCGTATCTGAGCAAGTAGGCACGTACATGCAGCACCACGAGGCCGCTCAAGTGGTAGCAGAAAACGCCCAATTTGCGGCATTCAATCGAATGTCTGCGTTCGTTTTACATGACTTAAAAAATGTACTAGCTCAAGTCGACCTTATTCTTGCCAATGCTCAACAGCATAAACACAACCCTGAATTTATCGAAGACACCTTCGAAACCTTAGAGCATACTAAGGCAAGAATGGAAAAAATGCTCAAGCAGCTGACTGATAAGAAGGCCGTTGAAGAAGGTGTAAACTCAGAATTTTTGATTTCGGAGCTGGCCAAAGATGTGGTCAACAACCGCTGTTCAGGTTTACGTCCGCTACCAACAGTTCATGTGCTAAAAGAAACGGCCGTGACGGTTGATAAGGATAAGGTGGCAAACGTGCTTTATCACCTAATCAGCAACGCTCAGCAGGCAACCGCAGATGACGGAGAAGTCGACGTGGTGATCACTGGAAATTCTGACAACAAAACGCAGCTAGTTTTGATAGAAGATACAGGGTCAGGTATGGATAAAGCGTTTATTGAAGAGCGACTATTCAAGCCATTTGATACCACGAAAGGCAATGCTGGTATGGGGATTGGTGCATATGATGCAAAAACATATATCGAGTCTATCGGTGGCAAACTAACTGTTCAAAGTGAACCTGGACGCGGTAGCTGTTTTACGCTGTATTTTCCGATAGGATAGGGCGTATAACTAAAAAGTGGATATTATCAAATCCACTCCCTTTCGATGGATGAAGTAGAATAATAGGATGATGAAATGACCGATACCATTTTGGTAGTAGATGATGATTTAGGTATCCAAAAGCAACTTAAATGGAGTCTTACCGATTACAACGTTGTTTTTGCGGACGATCACACATCTGCCATAGCCCAGCTCCGTCGTTTTGAACCTAAGGTTGTTACCCTAGATTTAGGGCTTCCGCCAGATCCAGCGAATGCGTCGGAAGGTTTGCGTATTCTTCACGACATCATTGCGCTAGCGCCTAGAACCAAAGTTATCGTTGTTACAGGTAATAACGATAAACAACACGCATTAAAAGCAATCGATTTTGGGGCATACGATTTTTATCAGAAGCCTATCGATTCAGATACCATCAAATTATTGGTGCACCGTGCGCTTAATCTGTCTAAGTTAGAGCATGAGAATAGCATTCTTGCCCGCACCCGTTCTGGCATGTCCAGAATAGTGGGTAACAGCGAAGCTATTCAAAAAGTGGTACGTCGCGCTGAGAAAATTGCCAATACCGACATAAGCACTCTGTTACTTGGTGAAAGTGGCACAGGTAAAGAAGTTTTCGCGCGCAGTATTCACGAACACAGCCCTAGAAAAGACAAACCTTTTGTTGCTATTAACTGTGCGTCTATCCCAGAGAACTTACTAGAAAGTGAGTTGTTCGGTTACGAAAAAGGGGCGTTTACTGGCGCGAACAAAACCACCGTCGGCAAGATAGAAACAGCACAAGGCGGAACACTGTTTTTAGATGAGATTGGTGATATGCCCATTGGTCTGCAAGCTAAGATGCTTCGGTTTTTGCAGGAGCGCGTGATCGAGCGCGTTGGTGGACGCAATGAAATTCCCGTTGATATACGCGTAATTTGTGCAACACACCGCGATTTACAGGCTATGGTGGCGCAAGAAACGTTCAGGGAAGATTTATATTACCGTGTGGGGGAAATGCCGATCATGATCCCTCCTTTACGTGAACGAGACCAAGACATTATTTTACTTGCACGTACGTTCTTGAATATTTATCGCGAAGAATTCAAAGCTAAAGCGAAGAGCTTTTCAGAAACTGCAGTTAACGCCATGCTAGCCCATAAGTGGCCGGGCAACATTCGAGAAATGCAAAACAAGCTAAAGTCGGCGGTTATTATGGCTGAAGGTACGGTAATTCAACCTGACGATTTAGGCTTGATGCCTGTAGATGCCCATGATGAGCCTGAAACGTTGAATCTGCGTGAAGTGCGAGAAATTGCTGAAAGTCGAGCTATTCGCAGGGCCTATCAAAAAGCAGATAAGAATATGTCGAAAACGGCAGAATTACTTGGCGTCACTCGTCCCACGTTGTATTCGCTCATTGATAAATACCATATGGAAGATATCAAAAATAGCGACTAGGGTAGACATGACTACCAAACAAGAGAGAAATGTACTTCTCACCTGTTGATATCTGGGCGAACTCGCAGTTCGCCTTTATCCTTGTGTACCCACTTAAAATACAAACTGGCAGTGAGACTCTGCTAAGACGTCATGACCGCTGAAGGTCACCTCAACCGACACTTGGTTAGAGCCACGCTCAACAAAGATAACGCTCCCACAAATGTTACACACGTGGTGGGTTTCGTTATTAGCCTCGTGTAGTTCCGCTAGCGCTGACGGAGCACAGTCAATAACCAGCTGCTCTTTTTCAATTGTAACGCGCAGTTCACTGGTATCTGAATGGCTTAGCGTTTCGTCATCGGCGTCAAGCTCTCCGATATGATCAATTTCATATTGAATTGCTTGGCAGCTGCAGCTTCCTCTGTACATATCTCTATTCCTCTACTGCTATTTCTCGAGGGGCTCCGGCCATTTGATACTTGCCACGTTGTTGAACGATGTGGCAATTCTCGAACTAGGAAAATTAAACTTCGTATCTAGTGGAGTGGGGTATTCCCTTGGAGTTTTAAGCGTTTCGATTACGCCAACCCATCCATTTCTCCCTGATAACTTAGTGGCATACAGCGCGTAGTCGATAACAGCGAATGTACGTTTCCACGCGGTATCAAAGTCCCCCTCTCTATTTGGAGGAAGCAGCGAAAAGCCAATGCTACAAGTAATATTGATTGGTTTTTCTAAGCCGATATCAAAAGGAGTGTTTGCGACCATTTCTCGGCAGCGCTCGGCAACCTCAGGGAGCTCTTCACGAGTAGATTGGCGACAAACCACCAAAAACTCCTCGCCTCCCCATCGAATAATTAAATCCGTTTGTCTGAACACCTCTTTGAGGACATTGGCAAACGCTGATAGCACTTTATCGCCGGCAATATGCCCATAGTCGTCGTTGATGCGCTTAAAGTGGTCGATATCAATAAGTAAGCAAAGTAAGTCTTGTTTCGTCTTTCCTGTACTGGGGCTTTGTTTTGCCGAGAACTGGCTGCGCCTTATTTCACCGGGAAGCTGCGATTCGAGGTAGTGCCTATTGTACAAACCCGTTAACGGATCGCGCAGGCTTACCTCTTCTAGCGTTTTATAGGCTCTTTCCAGTTCTTGATTTTTTTCTTGAAGATTGAGTGTTTGCTGGCGTACTTCTCGGCGCAAAATAATCGTTTGCTGACGTTGTTTGTAGCGGCTCCACACTAAAAACGTCAAGAGTAACGCTGCTAATGATATGCTCCAAAGAAGAGTCGTCTGCAGGTTTTCTCGCTCAGCTTGCGCTAACGCCAGCTGCTTGGACTCTTCCAGTTGCTCCAACGTCCTAGATTGCCTCACAAGCTCAATCTCAGCCTGCAGGCCTTCAATGGCAGACTTGTTTTCTGAATCAAGTAGTACCTCACGCAGCTGCTGCATAACAGATTGAATATCTAAAGCTTTTTTGAATTCGCCTAGTGATACAAAGGCGCTTAGCTGTAACGAAAGAAAACTAAGCTGTCCTCTAAGGTCTCTATTTTTTCTCGCGTCAATGGTACCCGTGCGAGCCTCTTCCAAGGCTAATTCGAAACTCTGCTCTTTCATATAGGCTTGCGCTAAAGCGAGTCTGCCTTCTTTGACCAATTTTGCCTGACCCGATGAATCGGCAAATTGCATGGCTTCTTGCAATAACTCTCGCCCTTTAGCCGTATCGCCGTTTTCAACCAATGCTCTTCCCAATAGCATTTTTGCTTCGGCTATGGCCCCTACATCAGAGGTGGATAGCAGGAGTTCAAGACCTTCGTTAATTGCTCTTATCGCTTGGTCTACAGAGCCTGTTTTGAGAGACAGGGCACCAATACGAGTTTTGATCACACCAAGTAATCGAGTCTCCTGTGTTTCCTCGATACTGTCGAAAGCGTCTTGGTAGTAGGTATGAGCCAACGTAGCTTGGTTGAGCAAACTGTATATCTCACCGATGCGCAGCAACGTAACACTCATTTCATTGGCCATGTTTTTTTCACGAAAATAACGTAGCGCTTGCTTTAACGGCTCCAAAGCGGTTTCAATTTCGCCTTGTTCTTGTTGAATTATGCCTAGCTCAAGGTTCAATTTAGCCTTAAGTAATTCATTACGCTCAATTTGAGCAATAGACATAGCGCGACGCACATAAGTCAGTGCAATGGCATAATTTGAAAGGTGTCTTTCTGAGGTGGCTAGTTGTAATAGCGTTGACGCCATTTTGTTTAATTCACCATCTGTGGTGTAGCGTTCTAAGGCGGCATTAAAAATGGCTTTTGACACCTCAAAACGCGATGCGTTTTGAAGTAAAAGTCCGAGGGCAGAAAATGTATCAGCAGACATTTGTTGCTGTTGTAGCGCTTGCTCTAAAAGCAACAGTGCCTTGCTATCGGCGTCAGCATATTGCTTGGCATTTAAAAGGTTCTCGACATCAGCAATCTCGGTATTGAAAAGCTCGAACGCTTCTACCGTTTTTACCTGTGCGCCATGCACAGCAATTAGCAGGGCACACACCAGCACGCGCACTGTGCTAAATCCTTCACGGCCCATTCGATTGTATCTCCTATACGCTGTCAGAACATGCTGTCGGTGAGTATCCCAGTAGGCTAACGCCAAGGCAACATTATTATTGTGAAGGATAAAACGAATGAAATACGTATTTGGATTTATACTTTAGTCTAATTTATGCTGTTATTTTCAATCCACTCTCGAATCAGTGCAGACTTGGCTTTACCTGTCTTTTGGGCAATGTTTGCAAGTTTTTCAATACATTGCGGTGTTAACGTAAAGGTAGCATGTCGCATACCTTCTGATTTTGCAGGCTTTCTTATCGGCACGACGCGGTCTGTACGAACGTCTTTTAAATCGTTTTTTGCCGCCGATGGTTGCTTTTTATCCACTTTACCTTGGGCATAAAGCAGCGCATCGTCGATAAAATCTTCTACAGTTCGTAGATTGGGCTTAGCTAACGGCTTCGACTTTTTGAGGTTGAGTAAACTCATAAGCATCCTCCACTTTGCCAGCTAGTAGCTCTTCAAACAAGGTTCTTATTTCTGTGGCCGCTTTACCTTCTGGTTCACTCTCAATAACTGACTGCCCTGACTCTTCTGAATCGTCATACATGTTTCTACTAAAAGTAACAGAGTTTAGGACGGGAATGCCAAATGAGCGACACACTTCTTTTGCCTCTAGAATACGGTTTGCCAGGCTAGGTAGAGAAGGGCACTGTGTGATAACGAACGCGGCGTTCATTTTCGGGTTAACCATTTTACAGGTAGATAAAATATCTTCCATGTGAGGTACCGTTTTGAGATCGCGACGTTTGGGTCTAAGTGGAATCAGTATATGGTCAGCAACAGCCATTGACGAGCGAAGCGCTAGGTTATCTTGTCCACCACAGTCTATTACAACGTAATCGTAATACTGACGCAGGCTAAGTAATTCGTTACGTATTTTACCGTATAACTGAACACAGTTAATTTCAGCGAGACGAGGGTTAGCTTTACGCTCTTGGATCCAGTCTGAGGTCGTTCGCTGCGGGTCACAGTCGACCATTAACACCTTGGCACCTTTTTCAGTGCGAAGATACACTGCAATGTTTTGTGCCAGGCAGCTCTTTCCGCTACCGCCTTTTTCTCCACCAACCAAAATAATCATGGTGATAACCCTCGAATATCGCTTATGTTAAAATACTGAGCGTTACGGTGGGTCGTGAATGGTGTCACGACCGTACCTAACCTCCAGTCAAAGCATAGGCAGGCTATCAGCTAGGTTCAGCATCAAAATCGATATTAACGAATGTAAGACAATACCTATTGATTTGTGCAAAAACTCATTCTAGTCTTCTTACTTTATAATTGAGATTACCGATAAGAGGTTGTTATGTCAGAAAGTCGCTTCACTTCCAAAGAAGGCCAAAAAGTACCTAGCGTTTCATTTCCGTGCAGAGAAGGTGAGACGTGGGTAACGAAAACGACAGATGAATTATTTTCTGGCAAAAATGTTGTGGTCTTCTCACTTCCAGGTGCTTTTACACCAACCTGTTCTTCTACCCACTTGCCTCGCTATAACGCTTTAGCGAAAAAGTTTGCGAAACACGGCATTGATGAGATTGTTTGTGTATCGGTAAACGATACTTTCGTTATGAATGCATGGGCCGCAGATCAAGAAGCCGCTAACATAACCGTTATTCCCGACGGTAACGGAGAATTTACCGATGGCATGGGTATGCTAGTCGATAAAGCGGATTTGGGTTTCGGCAAAAGAAGCTGGCGTTACTCGATGCTAGTGAAAGATGGCGTGGTAGACAAAATGTTTATTGAACCTGATGTAGCTGGCGACCCGTTTGAGGTGTCGGATGCAGATACCATGCTGGCTTACATTGCGCCAGAGGAGCAAACTAACGCACCTGTTTCTATTATCACAAAACCGGGTTGTCCTTTCTGTGCTAAAGCGAAAAAACTGCTTGATGAAAAAGGCTACGAGTACGAAGAAATCGTGTTGGGCAAAGATGCATCACTAACCAGCTTAACGGCGATTAGCGGTCGTGAAACTGTGCCGCAGGTCTTTATCGGTGGTAAACATATCGGTGGTTCTGACGATCTAGAGGTTTACTTTAGCTAACGTAATATACGTATTAATCGTCACAAGAAACGGGAGCATGGTAAACTGCTCCCGTTTTTTATTAATTATCCGTAGCGGAGAATAATAGTGTCATCGAAGTTTTTTGTAAAAATGCTCATAGGTATTGTTGCGCTTTTAGGTGTAAATATGGCTATAGCCGCAAATTTATCTATACCCGATACGAGCGAAATGAAAAGCAGAAGTTTTTCAGACCTTCAAAATCAGTTCAAAGCATTTTACGAAAAAGAGTGGGGCCAAACCCAGCCGTGTAGAGAAACGGCACTCAATCGTTTTTCGGTATGCAGCAACGTATTGCGCAATGAAGGCAATTCGCCTTTCATGCTGACCAACAAATCAAGCAGCAAGGTGGCAGTGCTTATCCACGGCTTAAGCGACTCACCTTTCTTTATGCGTGAAATCGCCAACATCTTATTTGAACAGGGTTTCACTGTAGTCGTGCCGCTTTTGCCTGGGCATGGTAAACGAGATGCCGACGATGACATGTCTGACTGGGATTTAGCTGAGCGCTGGCAGGGGCATGTTGATGAAGTCATTAAATTGGCTGATAGCATGGGTGATACTTTGCTTGTAGGTGGCTTCTCTACAGGTGGTGCGCTGGCGGTTGAACATTATCTGGATAGTGCAGGAAACGAAGTAAATAATATTGATGGTCTTATGCTATTTTCTGGCGCGCTGGCGCTGTCTGATAATGCTGAAAGTATGTCTCGAATTTGGGGCATTAAACTTTTAGCCAGAATTATTGATGGAACCTATCAAACTCATGGCCCCAACCCTTATAAGTATCCAAATGTGGCAGGTTTAGCAGGGTTGGAATTGATGGATTTAATAAACATCATTCGGGACAAAGTCGAGGAAGGACAGCAAATTGAAGTGCCGCTATTTGCCGCTCATTCTCAAGCTGATGTAACCACGCCAATTCGCGGCATAGAGCAGTTAATGAACGCAAGTAAAGGTCCGAATACCTTTTTCGTTATCGATGAATCGTACGGGTTGTGCCATGCAGATTTAGTTGTGAATACAAGCTTGCTCAATAAAATGAATTTCAACGCAAGCATGGTTAATCAGCAAGAAGAGTGTGCGGTACCTAAAGCAAACCCGCTATTTTCAACCATGGGCCTTATGTTGCGAGATTACCTGTCTCAGTTTGAATAAGTTACTGGGGGCTGTTGACCTTTGGTGTACAACAAAGGTCAACCGGCCCTAGCTTAGCGACATTAACGGCTGGCTTTACTGCTTGGTTACATCACGCTATTATTTCGTTGCACAATAGACAGCAATATTTTGAGTACAGTATTTGAGAAAGTTTCGGATTAGTTTAATGCGCAAACGGTATAAGTCGGCGAATGCAAGTTCGTTTATCCTTACACTGTTTTTAATGGTGGCCCTCGTGTCGTCAGGTAGCGCTGTATCTATCGAACATTCATACGAACATGCCCATTCAATGTCGGTGGTGACACCGCAGTCGGATGCTGCTCATGCTAACCATCAGGTTCGAATGCCTGAGTCTGCTAATACACATTGTCAGCACCAAGAATTGTCATCACAACATGCGGATTTAAGTGCTAAAAACAGCAAGAGCAAACCCTCTCAGTTCGACGGCGTCCAAGTTAGCGATGCAGGCGTGAAAAGCGTGAAAGCATCGCAGATGAGCGACATGCCTTGCTGCAAGGATGAATGTAATTGCCCAGCCGATCACTGTTTTAATCTTAGCGCGAGTGCGCTCATTCAGCCCACCGTTGAAACCGAAATATCGGTAGCCAGAATGGCTGCCACTGCACCTATACTGGGGCAGCGCTCATCTCCTCACTTCGGGCAGTTTCGCCCACCTAAGTCACTTTTCACAGCATAGATCTATCTCGCGGATTTATTTCGCAGCAGAGACGTTTTTATGTCACGACGTCGTTTAGTCGTTTTGAGATGTCTCTAATCTTTTATCTATGTAACGCGTGGTAAGCCTTTTTGCTAAGCCCCTTTGTCGAATTTAGCGAAGAGCGGGGCAACGCCAACACGCCTTACACCTGGAAAGTGATGTTATACATGAGCAACTATTCGGTACCTAAAAAAGTGAACGAACGCGCTAACAGACCTTGTAAAGTAAGCGCTTTGTTCGCCTTAATTTTTGTGCTTTCTTCTTTTTTGATGGCTAATAAGCCTGTTGTCGCGCAGACCCTAAGCCTGGAACAAGCGCTGCAGTTAGCTATTCAATACGACCCTTTGCTTAAAGGGAATGCGCATCGAAAGGATCGCTTTAATGCAGAAGCTGAAGCGTCATCATATTGGGCAAATCCTCAGGTTTCAGCGTCTGTACAAAATTTGCCTACCGACGGCTTCGCATTTGACCAAGAGCCTATGACGCAATTTAAAGTTGGTTTGAAGCAGCAGTTACCGCGAGGCGATGAAAACCTCTACAGCCAGCAAAAGTATCAGGTTATGGCTGATCAAATGTCGGTAGAGAGCCAAGCTAGAAAGGCGTGGCTTAAACGTGAAGTTACCCTTACTTGGTTAGATTGGGTCTATGCAACACGTCGCATTGGATTATTGGACAAAGAGAAATCATTGCTTACTCAGCTACTCGATTTTACTGACTCCAGATACAGTCAAGGCGTTGGTGCAGCGGCGCAGCAAGACATACTGCAAGTGCGCTTGGCATTGTTGTCACTAGACGACAAATATGTGCAGGCCTACCAGCAAAAAAATGAAGCGAGATCGGCACTTTCAAAATGGTTTGGTGCGCCACTAGATGACTCTGTAAGCGCACCGCTGGCTCAATCAACGCAAGAATCAACGCTTTCTTATCCAAAGCGTATCGAGCTCGATGCTATCTTAAACGACAGCAACCTCAGCCTTTCTTCGTTCTTAACGGTTATTGAGAACAGTGAGCCTTTTTCAATACTACAGCATCATCCTGAGGCTATGCTGCTTCAAATTCAGACCCAGATAGAAGCGCAAAATGTGAACATAGCGCGAGAGCAAACTAAGTCTCAGTGGGCATTTGAAGCAAGTTATGGATACAGACAAGATGCGCAAAATGGGGCAAGCCGAGCTGATTTTGTGTCATTGGGTGTTCAAGTAGACCTTCCGTTTTTCAATAAATCTCGTCAAGACGCTTCAATAGCCGCAGCGGCTTCCAAAATGAGTGCGTCTGAAACGGATTTCCGCTTGAAAGTGAACGAGCTTGCCGCGAATGCAGAGGTGCTTAAATCACGCTTGTCAGCGCTAAGTGAGCGCAAAGCGCTTTATGAAACGGCGTTAATTGGAGAAACACAGCAACTTTCTGAAGCTGAACTGACAGCTTACACCACAGACACAGGTGATATCGGTGATGTTGTCAATGCCAACCTCAAGCAAGTACAAGTGCAGGATGATTTACTCAAAATCGACATCGAGCGCGCCAGAACACTGGCGTCACTTGCTTACTTGTACCTGCCCACTCACGCCCATTTTTCGAATAAAGAGTAGTTAATATGACATCTTCAACTCACCCTGCTCCAGATACAAAAAGCACGCTAATAAAAGGTTTGCTAACAGGTCTGCTATTTGGCGGCCTGATAGCGTTCGGCTTGGCCTCACTATTGTTGTCTGATTCATCAAAACACGGAAATGGTGAAAGTGCCCACAGCGGAGTAAATACCCACAGCGATAAAAGTGCCCACAGCGACGAAACTGATAATAAAGCCCCTTTATATTGGGTAGCGCCTATGGATGACAGCTATCGCCGTGACAAACCGGGAAAGTCACCGATGGGAATGGACTTAGTGCCCGTATACGCCAATGACGACGCAACGTCTGCGAAAAGTAATGAGCGTTCGCCTGGTACCGTAATGATTCCGCCAAATGTACAGCACAATATAGGGGTTAAAGTCGCGCCCGTTACCATTGGAACACTTCAACAGACTGTAACGGCGGTGGGTAACGTTGCCTACGATGAAGATAGTATTGTGCACATCCACCCTAGAGTATCAGGTTGGGTCGACAGGCTTTTCATTAAATCCCAAGGTGAGCAAGTTGAAAAAGAACAGGCACTTTATACCCTATACTCGCCAGAATTAGTTAGCGCACAAGAAGAATACGTTTTAGCCCTTAAGCGAGGAGACGCACGTTTAATTGATGGCGCAGCCGAGCGCCTAAGAACTCTGGGGCTATCAAAGGGCGTTATCGAAGAATTGCAGAAAAGTAGACGGGTAGCACAAACCGTCACATTTAACGCGCCGCAAAGCGGTGTAGTAGAAGCGCTGAATATCAGGGAAGGATTTTACGTTCAGCCCGGGACAACCTTGATGAGCATCGCACAGCTAGATACGGTGTGGGTGATTGCTGAGGTACCTAAAAAATACGCGCAAATCATAGCGCCTCATAATAGCGCTGTGGTTACCCTCGACGAAATGGACCATGGGTCCGATGCTAAATGGGAAAGCCACGTAGAGTATATTTATCCGTCTTTGTCAGAAACAACGCGAACCCTGAAAGTGCGCATACCGCTAAACAATAACAACCACACGTTAAAGCCCAATATGTTTGCCCACGTTGGAATAAAGCCTACTCAACGCAAGGCGGCGTTACTGGTTCCTCGCAGTGCCGTTATTCGCACGGCTGAGGGCGCAAAAGTGGTACTCAGTGATGGCGATGGCAACTTTAAGTCGGTACGGGTAACGCTGGGGCAAAGCGATAGTACACATTTTGAAGTCGTCGAAGGCTTGCTGCCAGAGGATGATGTGGTGGTATCAGCACAATTTTTGATTGATTCAGAGTCGTCGAAAAGCAGTGACTTTGAGCGAATGAAAGCGCCCGATCATCAGGCCACGACAACAGGTACTATTGAGGCAATTGAATTGCCGGCTGACACCGAAACGAATAGCGCTTCGAATAACGCAAAGTTAGTGATCGCTCGCGGACCGATTGAAAAATGGGGACGGGGACCTGCGACAATGTCATTTTCGGTATCAAATCATATTGACTTATCTCAGTTCAGAGAAGGCGACAACATCATGTTCACCTTTGTGACTGGCGAAGAATTCACGGTTATTGATATGCATAAACATAGTGAACATGCGGTGAACAAGGGCATGGTGCATGACTCAGGTTACAGCAATCATAAACATGATGCAGGCAACCTGAAGGGGAACGGAGAGCAAAGCGACGCTCACGAGTCAATGGTTCATAAGTCAATGGTTCACAAGTCGGCAGAACAAAAATCGATAAATCATAAGGAGCATATGCACCATGATTGAATCGGTAATTCGCTGGTCGGTAAACAATAGAATACTGGTATTGCTGAGCGCTATTATGCTCAGTATTGCGGGTGTCTGGGCGGTGAAAAACACCCCCGTTGATGCTATCCCTGATTTATCTGATGTCCAAGTTATAGTGAAAGTAAACTATCCCGGTCAGTCGCCGCAAGTGGTGGAAGATCAGGTGACGTTTCCTCTCACCTCTGCGCTAATGTCAGTGCCTGGCGCACAGACGGTGCGAGGGTATTCATTCTTCGGCGATGCCTACGTATATATAATCTTTGATGATGATACAGACATGTACTGGGCTCGAAGCCGTGTTCTGGAATACTTAAGCCAAGCGTCTTCGCAACTTCCAGAAGGCGTGACACCTCAGTTAGGTCCAGATGCGACAGGAGTAGGTTGGGTTTACATTTATGCGTTGGAGAACGATGCTAGTCAGCCAAATGCGCTAGATGCTGGTGAGTTAAGGGCGTTGCAAGACTGGTTCTTGAAGTTTGAGCTTCAGTCAGTTGAAGGCGTATCTGAAGTTGCGTCTGTTGGAGGGATGGTTAAACAATATCAAGTTATTGTCGACCCTGAAAAATTACGTGCCTATAACATCCAGCCATCCATGATAGACATTGCCCTTAAACGGGGTAACCGTGCGTCAGGCGCTTCGGTTATTGAAATGGCCGAGGCAGAGTACATGGTTAGCGCGCAAAGCTATATTCAGGGCATTGATGACATACTGGCGTTGCCCACAGGCGTTATCAAAGACGGCGTTAGCATAACGATTAACGATGTAGCTCAAGTGGTAGAAAGCCCGTTGATGCGCCGCGGTATTGCTGAACTAAACGGGAATGGCGAAACCGTGGGTGGCATTATAGTGATGCGCTATGGCGAAAACGCAAAAGCCACTATAGATGCGGTCAAAGCCAAGCTGGATTTATTAAAAGCGAGCTTGCCGGAAGGGGTGAATATCGTTCCCGTGTACGATCGCTCCACCCTTATTGATAAGTCCGTCGATACCCTCACCAATAAGTTGGTGGAGGAATTGCTGGTTGTTGGTTTGGTATGCGCTATCTTCTTGTTTCACATACGTTCATCTATGGTTGCGCTAATCAGTTTGCCTATTGGTATTCTCGCCGCCTTTATCGTAATGAAGCTGCAGGGACTTAATGCCAACATCATGTCTTTAGGTGGCATTGCTATCGCTATCGGTGCAATGGTGGATGGCGCTATTGTTGTGGTTGAAAATTTACACAAGCACATTCATCAGCATGCTGTTTCATCAAGTCAGGGAGCCTCAGCGAGTCAAAGGGATTCAGCGAGTCAAAGGGATTCAGCAAGTCAGGTTGGGTCAGGGAGTGCCCAGTCGCAAACATCTATACCAACCTCTGCAAAGCTTTCGGCAGCCAAACGTTGGGAGCTGGTGATTAAGTCGACCACAGAAGTTGGCCCAGCTTTATTCTTTGCGCTCCTAATTATAACCGTATCCTTTATTCCTGTTTTCGCATTAGAAGCACAAGAAGGGCGTCTTTTTGCGCCTCTTGCCTTTACCAAAACCTATGCCATGGCAGCAGCTGCGGCGCTGGCAATTACTTTAGTTCCTGTGCTGGCGGGTTATTTCGTACGCGGAAAAATACGATCTGAAGCCCAGAACCCGGTAAATCGAGCTTTAGAACGTGTGTATCAGCCATTGCTAACGCGGCTGCTTAACTACCCACTGCTCACTTTGGTGGGGGCATTTTGCTTATTGCTTTCCATGTACTGGCCGTTAAGCCAACTAGGTAGCGAATTTATGCCCGAACTGGACGAAGGCGATTTGATGTATATGCCTACTACCTATCCGGGTATTTCAGTGGGTAAAGCCAGAGAGCTTTTACAGCAGACGGACAAGCTTATTGCAACCTTGCCCGAGGTTGAAACGGTATTCGGGAAAATTGGACGCGCAGATACGGCCACAGACCCTGCACCATTGACGATGATTGAAGCCTTCATTCAGCTTAAACCGAAAGCGCAGTGGAGGGAGGGCATGACCACTGAAAAGCTCAAAGAAGAGCTTAACGGTCTGGTGCAATTTCCAGGGCTGACCAATGCGTGGGTAATGCCAATTAAAACCCGTATCGACATGTTGGCAACCGGGATAAAAACCCCTGTTGGGATCAAGATTGCGGGGCCTGACCTAGCAGGCATTGAAGCCATTGGAAAGGATATTGAGATACTGCTTAAAGACCTGCCCAATACAGCATCAGTATACGCTGAGCGTGTGGTGGGTGGCCGTTACGTTTATATCGATATCGACAGGCAGTTGGCGGCGCGCTACGGCATGACGATAGACGATGTTCACAGTATTGTAGGCTCGGCAGTGGGCGGCAAAGTGGTTACACAATCAGTGGAAGGGCGTGAGCGTTTTCCTATTGCCATGCGCTTTTTACAGCACTACCGCGATACGCCTGAATCTTTAGCATCCATGCCTTTCGTCACACCAAGCGGTGTTCACATTACCCTTGGCGATGTCGCGACCGTGCGTATTGACGACGGGCCGGCTGGGATTAAAAGCGAAAATGCCCGATTAAACGGATGGGTATATATTGATATCTCGTCAGACTCAGCCACGGGTATTGACTTAGGGGGGTATGTAGATAGCGCGAAACGTCATTTGTCACAGAACCTTGATTTACCCACTGGATACTCTATTACGTGGGCGGGGCAGTTTGCTTACCTTGAGCGCGCGAAAGCAAAACTGTCGGTGGTTATACCGCTAACGTTAGCCATTATCTGCCTGTTACTTTATCTGGCATTTAAACGCCTTCGCGATGTGGCACTCATACTCGCTACCTTACCGTTGGCGCTGGTGGGCAGTGTATGGTTGCTTTACCTTCTTAACTTCAATCTGTCGGTGGCGGTAGGAGTTGGGTTTATTGCCCTTGCAGGTGTAGCGGTGGAAATAGGCGTTATCATGCTGGTCTATCTAAACCAATATGTATCAGAAGCACTCACTAGCCACGCAACAGAAAATGGCAACACTAAAAAAGATGCGCTTGTGAAAAAGGCTATTGTCCATGCCGCCTCGGCAAGACTTCGCCCAGTTATGATGACATCGCTTTCTATTATTGTGGGCTTGTTGCCTGTACTTTATGCCACTGGAACTGGTAGTGAGGTGATGCAGCGCATTGCGGCGCCTATGGTAGGTGGTATGGCGAGTGCACTGGTATTAACGCTGTTGGTATTGCCAAGCGCGTTTTACTTAATTGTGTCACGCAAAAAATAATAGAGTTGAAAGTGTAGTAGAGTTGATAAAGCATGGGGAAGCGATAACACGCTTCCCTACGCTTCATTTTTAAAGTGTTGCGCGACTAGTGCGCTGCCGCATAGTCTTCCACTTGTTGCCAAACGCGTAAAAGGTTTCCGCTCAGTATCTTTTCAATGTCGGTACGGCTATAACCTCTATCAAGCAATCCTTGTACTAGGTTTGGAAAACTCGCCACATCTTTAAGCCCAATGGGGAGTGAGTCACCTACACCGTCATAGTCTGAACCAATACCTACATGATCAACACCAATCAGTTTTACCACGTGATCGATATGGTCAAGCACTTCATCAAGGGTTGAATAAGGGTAAGGTACTTCTTTGCGATAATTCTCTTCAAAGTTCTCTAGCTTAGGGCTGTCTTCGCCTTCTTTTTCAACCAACGCTTTGCGCGCTGCAGTAAGGCCACTGCGCCACTTGCCAGCTTCTTTAGAAACAAAACTAGAACCAAAGTTAATCATAATAACACCGCCATTTTCGCCGAGTTTTTTGATCATCTCGTCGTCCATGTTGCGCTCAAAACCGGGAGTAAAGCGGCGCAGTGAAGAATGTGATGCTATGACTGGCACCTTTGTTAACTCAATAACCTGATAAAAAGCGTCGTCAGACACATGGGAAATATCCAGCATGATGCCGATGTTGTTCATTTCGCCCACTAAGGTTTTGCCAAACGGGCTAAGGCCTTTCCACTTTCTGCGCAGGTCATACGAAGAATCAGAAATGTGGTTGGCCTGACTATGAGCGAGGGTAATGTAGCGGATGCCGCGCTCGTAAAAAGCCTTTAGATTCGCCAAGTCACCTTGAATAGGAGAACCATTTTCCATACCCATAGGTAGTGAAATTAACCCTTTTTCAAACTGGGATTTTACGTCAGAAGGGCTTTTAGCAATGGCAAATTTATCAGGTGCACGTGCAACAATGGCTTCTACTGAATCGATGAGCTCATGGGCAAGCTGTGTAGACTCTGGAGAGTTATCTAAACTAGCGGGCACATAAATACTCATAAAAGGGGCGTTCAAACCACCGGCTACTGCGCGCGGGTAGTCAAAGTCGCCATCCTGCGTGGCTTTAGTGACATCAACCCACTTTTCCTTTACGCGATAAGGAACGTCTATGTGACCATCTACAATAATGGTTTCTTTCGCGATGTTGATAGCTTTTTCAGATGCTGAATAAGTAGAAGTCTCAGCAAGTACAGAGTGTGAAGCAAAAAGCGCAGAGATAATTAATGCGCAAGATGAAAGTGGGAAGCGCCCCTTCATAGAAAATCCTTATTTTGTTTTTTATCGCTTAGGTCAACAACCGCTAACTTAATAGCAATACGAGACTAAAGGATAATGCGCACTGCGACAATAGGCTTTTACTTGCTATGCATTTACCCCAGATTGCTCTCACTAAGCCCTAAATTAGTCGATATTGCTCATTTTTAGAGCGCTTGTGCTTGTTTACTTCAAGTTTACATTGCAATAAAAATTTAAAACTTGTTATGGTGAAGACTGCGTGACTTCATTGCGCGAATACGGGATACTCCCAAGCGCTCCGCCAACTATCGATGACTACTATGCATCAGCGCGGCCGACGTAATTTTTTAGTGGCACCCGCTCTTCTCACATAATCAAGCCGGGGCCACAGCTAACAAGTATGAGAAATAAATATGGCTATTAATTTTGTACCGCTAGATAAAGAAAAGCATAAAGACCTAAAGGTTGCGGTAAATACATCTTTCAGCTTTGCGAAAAATACACACCTTGCAGCAGCAACGATCCGTGAATTTGCACAACTAGCTGCGACAATGCCGCTAGTGTTCATTGAAGACACTACATCAAAGCGTCACCACGTTGTGACTATGCTTGGTATGGAACAAGGTCAAAACCTTTTTCTAACTGGCGACAGCTGGAAAGGCCCTCACGTTCCAATGAACATCCTTCGCTATCCATTCGACGTGCGTCCAGACGGCGACAAGCTTGGCGTTTACATTGATGAAAACTCTGACCTTATTTCTGACGAAGGCCAAGCGCTATTCACTGAAGCTGGTGAAGCAAGCGAGTTCCTAGATAACCGTCAGAAATTCCTAGCAGACCTTGCGAATAGCGAAATGCTAACTCAGCGTTTTGTTGCGAAAGTCGTTGAACTGGACCTTCTTGATCCAATTCAAATTCGCCTTACTTACCAAGATGGTAAACAGCGCAATGTTACCGGCATGATGAGCATCAACGAGAAGAAGCTTCTTGAGCTGCCAGAAGAGCAGGTGCTTGAGCTACACAAGCAAGGCTTCCTAGGTGCTATCTACGCAGTAATGATGTCTGTTGGTCAGCTAAACCGCCTTGTTGAGCTTTCTAACGACACAGAAAACCCAATTCGCAGCATGCAGCTTTCTGCGGTTAAAGCAGAAGAAGCAGCACCTGAAGCGGCGCCAAACGCGTAATCGCTCCCTCATTTTGAAGTTTAAAAGCCCGCAAAGTTGCGGGTTTTTTTGTACCTAAAATTCACGTTCAGACTTCGTCACGTTTCGTTCAGAAACCGTTAAGTTTTAATGTCTTATCTTACACCTCGTTCCCAACACATTTTTTAAGGACAAAAGACATGAACACTAACACTAATAAGCTAAAAACTACGCTAACTGCACTATCACTTATCACGGCTTCAGTATTTACAGTCTCAGCAGCACATGCAGCTACACAAAACGAAGTACAGTTTACCGCTGTCGATCCTGAAGGATTCGATGACAACCTCTACGGTGCAAGGTATGTGCGCTACCTGGAAGAAGTTAGCGGAAACAGCGGCGCTTACCTTATAAACCCTTATCTTCAGCGTGTATCGAGTTTATCTGGTGGTTACGCCAATTTAGATGGTGCCGACTTTTTTAATCTTGGAGCGACGTTTTACATCGATGAAAACTTAATGTTAGCAATCGAAGGGGTTCATAGGAAATGGAACAATGGCTATGGCGAATCTGATAGCACCGACATAAATGCTAAGCTGGGTTACAACTTATCACGTGAGTGGCAAGTTGGCGCAGGTTTGACTTATCAGCACTTCAGCACTGAATATGCCTTCGAAGATGACGTGTTTGAAGCTAGCGGTAACGAATCTTCTGCATTAATTTTTACTCGTTACACAACTGTTGGAAAGGAGGGTAAAGGCTGGGACTTTATGGCCGAGTATATAGCTGAAAGTAATGACGTTTTTTATGGCTCAGCTCGTTACTTCTTCAATAAAGGTTTCAGTGTTGCTGGCTTGTTCACCTATTCAGATGCGCCAGACGGCTTTGTAAATGAAAAGGCTGTTGGAGTAGCACTCGATTATTGGGTCAATGAACAGTTTTCAATATCAGCAAGCTATGAAACGGATATTGATGGGGAAGAAAGCAGTGACGTTGCTTCACTTTCAGCATCCTATCGTTTCTAAGTAAGAACTCCCTGATTATTGCTATGCGTTAGCACGCGTTGATGTAAATGCAGTGAGTTAGCACTAGTCGTGTTAACTCACTCGTTTTTTAACGTGCTGATGTGGCGCAGCTGTTTGAATTACGACTCAGCATACGCGCAATACCGCTGAAAACAGCGTTAAACATAATCGTGAGATCTCGCCGCTTATTTACAGTCAAAAACAGCAGTTCATCGATTAATTACACCTTTATTTTTTCTCACCTGAATATTTTTTAATCTTTTTTACACGCCTAATCATACACTTCCTAAAAACACTGTATATCCAACCAGTTTAAACCCAGTGTTTATGCGGCTTTCACGCCTTTTTTCTACTTGACAGTGGGGATCATTGATACCTAAACTGTATCTCAGTGGGTAAATGTGGCGAATTGTGGATCAAATCATCATCACTTTGCAGATTAGTACTCAAAAAACAAGAAAACCAAGAGCAAATAATAAAAGGCTAGGGGAATGTTCCGCGGCGCTAACGCAATCAATCTGGATACAAAAGGCAGACTGGCTATACCGACGAAGTATCGTCAGTCGCTGCTGGATGATTGTCAGGGACAACTGGTCTGCACAGTCGATACACAACAAAGTTGTTTGCTACTTTACCCACTTCCCGAATGGGAAGAGATTGAGCTTAAACTCTCTAAACTTTCAAGCATGATCCCAGCCGAGCGTCGCTTGCAGCGATTGCTACTAGGTTATGCTTCTGAAGGTGAGATGGATAAAAGCGGGCGCATTCTTGTTCCTACTCCACTGCGAAGTTTCGCAAAACTCTCAAAAGAAGTCATGTTAGTTGGTCAGTTAAACAAATTCGAAATTTGGGATGCCGATATTTGGGCACAACAAGTTGAAGCTGATATAGACACCGAACGCAAAGGCGAATTTGAACTTACCGAACGATTACAGGACTTTTCTCTATGACGCAGCCTAGCGAATTTAAACATATTTCAGTATTGCTTGATGAATGCATTGAAGCCCTAGCGATTAAACCGAACGGTATCTACATTGACGCCACTTTCGGCCGTGGGGGGCACTCAGCACATATTTTGGATGCATTGGGTGAACACGGGCGTCTCATCGCCTTTGACCGTGATCCGCAAGCAATCAAAGCGGCAGAACGTTTCGCCGATGATAAGCGTTTTAGCATTATCCACTCACCATTTGGTGATATGGCAGAAGAAATCGAAGCGCTGGGACTAACCGGTAAGATTGACGGTGTGCTTATGGATTTGGGGGTGTCTTCACCTCAGCTAGATGATGCCGAGCGTGGTTTTAGCTTCCTTCGTGACGGCCCACTGGATATGCGTATGGACACCTCACGTGGACAAAGTGCTGCAGACTGGTTGGCTAACGCCGAAGAACAAGACATTACGCAGGTTATTAAAGAGTTTGGCGAAGAGAAGTTCGGCAAACGCATAGCCCATGCCATTGTAAACACGCGAAAAGAAACACCCATTACGCGCACAGCTCAGCTAGCCAAAATTATCGACGAAGCGGTTCCTGTAAAGGATAAGTTTAAACATCCGGCAACCCGTGCATTCCAAGGTATTCGCATTTATATCAATGCGGAACTTGAGCAACTTCGTGTTGGCCTTAAAGCCGCGACACAGGTGTTGGCGAAAGAAGGACGTCTTGCCGTTATTTCGTTTCACTCTCTTGAAGACCGTTTAGTAAAACGCTTCATTAAGGATCAAAGTAAAGGGAAATCAGTACCGCACAACTTACCGATTACTCAGGCTGAAATAGATGCAGATAAAGTGTTAAAAGCCTTGGGCAAAGCGATAAAACCTTCAGAACAGGAGATTGCGAACAACGTTCGCTCTCGCAGTTCGGTATTACGTGTGGCAGAAAAGTTATGACCAAAGCCGCGCCAGACAAGGCCAGCACTAATTTTAAATTACTGCTAATAATTGTATCAGATTTGACCCGCAACAAGTTGCGGGTTTTGTTGTATTTAATGGTTATCACAAGTGCCATGGCAGTGACACTAAGCAGTCATCACAACAGACAGCAGGTCATTGCCCTTGAAGACCTTATGCAAGAGAAAGATGAGCTTGATGTCGAGTGGCGTAACCTAGTGCTTGAGCAACGCGCGTTGACCGAGCATAACCGCATAGAAAACCTGGTTGAAAAACAGTTAGAAATGTACCGTCCAACCGCAGACGATGAAGTAGTGGTGAAGTTAAAATGAGTACAACAGCACTTTCTCGCCAACGTAAAAAAACCGGTGCAAAACAAAATGTCACGCCAAGCTTAGTGCACTGGCGCTTTGTCGTTGTGCTTGTTGTTATTATGCTAGTTTTCAGCGTGCTAGCCGCCCGTGCAGCCTATATTCAAGTTATTGAGCCAGACGAGCTAATTCAACAGGGTGACAACCGCACACTAAGAACCCGTGATATGCCAACCTATCGCGGGCTCATTACCGATAGAAATGGTGTTGAGCTGGCGGTGAGTGTGCCTGTTCGGGCCATCTACGCAGACCCTAAGGTTATCCATGAAAACAACGGCTTCGAGGAAGAGCGCCGTTGGGAAGCGCTGGCAGATGTACTGCGCCAAGACGTCAATGAACTCAAAGAAAAAGTGGCAAACCCCAAACGCCGCTTTGTTTACTTGCAGCGTCAGGTGTCGCCTGCCATGGCAGAGTACGTTGATAAACTGGACATTCCAGGCATTTATCTTCGCCGTGAAAGCCGCCGCTACTATCCTACAGGTGAAGTTTCAGCGCAGTTAATCGGCGTAACCGATGTTGACGACACGGGCGTTGAAGGCTTGGAACGCATGTATAACGAGTGGCTAACGGGCACGCCGGGTTCTCGTAAAATACGCCGCGATGCGAAAGGCCGTCAGGTAGAGATCTTAGAAACAAAATCAGGCGAAAAAGCCGGCGACCTGCAGCTGACTATTGATCAGCGTATTCAGGCACTTGCTTATAAAGAAATTAAAGAAGCCATGATTTATTACCAATCAAGCTCGGCTTCCGCCATTGTCATCGATGTAAAAAGCGGTGATGTGTTAGCCATGGTGAATGCACCGTCATTCAATCCGAATGACAGAAGCGATATTTCTGCGCACAGAATGCGTAACAGGGTTATTACCGATGCGTTCGAACCAGGCTCGGCGCTAAAACCGCTGGCCGTCCTTACTGCATTAGAGTTCGGTGAAGTGGAGCCCGAAGACTCAGTAAACACTCATCCAGGATGGATGCGATTAGGCGGCAGCCTAGTAAAAGATTCGCGCAACTACGGCGAACTAACGCTAGAAGAAATTATTCAGCATTCCTCAAATATGGGGACGTCGAAGCTGGCGCTTTCTGTGCCTAAACAGTTCCTGCTGGATACCTATTACAATATGGGCTTAATGAGCGATACCGGGCTTAATATGGCGGGTGAGAGTAGCGGTATCTTTCATGAGCGCAGCCGCTGGTCTGAATTTGAGCTAGCCACGCTGTCATTTGGATACGGCATTTCGGTTACCACTGCACAGTTGGGGCGTCTTTACGCAACGTTGGCGAACGGCGGTATTAAAACACCGCTTAATGTCATCAAGTCGCCAGAGCAACCTTCATGGCAGGCTCAATCTGAGCGGGTGATCAGCGAAGAAAACGCTAACGCTATTGTTCAAATGATGGAAAGCGTAACCCAGCGTGGCGGCACAGCAACAAAAGCGTCGGTACCAGGTTATCGCGTTGCTGGGAAAACAGGAACAAGCCGAAAAGCGGTGGCCGGCGGGTACGGCGAAGAGTACGTCAACATTTTCGCCGGTATCGCACCTGTGTCTGACCCCAGGCTAGTAACTATTGTATTGATCAACGAACCTGGCGGTGATTTGTATCACGCGGGGGATACCGCTGCACCTGTCTTTTCATCAATTATGGGTGGCGCACTGCACATGTTAAACGTTACGCCCGATGACAAGCAGGTTACATCTAGCCGCTTATTGAAAGGAGGTCAAAGTGGTAGTTAGTGCCTTTATTCAAAGTATAAAAGCTTTATTGGCGAAATTTGGTGTAGACGCCCCAGATATCCGCATTGAAGGTTTAACGCTAGACAGCCGAGAAGTGAATACACGCTTAGCGTTCTTGGCAATTAAGGGCCACGAACGCGATGGTCGAGATTTTATACCCCAGGCAATAAGTTTAGGGGCCCGTGTAATTCTGGCGCAAACTGAAGACAGTAGTGCCCATGGTCAGATGGAAATGCGTGACCACAGCGTCATTATCTCGCTGTATGAATTACCACAAATGCTCTCTGCATTAGCTGCTGCATTTTACGACTACCCTGCTCAGAAAATGACGACGGTAGCAGTGACAGGGACAAACGGAAAAACCTCTACAGTTCAATTGCTTACCCAGCTTAAGGATGCGTTAGGTACACGTAGTGCAAGCATCGGAACTCTAGGGAGCAGTGTGTTTGATGGCGATGAAACCCAGTGGTCGAACACGCCGGCAGCAAACACTACGCCCGATGCCATACGTATGCAGTATTTGTTGGCAGACTTTGTGCAAAGTGAAGTGCGCCATACGGCCTTCGAAGCAAGTTCTCACGCATTGGTTCAAGGTCGGCTTGGTACAGTAAAAACCGATATCGCTGTTTTCACCAACCTTACTCGAGATCATCTCGATTACCACGGCACCATGGAAGAGTACGGCAAAGCCAAGCGCTTGCTGCTTCAGCAGCCAGGTTTAAAGGCTGTGGTATTAAACGCTAATGATGATGAAAGTAAGAAGTGGGATGGTGCAGCAGATAAGTCGATTACACGCATCTGGACAGGTATAGACGAAAGTGGTCTGGATGGAAGCGGTGAAAGTGAGTGCTTGCGAGAGCATAACAATCCTCAAAGTCGCCATTGTTTCGCCACAAATGCTTCTTATCATGCAGGTGGATGTAGCTTTGAACTGGTGAGTTCGTGGGGAAGCGCTGCTATTTCGCTGCCACTATTCGGAAAGTTCAATATCAGTAATGTATTGAGTGCTATAGGTACGTTACTCGCTGAAGGTGAGCGTTTTGATGACGTTGTTAACGCGGTAAATGCGATCACGCCTGTACCCGGGCGAATGGAAGTCTTCTCTGTAACGGGTGCCGCTAACTTGGTGGTGGACTACGCGCATACACCAGACGCTCTGGAGAAAGTGCTGTTAAGCGCCAAATTCCATACAACGGGCAAAGTGTGGTGTGTGTTTGGCTGTGGCGGGGACAGAGACAAAGGCAAGCGACCGTTAATGGGGCAGGCTGCCGAGGTTGGTGCTGACGCTATTGTGATCACCACAGATAACAGTCGCAGTGAAAGCCCTGAATCTATCGCCGAGGATATCATTGCGGGTTTGAAAAACCGTGAGCTGGCAGTGTCTATTCCCGATCGCGAGCAAGCTATTCGTCATTGCCTTGAGCATGCGCATGAAAGCGACATCATCATCGTGGCCGGAAAAGGCCATGAAGATTACCAAATTATCGGTGACAAAAAGACTAACTATAACGAACGTGCAGTTGTGGCGCGACTGCAACAGGAGTACAGCAAATGATAACAACAACGCTGTCATGGATAGCCGAAAAGGTTAATGGAAAATTAAAAGGCGCTGCTGACGTTGAAGTGTCTGCAGTAAGTACCGATACCCGCACCCTTGAAGATGGCGCAGTGTATCTAGCCTTGAAAGGCCCGAATTTTAATGGCCATGATTTTATTTCAACGGCGGAGAAAGCGGGAGCAAGCGCGGTTATTGCCAGTGAAGACGTAGCAACCTCGTTACCTGTCATCATGGTTGATGATACCAAAGAAGCGCTTGGCCTGTTAGGTGCGGCAGTAAAAGCTTATGTGGCGCCCAAAACGATTGCGATTACCGGAAGCAGTGGCAAAACCACCGTAAAGGAAATGTGTGCCGCTATTTTGGAGCGAAGAGGAAATGTATTAGCCACAAACGGTAACTTCAATAATGATATCGGTGTGCCGCTAACCCTTCTACGTCTTGAACCTCAGCATGAATATGCAGTGATGGAGTTAGGCGCAAATCACATTGGCGAAATCGCCTACACCACGAACCTTGTTAAGCCGGACGTAGCGACTATCGTAAACGCTGCCGCTTCTCATCTAGAAGGCTTTGGAAGTTTGCTAGGTGTGGCGCGCGCCAAAAGTGAAATTTTTAAAGGTTTAGGCAGTGATGGTGTGGCGGTAGTTAACGTTGATAGTCAGTTTGCCGAATTTTGGCAAGGCAAACTTAAACAGACTAAAACGCTTACGTTTTCGCCCCAGCAGAAAAACGATGCTGATTTTAGAGCAGAAGATATCACTATTGGGCTAGATGGGTGCGCAGCATTCCACTTGGTTTGCCCGCAAGGAGATATGTCTATTCAGCTTACTATTCCTGGCGTTCACAACGTGGGGAATGCCCTTGTCGCTGCGGCATTAACGCTGCAAGTTGGCGCCACACTAGAAAACGTGCGCGACGGCTTACTTGCCATGAAGCAAGTTAGCGGCCGCTTGAATGTAAAGCAGCTTACCGAACAGGTTCGGCTGTTAGATGACACCTACAACGCCAACGTGGCGTCTGTAAATGCGGCAATTGATACGCTAAGTAGCTTTTCAGGTATCCGCGTTCTTGTTCTAGGCGACATGAAAGAGTTGGGTGAAAAAGCGCGTTTTTACCACGAGCAGGTGGGGGAATACGCTAAACAAAAAGGAATTAATTACCTGTATACCATGGGTGTTTTGAGTCAATCAGCTAGTGCTGTGTTTAATGAAAATGGTGGCCATTTCAGCGATGTTGAAAGTTTGTTGGCCGCAATGGAGAGTGATTTGTTAGTGCAGCAGCGCGATATTTCAATTTTAGTTAAAGGTTCACGCAGTTCCAGAATGGAACGTGTGGTAGAGGCGGTAGAGGCCTCTGCGCTGGGAAAGCACGATAGCCGTCGGGAGCGAATAGCATGTTAATTTGGCTAGCCGACTGGCTGACACAATTCGATTCAGGGTTTAACGTATTTTCATACCTTACCCTTCGTGCAATCTTAAGCACGCTGACCGCATTACTTATTGCCATTCTTATTGGCCCTAAGATGATTCGTTATTTGCAGCGTATGCAAATTGGTCAAACTGTACGAGACGATGGCCCGCAAAGCCATTTGTCAAAATCAGGCACACCCACTATGGGCGGGTTACTTATACTCGCAGCAATTGTAGTAAGCGGCCTGCTTTGGGCTGACCTGACTAACCGTTATGTGTTGGTAACCCTTACCGTGGTTGTGGCTTACGGTATTATTGGGTTTGTTGACGACTACAGAAAAGTGATCCGCAAAGATTCGAAGGGGCTTATCGCCCGTTGGAAATATTTCTGGCAATCTGTGGTTGCGTTAGGCGTCGCATTCTATCTATACAGCAGTGCAACAATAAGCGCTGAAACCTCACTACTGGTGCCTTTCTTCAAAGAAGTGTTCCCGCAGTTAGGTGCGTTCTTCATCATTATTACCTACTTTGCCATTGTAGGCACAAGTAACGCGGTAAACCTTACCGATGGATTGGATGGACTTGCCATTGTGCCCACTATATTGGTGGCAGGCGCATTTGCCATTTTCGCCTATGTGACAGGTAATGCGAACTTTGCTGAATACCTGAATATTCCTCATATTCCGCTTACCAGCGAACTGGTGATTGTGTGTACCGCCATGGTCGGTGCAGGCTTAGGCTTTTTATGGTTTAACACGTATCCGGCACAAGTATTTATGGGTGACGTTGGCTCACTAGCGCTAGGCGGCACACTAGGTGTGTTAGCTGTATTAGTGCGCCAAGAACTCGTGTTAATCATCATGGGTGGTGTTTTTGTTATGGAAACCCTGTCGGTCATCCTTCAGGTAGGTTCTTACAAATTGCGTGGCCAGCGTATTTTTCGTATGGCGCCTATTCACCATCACTATGAATTGAAGGGCTGGCCAGAGCCGCGCGTAATAGTGCGTTTTTGGATCATTTCAATCATTTTGGTGTTGGTGGGTCTTGCTACCCTCAAACTTAGATAAGCGCTAAAGAGATAAATCGTAATGTCGTATAACGTACGTGAGCATAGTTATGTAGTCGGTGGCCTAGGTGTTACAGGTCAGGCTTGCGTGCGCTTTTTGTTGCAAAAGCAGGCAAAGGTTAAAGCATTTGATACCCGTGCTAATTTTACTCTAGTTACCGACCCTGATTCTGATATTGATACTGACATGCAAGCGTTTATGGCAGAGAAGGTCACTTGCACTGCTCTAAGCGAAGATTACTTTGATGGTGTAGACACCTTGGTGTTAAGCCCGGGGCTTGCTCTGAATATTGAACAAGTGGCTTTAGCGCAAAAGTGTGGTGTTGAGGTGATCGGCGACGTGGAATTGTTTGCCCGATTAAATGCCTCCACGAGTGATGCTACGCCAGCTAAGCGCGTAGTAGGTATAACCGGCTCTAACGGTAAAACCACGGTTACTTTATTAGTGAACCATCTGCTCAAAAGCTGCGGCGTAAAAAGTATTGAAGCGGGTAACGTAGGCCGCCCTGTGCTTGAAGCGCTTCAAAGTGATGCCGATGTAGTGGTGATGGAGTTATCAAGTTTTCAACTTGAAACAACGTCTAGCTTGGTGCTCGAAGCTGCTACTGTTCTTAATATTTCCGATGATCACCTAGACCGTCACGGTACCCTTGAAGCCTATATCGATGCCAAGCATCGCATTTTTGATAACGCGAAATCTGCGATTGTATGGCGAGACGGTGAGTTTGTAGCGCCAGACGAGCAGATTATTGCTGACGCTAAGGGTAATGCTGCATCAAATTCAGTATCTGATGGCGTATCTAATGCTGTATCTAATGCCGAATTTAATGAAGACGCGCTAGCGTCAAAAACCATTGTTGAATATGGACTGGGAGAGTCGACCACAGGGTTTGCGATTGCGTCTTTTGACGGTGACGGTGGTACGCTTTGCGATGAACAAAGTCTATACATCACGTTTAATGACGAAAAGCTTATTGCCCTTAGCGATATTCATTTGGCGGGCATGCACAACGTACTAAACATCATGGCTGCATTGGGTATCTGCCTTCAGCTAGGTGTTTCGCCAGCGCTCGCGGTTAAACATCTACACAGTTTTAAAGCTGCGCCACATCGTTGTGTGGAAATAGCCCGTGTAAACGACATCCGCTATATCGACGATTCCAAAGCAACCAACATTGGCGCCACTGTAGCTGCCCTTGAAGGGTTAGCCCCGACTATACAAGGGAAGCTCATTCTTATTGCAGGTGGTGACGCTAAAGGCGCTGATATAGCCAGCCTCTCGCCTTATCTAACTAAATATGTATCGCACGTGTTTGCTTTGGGCAAAGATGCACACCTGTTTGAAAAGAGTTTTGCGCATACAACTCGTGTGGCAACGATGAAAGACGCCGTAAAAGCAGCAACAAGACTTGCTGCCCCTGGTGATGTTGTGCTGCTTTCGCCTGCGTGTGCAAGTTTAGATATGTTTAAGAACTATATGCATCGCGGTGACGTGTTTAAACAAGATGTACACGACCTACTTAATCTACACAGTAAGAACGACGACGCTGTGGAGGCCACATCATGATTGCTGCCTCTACCAAACTTAGCGCGTTATTTGCCGCGAAGCACGACGGACAACCTTCGGCAACGCACCCCTATGACGTGACGCTTATCTTAATTGCGCTCGCGCTAATGAGTATTGGCATTATTATCGTCACCTCGGCGTCGATGCCGGTGGCCGATAGGCTGCACGACAACCCCTTCTATTTTGCTATTCGCCACGGTATTTACATTGTTGGGGCGATCGTTGCCGCTATGGTAGTGCTGAATTTGCCCATGCAGTTTTGGCGCATGACCAATCCCTATCTTCTGCTCGCGGCCATCGCGCTATTGTTAGCAGTTCTGGTAGTGGGAAGAACTGTAAACGGGAGTACCCGTTGGTTGGCGATTGGGCCTATAACCATTCAAGCTGCCGAGCCTGCTAAGCTCTTTTTCTTTGCCTATTTGGCGGGTTATCTGGTTCGCCGCTACGAAGAAGTGACCGAAAATCTAAAAGGATTTATTAAACCCCTTGTCGTGTTCTTTGCGTTAGCGATGCTATTACTGCTACAGCCAGACTTAGGTACCGTCGTTGTGATGTTTGCAACCACGATTGGCTTGCTGTTTTTAGCGGGTGCACGACTTTGGCAGTTCTTCGCACTGGTGTTTGCAGGCATATTAGCGGTTGTAGCGCTTATCGTGTTTGAAGAATACCGAATGAAACGGGTTACCTCCTTTTTAGACCCTTGGGCCGACCCATTTGGCGCTGGTTATCAGCTAACCCAGTCTTTGATGGCCTATGGCCGCGGTAACTGGTTTGGGCAAGGCCTAGGCAATAGTTTGCAAAAACTGGAATTCTTACCCGAAGCACACACTGACTTCGTTATGGCCATCCTAGCGGAAGAGCTAGGTTTCGTTGGTGTGCTTGCCGTACTCGGCCTTATTTTGTGGATGGTGTTGCGTGCGCTGAGCATTGGAAATAAGGCACTTGAAAAAGGGCGAGCGTTTGATGGTTACATGGCTTACAGCATAGGCATCTGGTTCAGTTTCCAAACGGCGGTAAATATTGGTGCAAGCGCAGGTATTCTGCCAACAAAAGGGTTAACACTGCCGTTAGTTAGCTACGGCGGCTCGTCACTTATCATCATGTCAGTAGCAGTAGCCATATTACTTCGTATCGATTTTGAATTACGGGTTGATGGCGTACAGGCGATTGGCCGGGGCGACAGCAAATCCGGTAAGAGCAAGGCCCGCCGTAAAAAGCCTATTCCTACAAGCACGTCGCAAACTAAAGCGTCACAAGCTGAAGGTGAGGCAAGTGTAGAGAGCGGAGCCGATGAAGCGGATTTTTCTACAGCGACGGTTGAAGCTAAACCCACTAAAACATCAAGTGCGGAAGATGAAGGAAAAGCTGGCATTAAAGCTATACTCGCGCGGGTAGCGCAGGAGGCTGATAATGGCTAAGCGTTGCTTAATTATGGCTGGCGGTACAGGCGGGCATGTTTTCCCAGGCCTTGCAGTGGCAAACGCGCTTCGAAAGGAAGGTTGGGACATTCATTGGCTAGGCACCGCCGAGCGGATGGAAGCGCAAGTTGTGCCTAAGCACGACATACCTATTCACTTTATTCCGGTAAAAGGGCTTCGTGGCAAAGGTGTTACGGCACGTCTTCAAGGTGCTGTTGCGTTAGTTAAAAGCTTATTTTCTGCAAGGCGAATTATAAAGCGCCTTCAACCTGATATCGTTATTGGGTTTGGCGGTTACGCTAGCGGCCCTGGTGGGGTTGCTGCAAAAAGCTTAGGTATTCCCGTTATTGTGCACGAGCAAAATGCTGCTGCGGGCATGACCAATAAGCTCCTCAGTAAAATCGCAAGCCGCGTGCTTCTGGGCTTTGACGATGCCAAAGAACAATTTTCAGGTGGCGCTACTAAGGTGCATACTGTTGGCAATCCTGTTCGTGATGAAATTTGGCAGGTGAAGCCCAAATCTGTAGACATTGACGCAGACGCTCGTGAAAACACCACAGAGCATAAACAAGGCCTTAATTTACTTGTTGTAGGCGGCAGTTTAGGCGCACAAATTCTCAATGAAACCGTGCCGGAGACTTGCGGGGTGCTAGAAGGTTTATCAATCAAACACCAATGTGGAAAAGGCAACAGTGAAGGTGTCATTAAAGCCTACACGTCGGTGGGCGCAGATATGTCGAAAATCGATGTCAGTGACTTTATTGATGACATGGCCGCAGCTTATGAATGGGCAGACTTTGTTGTCTGTAGAGCCGGTGCGCTTACGGTAAGTGAAGTTGCAGCTGCCGGACGCGCAGCGATTTTCGTACCGCTACCTTTTGCGGTTGACGATCACCAAACAAAAAATGCGCAGTCGTTAGTAAAGCAAAATGCGGCACTGATGATTGCTCAATCTGTATTGAAAGAAAATTTAGGGCAGGCGGTGCGTCAGTGGTTACAACACCCTGAAGGCTGCTTAAAGATGGGTGCTGTTGCGAAAACATGTGCAAGCACTCATGCCACGGAAAATGTAGTAAGCCACGTTAAAAGCGTGGTAGGAGTAGGGGACTAATGGTTTTTAAAACCCCATTTGAAAGCCCGCAAATGCGCAGGGTGAAAAATATATTCTTTATTGGTATCGGCGGTGCCGGTATGGGTGGTATTGCCGAAGTATTACTGAACGAAGGTTATGCTATTGCTGGCTCTGACATTCAAGAAGGGCCAATGACACAGCGCTTAAGCGAATTAGGTGCTGATGTGAAAATAGGCCACCGTGCGGAAAATGTTGAAGGCATGGACGTTATTGTGGTGTCTAGCGCCATCAACGAGCAAAACCCAGAGATTATCGTGGCTCGTGAAAAGCGCATTCCAATAATTCGCCGTGCAGAAATGCTGGCAGAATTGATGCGATTCCGCCACGGTATTGCGGTGGCGGGTACGCACGGCAAAACTACCACAACCAGTTTGATTTCAACGATTTTCGCAGAAGCGGAGTATGATCCTACGTTTGTTATCGGTGGTTTGCTTAACAGCGCTGGTACGAATGCGCGACTAGGCAAAAGCCGTTATCTAATCGCAGAGGCTGACGAAAGCGATGCGTCGTTCCTTCATTTGCAGCCGATGGTTTCTGTGGTGACCAATATTGAAGCCGACCATATGGATACTTATGGTGGCGACTTCTCAAAGGTGAAAGATACCTTTGTTGATTTCTTGTCGAACCTACCGTTTTATGGTCAAGCCATTGTGTGCGGTGACGATGCAAATATCCAAGAAATTCGCCCTCGTATAGGTCGAAGTATTCTTACCTACGGTTTTGAATCACATAATGACTATCGCGCAGAAAATGTTTCTCTGTCATTCGGTAAAGCGAATTTTACGGTTATACGCCCAGAACGCGAACCGTTAGATATTACGCTGAATCTTACCGGTAACCACAATGTGCTTAATGCGCTTGCTGCTATCGCTGTAGCAACGGATGAAGGTGTAGATGACGACGCTATCATTCGCGCACTAGCTAGTTTTGGCGGCATAGGTCGTCGTTTCGAGCAGCTAGGTACGTTTACTACCAGTAAGGGCGAGGTGTGTTTAGTCGATGACTATGGTCACCACCCAACCGAAGTAAGGGCGACTATCGCTGCGGCTCGTGCAAACTGGCCTGATAAGCGCTTGGTTATGGTTTACCAGCCACATCGCTTTACGCGCACCCGCGACCTTTACGAAGACTTTGTTGAGGTACTGTCGAGCGTTGATGCACTGTTGCTTCTTGATGTATATGCTGCCAGTGAACAACCTATTGAAGGTGCTGACAGTAAAGCGCTATGCCGTTCCATTCGTCAGCGCGGTCAAATAGAGCCTGTGTACGTAGGTGACAAAGACGCCTTACCAGCTATTTTGGCGAATATCATGCAAGATGGCGACGTCGTTATGACTCAAGGGGCGGGCAACATCGGACAAATTGCTAAGCTCTTAGCTCGTCACGCGCTAGAGCCGATCACACTTGCAAAGGAAGGGGAATAAGATGTTTACACCTTCAGTAAGTATTCACTCACAGAAAACCCACTCGCCGAACGAGTATGGCAAAGTAGCTGTGCTGCTCGGCGGTGACTCTGCTGAACGGGAAGTATCGCTTAATTCGGGCAATGCGGTGTTAAATGCATTGTTACGACAAGGCGTAGATGCGTTTGCGTTTGACCCAGCAGAGCGACCTCTGACCGACCTTATCGACCTTAACGTCGATAGAGCGCTCATTATGCTGCACGGTCGCGGTGGTGAAGATGGCTCTATGCAAGGAGCCCTTCAGTTCCTAAAAATCCCCTACACGGGAAGCCGAGTTTTAGGTTCTGCGCTGGCAATGGACAAAATTCATACTAAGCAAGTGTGGCAAAGTTTAGGCTTACCCACTGCAAAATATGAAATTGCTGATAAAAGGCACTTTGAAGCTGGTAAGTGCAGCGCTATAATGGATAAATTGGGGAATGAAGTCATGGTAAAACCGGCCAGAGAAGGGTCGAGTATTGGCATGGCGAGAGTGACAAGCGCTAAACAGCTCGAAACTGCCATTCAGGACGCCTTTAAATACGATAATCAAGTCCTGTTAGAGCAGTATATAGATGGCCCCGAATTCACTGTTTCTGTATTGCAGGGACAGGCGTTGCCGTCTATTCGCATGTCTACTCCACATACATTCTATGATTATGCTGCGAAATATCAGGATAATACAACAGAATACTATTGCCCAAGCGGCTTGTCTGAAGAGCAAGAAGCACAGCTAGCAAAACTAGCTTCCCGTGCTTTTGATGCTATTTCTGGCAGCGGCTGGGGTAGAATTGACGTTATGCAGGACAACCAAAGGCAGTTTTATTTGCTAGAGGCGAACACAGTGCCTGGCATGACAGAAAAAAGTTTGGTGCCTAAGGCAGCCAAAGTTGCAGGATTAACTTTTGATGAACTGGTATTAAGTATTCTTTCTACCAGTTTTGATGACGTTGCAAACAAGGCGTAAACGTGGCTGATACCAACACTAATCAAGGTAAGCCCGCTTCTGCAAAGAGCGGCAAAAGTAAAACGGCAGTGTGGGGCGGCGTCGCTTTCTTACTGTTTGTTATTGCAGGATTAGTGTTTGGTGGGCTTAAAGCAAATCAGTATTTGCAGGATGAACAGCAAATGCCGGTACAGGTTATCGATTTTTCTGGTGATTATCAGCACATCGATATTACCAAGCTAGAGCGGTTAATACGCAAGGCGCAGCCTGGAAGCTTTTTTGCCCTTGATGTCAACGAAGTATTTGAGCTTGTTGAAGCGCAGCCTTGGGTTTATCGCGCGTCAGTAAGAAAGAAGTGGCCAAATACGTTAAAAATTTATTTGGTTGAGCAGCAGCCGGTTGCGCAATGGAATGAAGATTTGTTGTTAAACCCTTATGGCGATACGTTTAACGACGAAGGCGTGAAGTTAGACTTACCGCGCCTTTACGGCCCGGGTGGCAGCGAAAAAACCGCCCTTGAAGGCTACAACGCCATGCACGCGTTGATAGCGACGACGGATATGACGTTAGACGAGCTGTCCTTAAGCGAGCGATTTGCATGGCAAGTGCAGTTGAAAAACGGCATTAAATTGAATTTAGGACGTCAGGAGTTTATCGATAGGCTACAACGCTTTATTGATGTTTATCCACTTCTGGCGCAACAAGAGAAGGCGGTGAAATACGTCGACCTTCGCTATGACACGGGCGTAGCAGTCGGATGGAAAGACGACAGCGCCACAGATGAAGAGAGTTAAGGAAACCATGTCAAAACCTGCTGAACGCAATTTGATTGTAGGACTAGATATCGGCACCAGCCAAGTAAAAGCTGTTGTGGGTGAATTACTAGAAGATGATCAAATCAGTATTGTTGGCGTGGGCACCCATGCATCGAAAGGCATGGATAAGGGCGGCGTTAACGATTTGAACCTGGTGGTGAAATCGGTCCAGCGTGCAGTAAACGAGATGGAGTTAATGGCAGATTGCCGAGTGTCTTCAGTTTTTATGTCTATCTCGGGACGTCACGTTAAGTGCCAAAATGAAAATGGCATGGTACCGATTAACAATCAGGAAGTAACACAAGAAGACGTAGATAACGTTATTCATGCAGCGCGCAGTGTGCCAATTGCAGCGGAACGTCGTCTACTACACGTGTTACCACAAGAATTTACTATTGATGTGCAGGAAGGGATTAAGAACCCTATTGGCATGTCGGGAGTAAGAATGGAAGCGGATGCTCACATTATTACCTGTGCCGACGATATGGCGAAAAATATGGTGAAATGTGTAGAGCGTTGTGAACTTAATGCCGATCAGCTGATCTTTTCAGCGTTGGCATCAAGTTATGCGGTACTGACTGACGACGAGCGCGAGCTTGGCGTGTGTGTGGTTGATATCGGTGGTGGTACTATGGATATGGTTATCTACACCGATGGCGCTATTCGTCACACGGCGGTAATACCGGTTGCGGGTAATCAAATTACCAGCGACATTGCTAAAATATTTAGAACGCCTATTAGCAATGCAGAAGAAATTAAGGTGAATTACGCCTGTGCATTGAAGGATATGGTGAGTATGGAAGACAGCATTGAAGTGCCTAGCGTGGGCGGACGCCCAGCTAGAGTGATGTCTCGTCATACGTTAGCTGAGGTGATTGAACCTCGCTATCAAGAGCTTTTTGAGCTGGTACATGATGAAATTCGTGCCAGCGGTCTGGAAGAGCAAATCGCTGCAGGCCTTGTGCTTACAGGCGGTACCGCTAAGATGGAAGGTGCCGTGGAATTTGCCGAAGAACTTTTCCAGATGCCCGTGCGCGTGGGCAAACCCATCAACGTAAAAGGCTTGTCCGAATATGTTGATGACGCTGGATTTGCGACAGTCGTAGGACTGCTGCAATATGGCAAAGTACAATCTGACAATAAGAAGTCCAGTACGCAGAAGACCGGTGAAAGCTTATTTCATCGAGTGCAAAGCTGGTTTAAAGGTGAATTTTAATTTTATTTTGGGGGCGCTATAGCTACGGCATCAAGGCTAGCAGGAAGCAATTAGCCTAAGGGAATGACCTGGCGTAGTGTTTAAAAGACGTACAACCGGAGAGTAAGTATGTTCGAATTAATGGATAGTCACGGCGAAGAAGCCGTAATCAAAGTCATCGGTGTCGGTGGCGGCGGCGGCAATGCCGTTGAGCACATGGTGTCTCAAAGCATTGAAGGCGTAGAATTTATTGCAGTTAACACCGATGCACAGGTGCTTCGCAGCTCAAGTGCAGACGTTACACTTCAAATTGGCTCAAGTGTAACAAAAGGGTTAGGTGCGGGTGCTGATCCGAACATTGGTCGAGAAGCAGCACAAGAAGACAGAGAAACCATTCGTCAGGCGCTAGACGGTGCAGACATGGTTTTCATTACTGCCGGTATGGGCGGTGGTACAGGAACGGGCGCAGCGCCAGAAGTGGCAAAAATTGCTCGTGAAATGGGCATTCTTACGGTAGCGGTAGTTACCAAGCCATTCCCATTTGAAGGTAAAAAACGCACCTCGTTTGCGGAACAGGGCATCGTAGAGTTGTCTAACAACGTTGACTCGCTGATTACTATTCCAAACGAAAAACTACTTAAAGTAATGGGTCCAGGCACGCCGCTTCTTCAAGCGTTTAGCGCTGCAAATGACGTATTACGCGGTGCAGTTCAAGGTATTGCTGAACTGATTACCCGTCCTGGTCTAATCAACGTTGACTTCGCAGACGTACGTACCGTTATGTCTGAGATGGGTAAAGCGATGATGGGTAGTGGCGCTGCAAGCGGTCCAGACCGTGCTGAAGAAGCTGCTGAAGCCGCGATTGCCAGTCCGCTTCTTGAAGATATCGACTTGTCAGGCGCGCGCGGTATTCTTGTAAATATCACTGCGGGTCCAGATTTCGCCATCGACGAGTTTGAGACTGTTGGTAACGCCGTTAAAGCGTTTGCCTCAGAGAACGCCACAGTGGTTGTGGGTACAGTGATCGATATGGAAATGACAGACGAGCTTCGCGTAACGGTTGTTGCAACCGGTATTGGCGCAGAGCGCAAGCCTGACATTTCGCTAGTAAGCTCTGAAGGCTCTCGTCTAACACAGCCTGCAAAAGAATACGGTAACACGCAATCAAGTGAACCACGTTCTGCAGTAGGCGGTACAGAGGGCAATCAGGCGCTGAAGGCCGACGACAGTGCACAGCCAGAAAATGATTTGGAATATTTAGATATTCCTGCATTTCTTCGTAAGCAGGCAGACTAATTTAGCTGCCTGAAACGGAAGGGAATTATTTCGCGTTTGTGATGTCTCACCTAGTAAGGTGTATTTATACAACGTGAAAAATTTCGCGTGGATAGGTTGATTAAATACGTAATCTGACAGAGTTAAATCCGTCAGAACGGGTGTTTTTTGACATGTGAGTAATAACTCACTATAATTCGCGCCCGCTTTTTTTAATAGGTAAAAGCTTAAGCAGATGATTAGACAACGTACAATCAAGCAATCGGTACAAGAGACCGGAATTGGGCTTCATAAAGGGGAAAAGGTCACAATGACTCTCCGACCTGCGCCAGCAAACACGGGTATCGTGTTTAGGCGTGTTGACCTTGAACCACATGTTGACATACCTTCGCGTGCGAACGCGGTAGGTAATACCATGCTGTGTACGTGCCTGAATAACGAAGACGGTGTGACTATCCAAACGGTAGAACACTTAGCGTCTGCGCTTGCAGGTTTAGGTATCGACAATATTATTGTTGAAGTAGACAGTAACGAGCTGCCAATTATGGACGGAAGTGCTAGCCCGTTCGTATTCTTGCTTCAATCTGCCGGTATCGAAGAACTAAACGCGCCTAAGCAATTTATTCGTATTAAAAAGCCAGTTCGTGTAGAAGATGGCGATAAGTGGGCCGAATTAGTGCCTTATGACGGTTTCCGCGTTGATTTCCAAATTGACTTTGATCATCCTGTGATCAGTCAAACTCGTCAGCATATGGTGATGGATTTTGATTCATGCTCATATGTAAGCGAAGTTAGCCGGGCACGCACTTTTGGTTTTATGCGCGACTTAGAGTACATGAATGCTAACAACCTAGCGTTGGGTGGCAGCATGGAAAACGCAGTGGCGTTGGACGAATTCCGCGTACTCAACCCTGAAGGGTTGCGCTACGACGATGAGTTCTTAAAGCATAAGATTTTGGATGCTATCGGTGACTTATACCTTGGCGGCCATAGTCTAATTGGTGAATTGCGTGCGTACAAAACAGGCCATGGTCTGAATAACAAGCTATTAAATGCAGTACTTGCGCAAAAAGAGTGTTGGGAGTTCGTGACCTACGACTCGCAGGAAACAGCACCAATTCGTTATGCTCAGCCCGCATTAGCGTAAGAATTTTAAAAAGCCGCCTTACGGGCGGCTTTTTTTCGTATGGCATTTACTGAAATAAATGATACAGTAGCCGAATAATTAATATAAATTTCACCCATGTGACATAAAAACGATAGGTCGAAGGTTGTCGCCTTTGGCTAAAAACACATTCATCGTGGTATGAAGTGGTATGAAAAGAGTGGCGTGAAACAGCAATTTTCTTCGTGGTATGAAACTAACAATTACACTCGCTGGTAAAAATAAACGCTATAGGCACAGTATTAGTGTCCGTACGCTTGTGAGCGCAACGGTGCTCTCGTCTATTTTTATGCTAGTGTCGAGCCGTTCAACAGAATCGGTATCAGAAGATATTGCACGAGTTCGTTTGGCACAGACTGAAGTCAACGAACGACAAAAAGACGTTGAAGCGTTAAAACAGCAAACAACGGTCAAATTACAAGCTTTGCTTTCTCACGTCGCAGAGTTATCTGCGCAGGCTACATTGCTGGACGAGAAAGGTAAGCAAATCGCAACAGAATTAGGTATGTCAGCGGCTGACCTGGACGCTTTCGTACCGGTATCGATACCGGATAACCTTCAAGACGATCCCATCCTTCACGAAATAGCCAAACTAGAGCAATCACTCGATTTGAAGTCTCAACAGTTGTCTATGCTTGAAAGTTTGGTCAGGGGTCACCATATCCACGAACAGAGCCAATTATCTGGTCGTCCGATAGAGTCAGGGTGGTTGTCTTCTTATTATGGTATGCGGGCCGACCCGTTTACCGGCGAACCAACTATGCACAAAGGGCTAGATTTCGCTGGTAAGGCAGGGGAAAACGTAGTGGCAACTGCCGCAGGTATTGTGACCTGGGCTGGTGATCGCTACGGCTATGGCCAACTTGTAGAAATTGATCACGGTGATGGTTTTGTTACCCGCTATGGGCATAACGATACCCTTACTGTCTCAATAGGCGACGTGGTAACCAAAGGGGAACCTATCGCTAAAATGGGCAATACGGGGCGCTCAACTGGCGTTCATGTTCACTACGAAGTAATAAGAAACGGAAAACAAGTCGATCCTCTGCCTTTTGTCTACAAAAAGTAGCATAGGTAGCAGCCAGGTAATTCTCGTAGACGGTGCCTTTATTAATTAAAAGTCATCTAAAACGAAGAAGCATAATTTTAGAACATCGCAAAACACAACGTGGTTACCGTTGTGTTTTATACGTTTAATTTAGCTGTGCACATTGTGCGGCGCCTCGACAAGTAGTGGAATAATAAAGCTAATGTTTTCAAGCATCCTTCGAAAAGTATTCGGTAGTAGAAACGACCGACTATTAAAAAAATTACGCAAAAACGTAGATGCCATCAATGCACTGGAAGCAGAATTTGAAAAGCTTTCCGATGAGGCGCTAAAGGCTAAGACAGACGAATTTAAAGCGCGTATTGAAAAGGGTGAAACCCTTGACGATATTCTTGTAGAAGCCTTCGCTACGGTGCGTGAAGCAAGTAAACGCGTATACGGCATGCGTCACTTCGACGTTCAGATGCTAGGCGGTCAAGTACTTCACGAAGGCAAAATTTCGGAAATGCGTACCGGTGAAGGTAAAACCCTTACGGCTACTTTGCCAACTTACCTTAATGCCCTATCAGGCAAAGGTGTTCACGTTGTTACCGTGAATGACTACCTTGCACGTCGTGATGCTGAGTGGAGTAATCAGTTATTCATGTTTTTAGGTATGCGTGTAGGTTGCAACGTACCGGGTATGTCACCTGAGCAAAAGCGCGACGCATACCAAGCAGATGTTACCTATGGAACCAACAACGAGTTTGGTTTTGATTACCTGCGCGACAATATGGCGTTCAGCCCTCAGGACCGCGTTCAGCGCCCGCTGAACTATGCGGTAGTGGACGAAGTTGACTCAATCCTTATCGACGAAGCCCGTACGCCACTTATTATTTCTGGTCAGGCCGAAGATAGCTCAGAGCTGTATCGCCGCATCAACACCATTATTCCTAAACTTGTTCAGCAAGAAAAAGAGGATGAAGAAGGCCAAGAGGGCGATGGTGACTACACGATTGACCTTAAGGCAAAACAAATTCATCTTACCGAGCGCGGTCAAATTCACGTTGAGGAAATTCTTCAACAAGAGGGCATGCTGCCTGAAGGCGAGTCGCTGTTTGCTGCAGGTAATATTTCACTGCTTCATCATATTAACGCTGCGCTTCGTGCACACAAGTTGTTTGCTAAAGACGTAGACTACATCGTTAAAGAAGACCAAATCGTTATTGTTGACGAGCATACGGGTCGTACGATGGAAGGCCGTCGCTGGTCTGAAGGTTTACACCAAGCTGTAGAAGCGAAAGAAGGGGTTCGTATTCAAAACGAAAACCAAACCCTTGCGTCAATTACCTTCCAGAATTATTTCCGCTTGTATAACAAGCTTGCGGGTATGACAGGTACAGCAGATACAGAAGCCTTCGAATTTAACCATATTTACGGCTTAGAAACGGTAGTTATCCCAACAAACCGTCCTATGCAGCGTAAAGATATGGCTGACCTCATCTACCTAACGGCAGAAGAAAAATACGAAGCCATTGTTGAAGACATTAAAGAGTGCGTTAAACGCGGTCAACCTACGCTTGTGGGTACTGTGTCTATCGAGAATTCAGAACTCATTTCTCGCATTCTTAAGAAGTCGAAAATTCCTCATAAAGTGCTTAACGCTAAGTTCCACGAACACGAAGCAGATATCGTCGCTCAGGCTGGTAAGCCAGGCGCGGTTACGATTGCGACTAACATGGCAGGTCGTGGTACCGATATCGTGTTAGGTGGTAACTGGCAGGCAGAAGTAGAAAAGATTGAAAATCCAACTGAAGCGCAGATTGAGAAGATCAAAGCCGAATGGAAAGAAAGCCATGACGCTGTGCTTGCCTCAGGTGGTTTACACATTATTGGTACGGAGCGTCACGAGTCTCGCCGTATTGATAACCAGCTTCGCGGTCGTTCGGGTCGTCAAGGTGACCCGGGTTCAAGCCGTTTCTACCTATCATTAGACGACGCACTTATGCGTATCTTTGCCTCTGAAAAAATGGGCAACATGATGAAGCGTTTAGGTATGGAGCGTGGTGAAGCCATTGAGCATCCGTGGGTAACTCGCGCCATCGAGAATGCACAGCGCAAAGTAGAAGGTCGTAACTTCGACATTCGTAAGCAGTTGCTTGAATACGATGATGTGGCCAACGACCAGCGTAAAGTCATCTACGAGCAGCGCAATGAGCTTCTTGATGAAGGCGATATTAGCGAGACTATCGCGGCTATTCGTGAAGACGTTATTTCAAGTGTTGTCGATGAGTACATTCCGCCACAGTCTCTAGAAGAAATGTGGGATGTAAGCGGACTTGAAGAGCGCATGCGTGCCGATTTCGCCGTAGACTTGCCAATCAAGACCTGGCTTGAAAATGACGACAAACTTTACGAAGAGAAGCTTCGCGAGCGCATTCTTGGCGAAGTCGTTGATGCTTATAAGCAGAAAGAAGCGGTAGTGGGCGAGCAGGTACTGCGCCAGTTTGAAAAAGCGGTAATGCTTCAAAACCTAGACAGCCATTGGAAAGAGCATTTGGCGGCAATGGATCACCTGCGCCAAGGTATTCATTTACGCGGCTATGCGCAGAAGAATCCTAAGCAAGAATACAAGCGTGAGTCGTTTGCCTTGTTCTCACAAATGCTAGAAGCGCTTAAAGTTGAAGTGATCACCATTCTTGCGCGTGTAAAAGTACAAGCTGAAGAAGACGTGCAAAAAGTAGAAGAGCAACGTCGTCAAGCTGACGATGTGCCTAAGAACTTCGAGCACGAAGAAGCGAGTGCAACACCAGAAGAAGCTAGCGACAGAGTACGTACGCAAGTTCGCGAAGGTGCGAAAGTAGGCCGTAACGACCCATGTCCTTGTGGCTCTGGTAAAAAGTATAAGCAGTGTCACGGCAAGCTTAAGTAATGAAAGTAGTGCATGTTGCTGTGGGCGTTATCGCCCGCGGCGATGAAATATTCATTACTCTTCGCCCTGACAATGTTCATCAGGGCGGAAAATGGGAATTTCCCGGCGGCAAAGTAGAAGATGGTGAGACTGTTCTACAGGCGCTGAAGCGAGAGCTTGTTGAAGAAGTTGGGATTATTGTGAACCGCAGCGAGCCTGTGATTGTGATTACCCATGATTACGGCGACAAGCAAGTTAAACTAGATGTTCATCGCGTGTGTGATTTTACCGGCGAGCCGCACGGCAAAGAAGGCCAACAGTCTCGATGGGTAAGGGTAACGTCACTAAACGCCTCTGACTTTCCTGAAGCGAATATACCCATTATTAGCGCATTGCAAAAATAATAAAAACGGCCACATCTTAAAGTGGCCGTTTTCTTTTAGAGCAGTTCTATTTTAAGCGATTTCTTTGCTTTAGATTGGAAAATTAAGAGCGCTCAAGATATACCTTTTCGGAGCTACACCTACAAGGTTATTCGTTCAGCGGTGGCAAATGCCACATCCAGTTTGAAATAAGCGGCTTCATTAATAAAGTGCGGGTAGGTTTCAGCTTCGTTTTCCCATAGGATATCTTTGCCGTCAAACGTTCGAAATACAGGTGCCCCAGGTATGAGAGGTTTGAAATCGTTATCTTGCAGTGAATGATGGATCATGGCGGTACGTTTTCCATTAGCATCTAACGGAAAAGACACATTATCGCCTAAACGAAAAGCTTCACAGGCAGGCAAAGCGTCAGTACTGATTTGCCCTTTATTATACGCGGCACAAAAATCCAATATTGCTTCAGCCATGGTTTGTGTTAGAAGGTAAACATCTTCTCTTAACACGCCCTGTGGCTGCCCACCCACTTCTATCATTACACCTTTCTTACCAGTTGTGCACAGGTAACCATGTTCAAGGTAGGGCTTTTCGTCTTCTACCAAAATGTTGGCTTCTGGCATTTGCTGCTTTACGTATCGCGCCAGCTGAATATGAAATTCATCCGCTTCCAAAATGATAAGCGTAGCACCCATTTCGCTGGTGGTGTTGTGAATATCAATCACAAAATCTGTGTTCGAATCACCCTTAGGCCCTAACTGTTGGTTAAGAGCCTTAGCAAGCTCAGCTTCTTTCGCAGAATTGTTATTCGATAAACGTTCAAAGGTAAACTGACGGTTTAAGTCTTCGTCTACGAAACGAACGTTTGCCGCAATGGCCGCTTCATTGGCGATGCTTAACGAAACATTTAGCTCATTAAATCGCGAAGGTAGCCCAAACTGTTGCCAGTTTCGAATAAGCTGAATACCACTGGTTTCATTTCCATGAGTACCACCAACAAGCGCGATAGAATTAAACATTCATGTTCCTTTTTGTATAGGTTGAAGATGAGGAAGGCTGCGCAGCGAGCTATTGAGTAATATTGTGATGAATTAATACGTTCGCTGTCTGCGCATCTACCCACGACTTGGAGAGCAAGTAAACCGATACTACACCACTGCGCTTTGTACGAGAATACGTCTTAGTAGAATTTACCTAAATACTGATGTTTGCCAAATTGTGGGGAAAGACAGCGCGTATTAGTGCTTAAAGAAGTCATCTGATTGCTGTGCTAGCATCGCCTCTATCTCTTCAACATCGATATGCTTGGGCGTTGCGTCTTCTGCAGGCTTGCCGGTTATTTTTCTGTCTTCAGCGGCCCATTCACCTAAATCGATAAGTTGGCATTTTTTACTGCAAAAAGGGCGATATTCGCTTGTTGGTGCCCAAACAACCTGCTTGGCACAAATAGGACATTTCACTTCCATTATTTACTCCAGTGAAATACGTCTAAACGGCGAAGTTTGCGATTTGCTTATACTACCGCAGACGGTAAATAATAAATTAAAGACTCTGGCCTGCTGATCTTTGCGGTACATCACACGTCAGCAGGTCTTAAGTTTAACAGGCCGCTAAACGAAACTGAATACTGCTTTCCACTGCGCCAGATTGGCCCTCTAGAGGAGAAAATAGCATGAAGCGGAGTGCGTAACGGTATTTGTTGCCGCTAAGCGTAGGGTAATACCCTTCATCAACGCTACATTTAACGCGAATTAACTCGTTTTTATCTTCTGCAGCGCCTTGGTAAAAACCGTTGTCAGCAACTACATTGACAAATTGACCTCGTTCGCGAATAAACGACAGGCTAACAGCAATCGCATCATCGAGTAAGGCTAACGTTTCAAGCCATTGCGCTATTTCAGCGAGGCGTTGTTCAAGGGGTTGTTGTAACCAAAAATGAAGATTGGGCAAATCGAAGCTGCACGCGCCACCTGGAATGGCAAAGCGCTGCCTGATTGCGCTTAGCAGTTTATCTTCTTTCAAAGCACTACCAAAACGGCGGTCTGTTTTTAGCTTTTGTTTTAGGGTAAGCACGGTTTTTAGCGCTTGCTCTAAGGCGGTGCTGTCAATTTTCGGGTGTTTAGACCAATAAACCAAGTTCTTTTCATGGGCTTCGAGGTCTTTGGTAAGATCGGAGCGAAGATCCAGTCTTTCAATGAGATCAAGTAATTCGAAAAGCTGTTCAAAAAACACCAGCTGCAGATGAGTATGTTCTGATTTAGCCGTAATTTTAAGTTGTCCAAGCAGCTGCTCAACACGTAAATAGTTACGTACTTTTTCCTTTAGTGGAAATTCGAAAACAGCGTGACCCATGGAACCCCTTAAAACACATAGACTTAGAGAAATGTCGCTAAAAATTTAGCTGAACAGTGAAAGGCAACAAGCCTAAAGCATCAAAGCGTTTAAGCCAAGTATACTTGTTCGCCAAATCTTTACTTTGACGTTAATTGGTCAAAAAAGTTTCAAAAATCAATCCGTAAGGCTGTAACGCCCTGCTTTTAGATAGTGAATTTAGTTATTAGGGAAGTGTTTTTGCGTTAACTTCGTCTATCAACTTCACGCTTTAGATAGCAAAAGTAAGTGTTCATGCAAGGCCGAAACTTGCGAAGAGAGGGCGTTTAGGCTGGTGCTATTGTCTAATACATGGTCTGCAGCGCTCAGCCGTTCTTTACGGCTAGCTTGTGACGCCATAATACTTTTAATCGTTGCTTCAGAGCTACCATCTCGCTTTAAGGCGCGTTCAAGCTGAAGCACTTCAGGGCAGTCAACCACTACTACGTGGTTACACATTTCAGTAAGCTTGTTTTCAACCAATAGTGGAACAGACAAGATGCAATAGGGGGAAGTCGATTCCATGATTAGCTGTTGCATGCGAGAACGAATAAGCGGGTGGAGAAGGCCGTTCAGCCAGGTTTTTTCATCTGGGTTAGCAAAAACCTTCTCTCGAAGTGCGGCGCGATCAAGGCTACCGTCTTCAAGCAAAATATGCTCGCCAAAATGCTCAGCTATTTGAAGTAACCCTTGTGAGCCCACGGCAACTACATCTCTTGCGACCTCGTCGGCATCCACGATGTCTATGCCTAACGACGCAAAAATATCAGTGGCAGCAGATTTACCGCTACCTATCCCGCCAGTAAGGCCTACTACAAAGGGAGTCTGCTTATTCATAATGCCGGCACCTTCTAACTAAAGTACGTAATCAAGATAGGTGGTAATAATGGCATCTTTAAAAAGCAGTGTCAGCCAACCCGCCACTGCGAGATAGGGACCAAAAGGAATTGCCAGCGACTTACCTTTGTTTTGAATCACCATTATGAGTATGCCTGCAATTGCACCAACAAACGAAGAGAGCAAAATAATAATGGGCAAACCTTGCCAGCCCGTATAAGCGCCAAGTGCGGCGAGCAGCTTGAAATCGCCATAGCCCATGCCTTCTTTGCCAGTGGCAAGTTTAAATAGCCAATAAACAGACCATAAACTTAAGTAACCCGCCGCTGCGCCAATAATAGCGTCGGTGGTGCCTACAAAAATGTGTTGCGTGCTCAACAGTAACCCCAACCACAGTAGAGGCAGTGTCAACTGGTCAGGTAATAGCATCTTATCTAAGTCAATAAACAGCAGAGCAACGAGTATGTAAGTAAACAATACGGCCCATAGTGCTTGCGATGTGACACCAAATTGATAGGCCGCAAAAGTACAGGCTAAAGCAGTAAACAATTCAACCAGCGGGTATCGAACTGATATTCCAACTTTGCATTTAGCGCATTTACCTTTAAGGAACAGGTAGCTAACAACAGGAACATTTTCCCATGCGCGAATCTTGTGGCCGCAGCTAGGGCATGTGCTGTTTGGTTTTACAAGGTTAAATACTTCTTCTGACGCTGATGAGTTTTTATTGTGAGGTGTCGGCTCACCCTCGCTAAAATAGCTTTGGTACTCTTGCTGCCAGCTGCGTTCCATCATAATAGGCAAGCGGTAAATCACCACGTTCAAGAAACTGCCAACCATTAAGCTTACAAAAAAGACTAGGGAATAGAATACAGCAGGGTAAAGCTGACTAAGCGTAATTATCGCGTCCATGGTATGTGGTTCTTATGATTGTTGATTTTCGTTCTTTTGGTGCTGAGCCACGTTATACCACGTTACCCATCTGGAATATAGGGAGGTACATAGCCACAATCAAGCCGCCGATTACCACGCCAAGTACGGCCATGATCATAGGTTCAAGTAGGCTAGTTAAACCGTCTACCATATCATCGACTTCAGCTTCATATATGGTGGCAATTTTGCTGAGCATTTCATCAACCGCGCCCGACTCTTCACCAATGGCAATCATCTGCGTCACCATGTCAGGGAATACTTGTGTAGCGCGCATCGCAACATGCATTGGCATACCGCCCGCCACTTCTTTACGCATGTATAAAATGGCTTCGCGGTATACTGCGTTGCCCGATGCACCTGCGGCGGATTCAAGTGCGCCAATAAGCGGCACACCTGCTGCAAAGGTCGTGGCTAGGGTTCGGGTAAAGCGCGCAATACTTGCTTTCTTTAGTATTTCGCCAATAACGGGAATTTTTAAAATGTTGCGGTCTACCGTGTCACGTAGCTTCTGGCTTCGCTTATAGGTGCGCATAAACATAAACCCAGCACCGCCAATACCTATGGCGATAAAAATACCGTAGTCTTGGACGAACCGTGAAATAGCCAATACGAACTGGGTGAAGGCAGGGAGTTCTGCGCCAAAGCTGCTGAAAATCTCTTCAAACTGCGGCACAACAAATATAAGAAGGATGGTCGTAACAATAAAGGCAACAACCAAAACCGCGATAGGGTAAAACATCGCTTTTTTGATTTTTGATTTTAGAGCTTCGGCCTTTTCTTTGTAGGTCGCGATGCGGTCATAAATCGTTTCAAGTGCGCCCGACTGCTCACCGGTGTAAACCAAGTCGCAATACAAATCGTCAAAATATAGGGGGTGTTTTCTAAGCGCCGACGAGAGCGGGTTACCAGATTTAACCTCATCGGTAATTTCGCCTAAAAGTTTCCGCATCGACGGGTTGGCATGTCCCTGCGCAATCATATCCAAGGACTGAATAAGGGTCACCCCAGCGGCAAGCATGGTGGCGATTTGACGAGAAATGACAGAGATGTCGGCAGGCTTTATCTTCTGTGCACCACCAAACAAAGGTTTAGCGAGCTTTTTAACCTTATTGGCAGAAATGCCTTGGCGACGTAAAAGGTTTTTGGCTTCGGAAAGTGACGTTGCTGAAATTTCGCCTTTTCGGGCTTGGCCGTGACGGTCCTTTCCTTGCCAAGTGAATATAGTAGCTGCCTTTGCCATTACCGTGTGCCTTTTAAAAATTGAAACAAAAAAGCCCAGTGAATACCGGGCTTTTTCTATACAATTACTTTGTTAGCAAAGTGTTGCTGGAGTACATGTTGCAGCCCAAGTTACACGACCGTCAGTTAATGTTGGGTCTAACTCGTATGTTGCCGCGTTGTTTGAACTGTCAGTTATACCTGAATCGGTAGAAGCTTCTGCAGTAATAACACCATTAAGTGTAGTTAACCCTACTAATGATGAATCACTAGAGTTGTCCACATCCGCAGGAATGCCGTTTGAACCGCCTGTACAGCCAGTAAGTGTGCCGGTAGTCTGTGCACAAATCTCTACAGCAGTTTTTGCTGCTGCAGTTGCGTTAGTTACTTCTGTAAACTTCGCTTTTTGCGTGTAGTTTTGGTAAGCAGGAAGTGCGATTGCTGCAAGGATACCGATGATTGCAACAACAATCATTAGTTCGATTAGGGTGAAACCTTTTTGGTTTTTAGTATTCATGTTCATCATGGTTTTTCTCCGGGACGTGTATAACACGTAAAGTTTAAATCTAATTCAAATTGACGTTTATACCCGAGTCGTCCATTTAACGCCCCTGGTACTTGATACTCAGTATAGAATTTTATTTGTTACTGACAAGTATAGGCAAATATACCTATGTCTAGCTTTTTCAGTATGACACGGTTCGCCGCGCCTTGGCAGGCTTTATCACTTGAACTTTCGTATAAAAGTTAATGACTTAAGTGCGTATGTCTATCTATACACAAAAAGCATTATCGAGAAATGACCGAAAAGAATGACGAGTAATCGTATTGTAAATTATACATCTACTCGGTGATTTAAAATCACTGTGCAACTTCAACCATTAAGGTCTCAGTAATTAAAGCCACAGTATAGGGAAGTGATAATTGCGATAACGTAAATTTCACTGAAACACTTTAGCTTTATAATAAAACACGTGCAACAAAGAAGCCGCGTTATAAAAGTGGAAGTACAAGGGGATAAGCAACACATTCGCTTACCTAATGTTAAATCCACCTTTACAGCTTATAATTTGGCTCTTTATCTTTCTTGCTCTGCTATGACAAATTAATGCGCAGCGACAAATCAATGGCCTGAACGTGCTTGGTTAAAGCTCCAGATGAAATGTAATCTACGCCTAGCTTAGCGAGAGACGCCAGTCGTTCATCAGTAATGTTTCCTGATACTTCCAGTTTACATTGACCTTTGTTGAGCGCTACTGCCTGTTGGATCTGTTCGTTAGAAAAATTATCCAGCATGACAATGTCGGCACCTGCACCAAGGGCTTGTTCAAGCTCGGTTAAATTCTCTACCTCTACTTCAACGGGCTTGCCCGGCATCATTGTTTTCGCTCGGCTTACGGCTTTTTCGATGTTTCCGCAAGAAAATATGTGGTTTTCCTTAATTAAGAATGCATCGAACAAACCCACACGATGGTTTTGACCACCACCACAACGCACCGCGTATTTCTGTGCGTGCCGCAAACCTGGCAACGTTTTGCGGGTATCGAGAATTTTAGTGTTGGAGCCATCTAAATACTTAGCGTAAAAGGCAGTAACAGTGGCGGTTGCCGACAGGGTTTGTAGGAAGTTAAGCGCCGTACGTTCTGCCGTCAATATCGCGCGAGCAGAGCCTTCCAAACTAACCAGTACGGTGTTGGCATCAACTTTGTCACCATCTTTTACATGCCACGTTAGCGACACCGACTCGTCGATTAGTGCAAATGCTTGGTTTGCCCATGCGATTCCACAAACCACGCAAGGCTCTCGCGTAATAATAGTGGCTTTTGCATTAACGCTTTCATCTATCAGGTTCGCCGTAATGTCGTTTGCAGCATTTAATTCGCCGCCAAGATCTTCAATAAGCGCGTTCGATACTTGCTCTCGAATCGCTTGCATGTCTGGTGATGTCATCTTCATCGCTATGATCTATGCTATCTGTGTATTTAAAGGGTACGCAATATTAACCATTCTCCGCGCTGAGTAAACTCTAATTGGCGAAGAACACTCATTCCCAGCAATATATGGTCATCTTGCATACCGGGGTTTAAGTTTGCTTTTACATCGCGCACCACAATTTCACCAATGCGCAAAGTTTCAATGGTCGATTCGGCGACTCTTACAACGCCGTTAGCTGTGCTGGCTAACCCTTCTCGACCCGCTTTGAGTTGAAGCTTGTTAGCCAAATGGGCGGGAACGGCCACATCAGTGGCACCCGTATCAACAAGAAATACGACTTCCTCACCATTAATATAACCTGTTGTCACATAGTGACCTTGGCGATTTTGCTTAAGTCGGACTTCGGTTTGTGAACCAATACGCTCTGATGTTGGTTCGCTATTTGGGTTAATTTGTTTTTCTAGAAGATCTGAGAAAATAAAAACCAGTAGACCAAAACCGCAAATCCAAGCAAGCGCAACCATCCATTTACCCGTTGACGCTGTCGGGTCTTGTTGTTCATTCATGCTTCTACCTTTCTTATAATAGTGGTGCACCGCTTTTCGTATCGCTAAATACTCGGCGTAATCTCTTAAGCAAAGGACTAACGTGCTGATTAGCTTGTTAGAATGCAATGTATAGCCCTATACACTTATATCCATATACAATGTAGGCTATAACGCAGAAAATCAATTATCGAAGCAAATACTATGGTGCTTTACAACGAAGCAAAGTACACAGCAAGTCCGCATTATGATGCTCGTCCTGACAGCACAGACGTTTGCCTGTTAGTGATTCACAATATTTCACTACCTCCTTCACAGTTTGGTACGCCGGGCATTCGCCAATTGTTTACCGGAACCCTCAATCCTGATGAACATCCTTTTTATAGAGAAATTGCTGGGCTACGGGTCTCTGCTCATTGTGTAATTTATCGAACGGGTGAAATAGAACAATTTGTACCTTTTGATCAGCGGGCATGGCACGCGGGCCTGTCTTCATTTCAAGGCCGCAGCCGCTGTAACGACTATGCCATAGGTATTGAACTTGAAGGCACTGATACGTTGCCTTACACCGATGCACAGTACCAAGCCCTTGGCGAACTCACTGATTTTATTACGAGATACTATCCTCGGATCACTTTAGGGCGTATCGTAGGCCATAATGATATAGCACCAGGGCGAAAAACTGACCCTGGTGCAGCTTTCGATTGGGCAAGATATAGAATACGCGTTGCTGGGTTTAAATAATTTAATTAATCCGCACTGCAGAAAAAAGGAAACTCAATACCTATGATGTTAATGAGCTTGCTATTGGTTCTCAGCCTCGAGCGGTTGATAACCAAAACACCTAATTGGCATATTGAAAAGTATGCCGCTCAATATCGTGCTTTTCTTCAAGATAAAGGGTTGATTAAGTTTCAAGAAGGAAATGAAGGTGAGGAGGGGAGTAAAAAGGTCTCATCCATAGCACTTTATTTCTATCTTTTACTTCCCACAGTAGTGCTGGGAGCAATTGAATACTGGGTACTTGGCGCATTTCTTACTTTTATAGAGCAAAGCATAATTTTGTTCATCTGTATTGGCTGCCCCGCATTGCGAGCCGTCTACAAGAGCTTTTTGAATGCTGCTGACCGAGGTGACCTTCAGGCGTGCAGTATGTACACTGACCAATTAGGGCATTGTGCAAGTCAAACAGACAGTGACGGAAGTGCAGGTACAGAAGGCAAAACTTTTGGCCAACACCTTACCTGGCTTAACTATCAACACTATGCCGCTGTGATGCTGTGGTTTATTGCTTTTGGTGCACCTGGCGCGCTGTTTTATAGCTTGAGTCGAAGCACAACCGAGGCATTGTGTGATGCAAATCACCCTTTAAAAGCCGCTGCTGGCAGATTAATGTTTGCGCTTGATTATATTCCTGTTCGCGTTACCGCTTTTGGCATGCTGATGATGGGACATTTCTCACGAGCGTTGCCTGAGTGGATTAAGTATGCACTTCAGTTCGATGTATCTGCATACGATGTGCTTACACAAATTTCTTCGAAAGCTGAGATTCTAACGCCTGATGAACAGCAGTTGCAGGCTGAAAATGCAGCAATAGAACCGAAGGTGCTTGTAAAGTTAGCAAAACGTAATGTTATTTTTCTTCTTGTAATAACATCAGCGCTCACGCTTGTAGGTAGTCTTGCATAGTCATTATTTTTAAAATTTACTAGCCTACTTGGCTTAGAAGGGCGTTTGGTCTATCTATTAATTGTATGTAGATCAGGCGCTTTGCCCCTATTACTGCATTCTCCCTTCCTCATCAGACCAGTTTGCGGTTACTGATTTTTCTTAACAAATTCAACAATAAAGCTTAACACCCAGCAAAAGGTAAATGCTTTGCTATGCTTGTGAGTATTTACCTCGAAATCGATCTGCCTTAAACTAGATAGGTAAAATGGTATTACCAATTGTGTTTGTGATTAAATATTCCACGATTATTTTTTACATTCACCGCTCTTATAACGTCGCTATTGTTATAGAGCACGGTTTAAATAAAAGGATACGTAGAGCGCATGCGGCAGCAGCGAAAAAAACTCTCTGATGTGATTACCGAGCAACTCGAGTCAATGATACTCGACGGTACGTTATTGGCTGGTCAGAAATTACCGCCAGAGAGAGAGCTTGCGCTTGAATTTGATGTATCGCGACCTTCGCTTAGGGAAGCCATTGGTAATTTACAGGCACGTGGGTTGGTAGAACGTAAGCAAGGCGGCGGTACGTTTGTTAATCGCAACCTTAATTCTGCCATGACAGACCCCCTAATGGACTTAGTTAGCCAGCGTCCTGAAACTCAATTTGATTTGCTTGAATTTCGTCATGCGCTTGAAGGGATGGCGGCGTACTATGCAGCACTTCGTGGTCAACCTGAAGATTACAACGCATTGAAGCAAGCGCTGAACGACGTACCTACGCCTAAAGCGCACGAAAGCAAGCGTGCCCAAGCTGAGGCGCTAGGACAGTTTTATATCATTATGGCAAGAGCATCACACAATATGGTGTTGTTGCACGTAATGAGCACCATGCAAAGCATGCTGGTGGACAATATTGAACGAAACTTTGACATGCTGGCAGCGCACCCTGAAGCGGTGGAAGACATTGCTAAGCAGCGTCGTGAAATTGTAGAAGCCATTGCTTCTCGCGACCCTGAAGCTGCGCGTCAGGCATGTAATACGCATTTGGCGTTTATTGAAAAAACGCTATTAACCATTAATCAACGCGATACCCGCGTACAGCGCGCATTGCGACGATTAGAGATTTAGTTACTAGTCTGACTTTTTATAAGATAAGGGCTAGATAGCTATTCATTCGCAGAGGCCGGTCAGGTTTTTCCTGTGCCACTGCAAAAGCAGGTGAGCCAGATTGGGTCACTGTGAGTACAACGTAATTTAGTTTTCCTTCTTTTAGCGCCTTTAAGAGTAAAGGCAATGCTAAGGGAGGATTTTCTATATAAGCAAAAAATAGGATGGCACCATGTCTGATATGATGCACCAAGATGTAGATCCTCAAGAAACTAAAGAGTGGATTGATGCGCTTGAGTCGGTTTTAGAAGAGGAAGGCGTAGAACGCGCCCATTATTTACTCGAAAAACTTATTGATAAAGCACGTCGCAGCGGAGCGCATCTACCGTATGACGCAACTACTGCCTACATCAATACTATCCCAGCAGCGCAAGAGCCAAAAATGCCTGGCGACTTGACCATCGAAGCGCGCATCCGTGCGGCGATTCGTTGGAACGCATTGATGATTGTATTGCGTGCATCTAAAAAAGACCTAGAGCTTGGTGGCCACATTGGTAGCTTCGCATCATCGGCTATGCTTTACGATGTTGGCTTTAACCACTTCTTCAAAGCGCCTAACGAAAATCAAGGCGGCGACTTTATTTTCGCTCAGGGCCATATTTCTCCAGGTATTTATGCGCGCTCATATATGGAAGGCAACTTAACTGAAGAGCAGTTAAACAACTTCCGTCAAGAGTGTGCTGGCGATGGTCTGTCGTCATACCCACACCCTCACTTAATGAAAGACTACTGGCAATTCCCAACCGTATCTATGGGTCTTGGTCCACTTCAAGCTATCTACACAGCGCGCTTCCTTAAGTACCTAACTAACCGTGGTATCAAAGACTGTTCAGGTCAGCGCGTTTACTGCTACATGGGTGACGGTGAGTGTGATGAACCAGAGAGCTTGGGTGCAATTGGTCTTGCTTCTCGTGAAGGCCTAGACAACCTAACGTTTGTTATCAACTGTAACCTTCAGCGCCTAGACGGCCCGGTACGTGGTAACGGCAAAATTATCCAAGAACTTGAAGGTACGTTCCGCGGCGCTGGCTGGGAAGTAGTGAAAGTTATTTGGGGTAGCTACTGGGATGAGCTATTAGCTCGTGATAAATCTGGCAAGCTAATTCAGCTTATGGGCGAAACGGTAGACGGTGAATACCAGAACTGTAAAGCCAAAGGCGGCAAGTACACCCGTGAAAACTTCTTCAACAAGTATCCTGAAACAGCGGCACTTGTAGCGAACATGTCTGACGACGACATCTGGCGCTTGAACCGTGGTGGTCACGACCCAGTTAAAGTATTCGCGGCTTACCAAAAAGCGATTGATACTAAAGGTCGTCCAACGGTAATCCTTGCTAAAACGGTTAAAGGTTTCGGTTTAGGTGCATCAGGCGAAGCACAAAACGTAGCGCACAACGTTAAGAAAATGGACGTTGATTCAATTAAAGCGTTCCGCGACCGTTTCAATATTCCAGTAGCAGACGAAAAAATTGCTGACCTGCCTTACTTCAAGTTCGACGAAGACAGCGAAGAAATGAAGTACCTTCGCGAGCGTCGTGAAGCTCTAGGCGGTTACTTGCCTTCTCGCCGTGAACAGGCTGAAGAACAGCTTGAAATTCCTGAGCTAAGTGCATTCGACGCCATCTTAAAAGGTTCAGGTGACCGTCAAGTATCGTCAACCATGACGTTTGTGCGTGTACTTAACGCGCTATTGAAAGATAAGAAAATTGGTAAGCGTATTGTTCCAATTATTCCTGATGAAGCCCGTACATTTGGTATGGAAGGCTTGTTCCGTCAGGTAGGTATTTACGCCAATGAAGGCCAGAAATACGTACCGCAAGATGCCGACCAAGTCGCTTACTATCGCGAAGATAAGAAAGGTCAGGTATTACAAGAAGGTATTAACGAGCTAGGTGCAATGGCATCGTGGGTTGCGTCGGGTACGTCTTACTCAACGTGTAACGCTACCACTATTCCGTTCTACATTTACTACTCAATGTTTGGTTTCCAACGTGTTGGTGACTTGGCATGGGCGGCAGGCGATAGCCAAGCGCGTGGTTTCCTATTAGGCGCAACAGCAGGTAGAACCACACTTAACGGTGAAGGTCTACAGCACCAAGACGGACACTCACATGTTCAAGCGAACCTAATTCCTAACTGTATTACTTACGACCCAACGTATGGTTACGAAGTAGCAGTTATCGTTCAAGACGGTCTACGTCGCATGTACGGTAATAACGAGAATATCTTCTATTACCTAACATTGATGAACGAGAACTATCAGCATCCTGCAATGCCAGAAGGTGATGATGTTGCTGAACAGATCATTAAAGGTATCTACAAGCTTGAGCGTGTTGAAAATGACAAGTCTAAGCTGAATGTTCAGTTGATGGGCTCAGGCACTATCTTGAACGAAGTGCGTAAAGCGGCACAGATTCTTTGTGACGACTACAACGTATCTTCTGACGTTTACTCAGTGACCTCGTTCAACGAGCTAGCGCGTGAAGGTCAAGACGTAGCACGCTGGAACATGCTAAACCCAGAAGCTGAGCAAAAAGTACCTTACATTGGTCAGGTAATTACGAAAGACGCAGGTCCTGCGATTTCTGCCACTGACTATGTGAAGAACTACTCAGACCAAGTACGTGCGTTCATCGAAACTGAATACCGCTGCCTAGGTACAGACGGTTTCGGTCGAAGCGATAGCCGTGAAAACTTGCGTACTCACTTTGAAGTTAATGCGTCATACATTGTGGTGGCATCACTTTACGAATTGGCTCAGCGCGGTGACGTTGAGAAGAAAGTGGTAGCAGAAGCCATTAAGCGTTTTGAAATTAACGCTGAAAAACTTAACCCACTTTACGCGTAAGCCAGATAAGGTATTTTACATATGTCAGATATTCAAAAGATTATCGTACCCGACGTAGGCGGTGACGAAGTTGAAGTTATCGAGCTATGTGTTGCCGTAGGCGACAACATTGAGGCTGATGAAGGCGTTGTTACTGTTGAAAGTGACAAGGCGTCAATGGACATCCCAGCACCGTTTGAAGGTGAGATTGTTAGCCTGTCTGTATCAGTAGGCGATAAAATCAAAGAAGGCGATGTGATTGGTGAAATGAAAGTTGCCAATGGTGACAGTGCCGATGAAGGCGCGTCTGAAGAAAACGCTTCAGATGAATCTTCTAAAGAAGATGCACCTAAGCAAGAAGCACCAAAAGACGAAAGCAAGTCAGAAGCAGCGCCAGCTGCGTCTGGCAGCAGCGAAGTAATTGAAGTTGCAGTACCGGATATCGGTTCTGACGACGAAGTAGACGTAATCGACGTATTGGTTTCAGTGGGCGACACCATTGAAAAAGAAGATGGGCTAATTACCCTTGAAACCGATAAAGCAACCATGGACGTTCCTTCAACACACGCAGGTACGGTGAAAGAAGTATTCATCAGTACTGGCGATAAAGTGAAAGAAGGTACGGTTGTTATTAAGCTTGAAGTAGCGGGTTCAGGCTCGTCTTCAAGTGAATCGGCGTCTAGCGATGCTTCTTCTGAAGCATCTGCACCGGCTGCGCAGGAAAGTTCAAAGCAAGAATCAGCGCCTGCGGCGTCTGCAAGTAACGAAACCATTGAAGTTGCTGTACCAGACATTGGTGAAGACGGTGAAGTTGACGTTATCGATGTACTTGTATCAGCTGGCGACACCGTTGAAAAAGAAGACGGCCTAATTACGCTAGAAACTGATAAAGCGACCATGGATGTGCCTTCAACACATGCAGGTACGATTAAAGAAGTCTTTATCAAAGCGGGCGACAAAGTTAAGCAAGGCACCTTGGTTGTTAAGCTTGAGACCAGCGGTGGTTCGTCTTCAAGTGCAGCTGAAAAGCCTGCTGAAGCGCCTAAGCAAGAAGAGACTAAACAAGACTCACAGCAAGACGAGGCTCAACAAGCGTCACAGCAGGAAGCCTCGCAAGGTCGCTCTCCTGTGCCTCCAGCGCCAGAAGCCAAGAATACAGGTAAAGCACATGCTTCTCCTTCGGTTCGCCGTATTGCTCGTGAGTTTGGTGTAGACCTGACTCAAGTTAACGGCTCTGGCCCGAAAAACCGTATCTTGAAAGAAGACGTTCAAGCCTACGTGAAAGCTGAGCTTGCGAAACCTCGCACAGCAGCAGCTTCAGGCAGTGCGCCTGTGGGCGACAACGTACTTCAAATCGTGCCAGTTAAGCCTGTTGATCACAGCAAGTTTGGTGAGATTGAAGAACAAAAGCTTTCTCGAATTCAAAAGATCTCTGGACCGTTCTTACACCGTAACTGGGCGACTATCCCGCACGTTACGCAGTTCGACGAAGCAGATATCACTGAAGTTGAAGAATTCCGTAAAGAGCAAAACGCTTACCACGCGAAAATTAAGTCTGGTCTTAAGATCACGCCACTAGTATTCGTTATGAAAGCGGTAGCGAAAGCGCTTGAGAAATACGAAGTATTCAACTCATCACTGTCTGACGACGGCGAGAGCTTAATCATTAAGAAGTTTATCAACATTGGTATTGCGGTTGAAACACCGGGAGGCCTTGTTGTACCTGTTATTCGTGACGTGAATAAGAAAGGTATTGAGCAGCTGTCTCAAGAGCTTATTGAAACATCTAAGAAAGCCCGTGAAGGCAAGCTTAAAGCGGCCGACATGCAGGGTGGAACGTTTACCATCTCTAGTCTAGGTGGTATTGGTGGCACGGCGTTTACGCCTATTGTAAATGCACCAGAAGTCGCCATATTAGGTGTGTCTAAGTCTGAGATGAAGCCTAAGTGGAATGGTAAAGAGTTTGAGCCGCGCTTAATGGTGCCGCTAAGCCTGTCATACGACCACCGAGTCATCGATGGTGCGGTAGGTGCAAGATTCTCTACTGAGGTTGCTGCAAACCTAACTGACTTACGCAGAATCATACTTTAAATAAAAGGTCGAAAAAGTTTACAATATCAGTAACATTTTCGACGATTTTATAAGCCCATTTGGTGGCATTTAGGTTATGCTATTACACAAAAGTAATAGCATGACCCTACAAGAACAGGATTGAGGTTCACAATGAGCGAAATTAAAACGCAATTGGTGGTACTGGGCGGCGGCCCTGGCGGTTATTCAGCAGCATTCCGTGCGGCTGACTTAGGTATTGAAACAGTTATCGTAGACTCACGCGACACGCTTGGTGGTGTTTGTCTTAACGTTGGCTGTATCCCTTCAAAAGCCCTTCTTCACGTTGCTAAAGTAATGAAAGAAGCGAAGCACCTTGCTAGCCACGGTGTATCGTTTGGCGAGCCTACCATCGATTTAGATAAAATCCGCGAATACAAAGACGGCGTTGTTAAGCAATTAACGAATGGTCTTAGCGGTATGTCTAAAATGCGTAAAACCAAGCATGTACAAGGCTTCGGTAAATTTACAGGCGCAAACACCCTAGAAGTAAAAAATGGTGACGACGTTACTACTATTACTTTCGAGAAAGCGATTATCGCTGCGGGTTCTGAGCCAGTAAGCCTACCGTTCATCCCAGAAGATGATCGTGTAATCGACTCAACTGGCGCACTGGAAATGAAAGACATTCCAGAGAAAATGCTAGTACTAGGCGGTGGTATCATCGGTCTAGAAATGGGTACTGTGTACGAAGCACTTGGCTCGAACATTGATGTAGTTGAATTCTTAGATCAGCTAATTCCAGCAGCTGACAAAGACATCATGAAAGTGTTCATGAAAGACTACAAAGACAAGTTTAACATCATGCTTGAAACCAAAGTGACTGCGGTTGAAGCAAAAGACGATGGCTTGTACGTAACATTTGAAGGTAAGAACGCACCTGCTGAGCCAGTGCGCTACGACAAAGTACTTGTTGCTGTTGGTCGTAAGCCAAACGGTAAGCTAGTTGGCGCAGATGCAGCTGGCGTAAACGTTGACGAGCGTGGCTTCATCAACGTTGATAAGCAAATGCGTACTAACGTTGACCACATCTTCGCAATCGGTGACCTTGTAGGTCAGCCAATGCTTGCGCACAAAGCGGTTCACGAAGGTCACGTTGCTGCAGAAGTTATTGCTGGACAGAAGCATTACTTCGACCCACGTGCTATTCCTTCAGTAGCGTACACTGAGCCAGAAGTTGCTTGGGTTGGTCTAACTGAAAAAGAAGCGAAAGAGCAGGGCGTAAGCTATGAAACAGCAACGTTCCCATGGGCTGCTTCAGGCCGTGCAATTGCATCTGATGCAACTAACGGTATGACTAAGATGATTTTCGAAAAAGAAACGGGCCGCGTAATCGGTGGTGCTATGGTAGGTACCAACGCGGGCGAAATGCTTGGCGAAATCGGCCTAGCTATTGAGATGGGTGCTGACGCTGAAGACGTAGCATTGACTATCCACGCTCACCCAACGCTTAACGAATCAATTGGTCTTGCGTCTGAAATCTTCGAAGGAAGTATTACTGACCTGCCAAACCCGAAAGCAAAGAAAAAGAAGTAAATTAGCTTCTTTGTTCGAACTACGAAAAAACCGCTCTTTGAGCGGTTTTTTTATTAGGGCTTTGAATGATTTAGAACCACTTTACCTGCGATAGCACAACGCAATGACGAACATGTTAAGTCTCGCTGAGTGGTTAGTTATCTAGGCAGTCTGGTATCAAGCCGTTTCTTTTCCAACCGCTACAGTGTCGCGTTCTCCGTCCATTTCATCGTTGCTGGGCGTTTTTAAATGCGCTGGCGTAAATTCTTCACAGTCCATATTGCGCTGGTCCATAAAGCGTTTAACCGTTTCGGCGCAATAGGCTTTTCTACAGCATTGAGAGAGCAGCATTTCATGACGTTGTACGCGCTCGCGAATAAATCTAACTACGAGACCTCTAAGCCACTGTAAGCCCGCGTCTTGATCCTGACGTTTGTGCCACATCACAGACAGCGGAGAGCTGACAATTTCTATTGGCGTTTCAAATACCGCCAGTTCCCCTGAGAAAATTTCTTTTTCCATTACCAAAGACGGTGCTACGCAAATAAGGTTGCTCTCTTTTAATAACGGTGTAGCGTTATAAAACTGGTTAACTGACATTGCCACGCGGCGTTTAAGGCCTAAATTCGCCAGTACCTGATCCGTAGGGCCAGTCACATCACCCGTAACAGAAACTAGAAGGTGGTCAGCCGCAACAAAGTCTTCCAAGGTCAATTGAGATTTTGCTAATGGATGATCGGGGCGCATTACCACAACCCAGCTTGGGTCGAGAACATGTTCGGCACGAATAACAGAGCCAGGCTCCTGATATTTAGAGAAAGTGAGCTCTGCTTCAGCATCTTTGAGTATTTTATCGGTTTCCATGTCGTAATTAGGAATGGCATGGATGTTAATGCCTGGCGCTTCATTCTCAATAACTTTGCGGAGCGGCCCCCACACCATAGAAACGATGCTGTCAGTTGCAGCTATACGAAAGGTACGCTTAGCCGTTGCAGGGTTAAAGTCAGTTGGGTTAACGGCGACTTCGAGCTCGCCTAAAGGGCCCTGAATCTGACTCCATAAATTTTTAGCAAATGAGGTAGGTTGAATACCGCGGCCGTCTTTAACGAACAGTTCATCTTTCCAGGCTGTGCGCATACGAGAAAGTGCGTTAGATACCGCAGGTTGCGTCATCGACAGCCTGTCAGCTGCGCGGGTAATTGCACCCTCGGTCATGATGGCATCAAAAATCATCAATAAATTTAAATCATGTGGACGCATGGTTGTCTCCGGTGTCTATTGCGGACAGTCTACTTTCACCTATCGAACAATGAAAAAAGCTGCCGTTTACTTCGTTTTTGGCTATGTAATTTAACTGACATAGTTTAGTTATAGGTTATAGCTAAAAGCATTTATTTTCCAAATGAATGCGACGAGCGACACTGGTACACTATATCGCTGTAACCGTTGATTTCTCTAAGCTCTCGCTTTTTATACGGTTATTCTCATTTTCTCTGCGAAACCATTCTTCTAAATTTTTAAAGCAGTTGTCTCTGTCAGCCCGATCTTCAATATATAACATCATGTGATGTGTTGCATATAAAAAGATAATTATTTTTATTGTTGGTGGCGATGCATAATGCACAGCATCAAACTTTAGTTTAATTTTTAAGAGAATCTTGCAATGAAAACTTTTACCCGTTTATTGGCAATAGTAAGCCTAACTGCGCTTGTCGCTGCATGCGGTGGTGACGAGCAGGATCCAAGTCAATCAATGAGCGCTGGCGCAAATGCTGGTGTTCCTGTTGATGTGGCAACGGTAGTGTCTCAGCGTTTAACCGAGTGGGATAATTTTACAGGTCGTTTAGAGTCTCCGCAAATTGTTGCGCTTCGCCCTCGCGTGTCGGGCTATATTGACTTTGTTGCATTTGACGAAGGCGAATATGTCGAACAAGGACAAACCCTATTCTTAATTGATAACCGCACGTTTAAAGCAGAAGTTGATCGATTGACTGCACAGCTTGAAGAAGCCAAAAGTCGCGTTCAGTTGGCTGAGCAAAACTATAGCCGTGCTTTTAAACTTCGTAAAACCCAGGCGGTTTCTGAAGAAGTTCTTGATGCCCGTTTAGCTGAGAAAAACCAAGCGCTTGCGAGCTTAAACCAAACGCAAGCCGCACTTGAAGTAGCGCGCCTAAATCGAGGCTTTGCTCGTGTTGAAGCACCTATTTCTGGACGTATTTCTCGAGCAAACATCACTGAAGGTAACTTTGTTACCGCAGGACAAACAGAGTTGACTCGCATCGTATCGACCGACCGTTTATATGCGTATTTCGATATTGATGAGCAGACCTACCTAAACTATCTAACCGATAAATCAGCGGCTTCAACAGCAGTGAGCGAGCAGCCAGTAGCGATGCGCCTTGCTAACGAGTCTGATTATAACCACTGGGGTCAAATTGATTTCATCGACAACCAGGTTAACGGTAGCACCGGCACACTTCGCGTTCGCGCCGTATTTAATAACGAAGAAGGTCGTTTAATTCCGGGATTATTTGCACACTTAAAATTGGCAGGTGACACCGATGAACAGGGCATTCTTATTAAAGAAAAAGCTATCGGCACAGATCTTAATAATAAGTTTGTACTGGTTGTAAACGACGAAAGTAAAGTGGAATACCGTGCGGTTAAGCTAGGCGACAAAGTGGGCAGCATGCGCATCATCACAAGCGGCTTGAATGTAAACGACACCATTGTGGTTGATGGCTTACAGCGCGTTCGCCCTGGTGCCCAAGTTGCCGCTAACGAAGTGCCTATGGGTGATGAAGATGCTTTGGCAAACTTATCTAGCTGGCAGTCACGTGTTGATAATGCAACACAAGTAACCCAAAACATGGCGCAGTATGAGGATGTTTTATCTGGTGGTTCATTTGCCACAGGTACAGCAACAGCAGGTCTTAAGTAATGAACATTTCGCAGTTTTTCATTAGCCGCCCGATTTTTGCGGGCGTGCTTTCCCTACTTATTTTTATAGGTGGTGCAATTGCTGTCTGGCAACTGCCTATCACTGAATACCCAGAAGTAGTGCCGCCTACCGTGGTGGTAACTGCGAATTATCCCGGTGCAAACCCAGAAGTTATCGCCGAAACAGTTGCAACGCCGCTAGAACAAGAAATTAACGGTGTTGAAAACATGCTGTATATGTCATCACAGGCAACCAGTGATGGCCGTATGACGCTAACAATTACGTTTGCCATTGGTACGGATCCAGATGAAGCCACAACGCTGGTACAAAACCGTGTAAATCGCGCGACACCGCGTTTACCTCAAGAAGTGCAGCGCTTAGGTGTGGTAACTGAAAAATCGTCACCAGATTTAACCATGGTTGTGCACCTGACGTCGCCGGATAATCGTTATGACATGCTTTATCTTTCAAACTATGCAGATCAGTTTGTTAAAGACGAGCTAGCGCGAATCAATGGCGTTGGGCAAGTGCGCCTGTTCGGTGCTGGTGAATTCAGCATGCGAGTGTGGTTAGACCCTAACAAACTGGCAGCGCTCCAGTTAAACCCTGGCGATGTGGCAGCCGCTATTGCCGACCAAAACCAGCAAGCGGCGGCAGGTAGCCTAGGTGCACAGCCTACGGGTACCAGCGAATTTCAGCTGCTTATCAATGTGCGCGGCCGTTTAAAAGATGAAGCCGAATTTGAAAATATTATTGTTAAGTCGGGTGAGAATGGTGAAATAACCCGTCTTAAAGACGTTGCGCGTATCGAACTAGGTTCAGAGTTTTATGCACTGCGTTCACTTATTAACAATAACCCTGCGGCAGCGGTGCCGGTTTTCCAAGCACCAGGCTCCAATGCAATCCAAATTTCAGATGACGTTCGCGCTCGTATGGCGGAACTGTCTAAGGCGTTCCCTGAAGGCCTTGAATACGAAATTGCCTACGACCCTACCGTATTTGTTCGCGGTTCGATTGAAGCGGTAATTAGTACACTTCTTGAAGCTGTATTGTTAGTTGTACTTGTTGTTGTACTGTTCTTACAAACATGGCGTGCGTCTATTATTCCACTCGTTGCAGTACCTATTTCACTTGTGGGAACGTTCGCGTTTATGCAGCTAATGGGCTTCTCGCTGAATGCACTGTCGCTGTTTGGTCTAGTGTTGGCAATCGGTATTGTAGTAGACGACGCTATCGTTGTTGTCGAAAACGTAGAGCGTAATATTTCTGAAGGCAAAGCGCCGTTTGAAGCCACCGTACAGGCAATGAAAGAAGTAACCGGTCCTATTATTGCCACAACCTTGGTACTTGCTGCGGTATTCGTACCTACTGCTTTCATGAGCGGTCTTACCGGGCAGTTCTATAAGCAGTTTGCCCTAACAATTACTATCTCTACGGTAATTTCTGCAATTAACTCGTTAACGCTTAGCCCTGCGTTATCTGCATTACTGTTGAAACCTCACGGTAAAGCGAATGACTGGTTAACCCGTTTAATGGATAAAGTGTTTGGCCGCTTTGTATTTTCACCGTTTAACCGTTTCTTTGACCGTAATTCAAAGCGCTACACTGGTGCTGTGGGTGGGCTTATCCGTAAGAGCAGTATCATCATGGTGCTTTACGCGGGTCTGCTAGGACTCACTTACTTCCAGTTTGCCAATACACCAACAGGCTACGTTCCGCCGCAAGATAAGCAGTACTTGGTCGCCTTTGCTCAACTGCCTAATGCAGCAAGCTTAGACAGAACTGAAGAAGTGATCCGTGAAATGTCTCGTATTGCTATGGAACACCCTGGTGTTGAAGATGCAATTGCATTCCCTGGCTTGAATATTAACGGGTTTACCAATAGTCCAAGCTCAGGCGTGTTGTTTGCAACGCTGACTGACTTTGATAAAAGAACGACGCCTGATCTATCTGGTGGCGCCATTGCTGCCCAGCTTAACCAGAACTTTGGGTCTATAAAAGGTGCCTTTGTGGCAATATTCCCGCCGCCACCAGTAATGGGGTTAGGCACGATTGGTGGTTTCCGTTTACAGGTTGAAGACAGAGGAAACCTAGGCTTTGAAGAACTTGAGCGCGTAACGCAAGAAGTGATTGGCAAAGCGTGGGCACACCCAGCGCTTACCGATGCATTTACCAGCTTCACTGTTGCTGTACCTCAGCTCGATGTAGATGTAGACCGTGAAAAAGCGGTAAGCCAAGGTGTAAACATCGATACCTTGTTTACCACCATGCAGGGCTACTTAGGTTCGTTATACGTGAACGACTTCAACTTGTTCGGTAGAACTTACCAAGTAAATGTACAAGCTGATGCCCAATACCGTCAGGATATTGAGAACATTACGCAGTTCAAAGTGCGTAATGCACAAGGTGAGATGATCCCGCTTGGCTCATTCTTGAACATTGAGCACAGTGCAGGCCCTGACCGTGTTATGCACTATAACGGATACGTCACCGCTGAAATAAACGGTGCAGCAGCGCCAGGCTATTCGTCTGACCAAGCGAAGGCAGCAATTGAAGAAATACTGGCTGAAACGTTACCACTTGGCATGACTTACGAGTGGACTGAGATCACCTATCAGCAAATATTAGCGGGTAATGCATCAGCGTTTGTATTCCCATTAGTTGTGCTTTTGGTGTTCTTAGTACTGGCTGCACAATACGAAAGCCTGCGTTTGCCACTGGCAATCATATTGATTGTTCCCATGACCTTGCTGAGCGCGCTTATTGGTGTGCAAGTTTATGGCGGCGACAACAATATTTTTACCCAAATAGGTTTGATTGTACTGGTTGGCCTTGCAACGAAGAACGCCATTCTTATTGTCGAGTTTGCAAAAGAGCTACAAGACAAGGGGATGGACGCGCTTTCAGCCATTAAAGAAGCAAGTCGCTTACGTCTTCGTCCAATACTAATGACATCCATTGCTTTCATCATGGGTGTACTACCAATGGCGGTATCAACCGGTGCCGGCTCTGAAATGCGTCAGGCCATGGGTGTGGCAGTATTCTCAGGCATGATTGGTGTTACTGTATTTGGACTTATCTTAACTCCGGTATTTTATTACCTGATACAGCGTAAAGGTTAACTCTCCCGTCTACCCAAGCGTTGCCCTCTTAAGGGGCTCTTTAGGCCACTCATTTGAGTGGCCTTTTTTTTGCCACCATTGGTCAGCTTTTATCTCGTTTTGTGAAACCGAAAAGCTTATATTCGCTTGTATCCTGTTGAAAACAGAAAGAATGGAGATTCGAATGAAAATAGGTGCGGCGATAGTAATGGCGATGGGCATGGTGGTTGCTGTGTCTTTGCTTGGTGTTCAGGTGTCTTCTGCCATGAACGATATGCAAACGTGGGATAGAGTAGTAACCGTAAAAGGATTGTCAGAGCGAGAATACATTGCTGATCAGGTTATTTGGCCTATTCAATTTGTCGACGCGGGCAATGACTTACCTCAACTGTATGAACATATTGAAAAGAATAGCCTTCAGGTGGCTAGCTTTTTAGAAGAGAAGGGCATTACAGCAGAAAGCATTACTATTGGAAAGCCTGAAATAAATGACAAATTGGCGCAACAATACGGAAGTAGTGAAAAAGCGCCATTTCGCTACAGTGCCATTCAAACCGTTACTGTCTTTTCAAATGATGTTGAAAAGGTGCGAGCGCTTATGCAGCAAATTGGGGAGTTAATTAAAACTGGTATTGTATTATCAGAACAAAGCTACCGCGCTCAGCCCGACTATGTATTTACCCGCTTAAACGAAGTAAAGCCGGAAATGGTTGAAGAAGCTACGCTCAATGCGAGAGAGGTTGCGGAAAAATTTGCCAAAGATTCAAAAAGTACGTTGGGCAAAATTAAGCGCGCTAACCAAGGGCAGTTCAGTATTTCTAGTCGCGACAGTCATCATCCACATATAAAGAAAGTGCGCGTGGTTTCTACTGTCGAATACACACTTATCGACTAGCGCATCAGGCTTTCGAACATGGTATAGCAGTCAACAGGCCGTATTTCGTGCTATGCTTTGTCATATCGAAAAGGCTTGCGAGTCGAATTGCTTAGTTTTAAAGCAGCGTGGCTTAGATGATTGGAATGCCTTACTGCTAATGTCTAGTGGCTAGATGTTGGAGTATGCGTTTTAATTTATATTGATAAAGCTAAAGCGTGGCCACTGTTGCTTGCTTGAAAATGCAGCCCAAGTGGTATTCGTTTCACCTTTTGAAGGTTATGCCACTGACATGACGGAACAAAAATCACAATCCCAACAGCTGGAGTTTTTTGAAATTCCAAGCCCATGCATTGGTGTGTGTGAGTCAGGTCCAAGGGGTTTCTGTAAAGGGTGCTATCGAAGTCGCGACGAGCGCCTGTACTGGCTTAAGGTTGATGATGCAACTAAACGTAAAATAATCAGCGCCTGTGCTCGGCGCAAAAAAGCGGTGCTGACGCGCGCTCGCAAGCAACAGCAAAAAGAGCTGGGGGAATCAATTGGGCAGTTCACGCTGTTTGATGATCCGCCAAGTTCAGAATAAGCGGCCTTGAGTTTGTAAAAAGTAGACTGAGAGTTTCTAGATGTCGTTAGATAAGTATGTTTCGTATGCCGCGAAATCATTTACGTTACCGGATATTTGCGTGCGCCTGCGTTCAACATTAGACGATCCCCGTTCCAGCGCCGAGGATATTGGCGAGCTTATAAGTGCTGATCCCTCTCTTACCGCGAAGGTACTAAGGCTGGCGAATAGCTCGCTGTTTCGGTTTCCTTCTCAAGTAGAGTCTGTTGCCAAAGCAATCAGTGTGATTGGAGGCGAAGCCCTGTATAACTTGGTAATTGCAGAAACTGCCAGCACAGCATTTAAACGCTTTGATACTAAGTTAATAAATTTAGACAAACATTGGTATGCATCAGTGTATTGCGGCATGGTGGCCAAAAGTCTTGCGATGAGACTTAACGTGCGCGGAGCAGAACGCTTCTTTGTAATGGGTATATTGCAAAACTTAAGTGAACTGGTCGTGGCCAAGAAAGAAACTAAACGCTATCAGTCATACCTGAATGCTGAGACGAACGGGTTACAGCACGTTAATCAGTTGGAGCATTTCGGTTTTACGTTTGCTCAATGCAGCGGTATCATACTAGAAAATTGGCACTTACCTATTGGGTTGTACTATCCGGTAACGTTCATGAATGATGAAGCTAAACATAAATCTGATGTAGATATCTGCGTCCTGTGTTTAGCAAATCGAATTACGGTAAGTCAGTTAAATAAAGAAAGTTACGCTGACATTGAACTTTTTACCCCTGAGATAGCCAATACAGTAAGTCTCAACATGGAAGTGATAAGTAATTCAATTGAATACGCCGAACAAGAAACGGCAAAAATTGTGTCGCTTATTCACTGAGCTTTCGGTGCAACAACTCCGTTACTTTACTGATAATTAGCAAAATGTAGTAAAGCTCATCCAGAGGATTGGTATAACAAGCGTCGTACTAAGACGTAATCTAAAAACTATAAAGCTCAACGTAAATCAGATTATGTTCAAAAAAATCTTCCGGCCAAGCATTGTTGTTGGCATTGTTTGTTGCTGCGTGTGTGTGCACGCAAGTGCGAGGGATCTTATACAAACCCTCTATCACGCAGACTTCACGCCCGACACCGATGACGAAATTCCTCGTTTTACGCTAGACGGTGAACTAGGTGTACTTGTAAACACCGGAAACACCTCAGCTGCCAGCGTGAAAGCCGCGGTCAATGCGGACCATGAAACAGAAAATTGGAGCAGTATCTACTTCGCAGAGTTGCTCTATAAAGAAAGCGGTACGCCAACAACAGAGCGGGACATCAGCGCCCAGCGCTTTTTCACTAGCGCGCAGTTCGACTATAAACTAATGACGCCTGGTCGCCGTCTTTTTATGTACGGTGATTACGAAGACGATCAATTTACCGGTTACGATCACCGTGCTTCGCTGGCAGCGGGCTGGTCTCAGCGCCTCTGGCGCAGTGAAGACAGTGAGTTTCGCTATAGCATTGGTCCTGGCTACAGTTTTATTGAAGCTGAAGAAGATAATGAAAGCGTAGTCAACGATGGCATCATTGTAAGAGCGTCCGCCGAATACAAATACCACTGGAGCTCAGGCGCCAAGTTAAGGCAGTTTGTTAGCACTGAGGCGGGTGAAGAAAATATGAAATCGCGGTCAGAAACTTCGCTTTCAGCCAACGTATTCGGTTCACTGGCGATGAAGTTATCCTTCATACTAAACCATGAAACAGACACCGCCGAAGATGTCGCAGCCTTAAGCACAGAGACCTCCGTGGCGCTGGTCTATCAGTTTTTTTAGTCAATTAGTGTAAATTAACGGGTTATCTTTGGCTTTTTACCGTGTTCGCATTGACTGAGAGCTTTGAAAATGTACACTGCGCACCGTTGTTTGCAGTGCTTGCCGCCTCGCGGCACTGTCTAGCAGATCTCTTTAAAAACTCGTGTTGTACCGCCTTGCAGTTCAAAAGGTATCGAGTACAACGAATGGACCGATAATCAATAGGATTGTTCAATGAAAAAGCAAGTGCTTGCATCTTTAGTTGCAATTTCTCTTTCTCCAGCCGCTTTCGCTCAGGACGATGAAGTTAAGCCTTTTACAATGGAAGGCGAACTAGGTTTTATTTCGACTTCAGGTAACACTGAAACCACGTCAATCAGTGCGGGTATACAGGCTCACCAAGAGCTTGAAAAATGGAGTAACGACTACGTTTTAAAAGGTCTGTACAAACAGGAAACTGTTCAACAAGAAAATGATGCAGGCGAGCAAGAAGATATCGAGTTTACTTCTGCACAGAAGTTCTTTGGTTCAGCCCAGGGTAACTACAAACTAGAAAATCCTGATAACCGTTTATTCGGCTTCGCTTCATATGAAGACGACCGCTTTAGTAACTTTAATTACCAATCAACTATTGCGGCGGGTTGGAACCAAAAAGTACTTGAGAACAAGCGCCACACCCTTGAATATTCAATCGGTCCTGGTTACTCATTCATCGAAACTCAGGATGGCGAAGATCTTGACAGCGTAATCGTTCGTGCGTCATCAGCTTATTCTTGGAAAATTTCTGATACGGCTAAATTTACGCAAACAATAAGTACCGAAGTGGGTTCTGACAACACGAAATCTCGTGCTGAGTCTGCACTTACAGCTACAATCAGCGGTAACCTTTCAATGCGTCTTTCTTTCAAACTTGATCACAACACCAATGTTGACGACGACGTTGAAAAACTAGACACAGAAACTGCAGTTAGCTTAGTCTACAACTTCTTCTAAGCCTACCTTATATGCTCAGCGCACTGAAGTAGGGCTGGGCACTTCAACGCATTGAAGTAAAATCACAGGCATAAAAAAACGCTGCACATTGTGCAGCGTTTTTATTTAGTCTTAAAACAACTCTTCTTAGTGAAGAATACGTGTCTTAATTGTGCCATCAATTTGCTGAAGCTCTGCAAGTGCTTCATAACCACGGTCTTCTTTAACATCAACTACTACATAACCAATTTCTGCGTTAGTTTGTAGGTACTGGGCTTCGATGTTGATGCCTTTTTCTGCAAACGCTTGGTTAATCTGAGTAAGAATACCTGGCTGGTTTTTGTGTACGTGAAGTAGGCGTGAACGACCAGTATGCTCTGGCAGTGACACTTCAGGGAAGTTAACGGCTGACAGCGTTGAACCGTTGTCGCTGTACTTCGCGAGTTTACCCGCTACTTCAATACCAATATTTTCTTGCGCTTCTTGCGTGCTGCCGCCCACATGCGGGGTCAGAATGACATTATCGAACGCGCGAAGCGGCGACTCGAATTCTTCAGTATTAGATTTAGGCTCAACCGGGAATACATCAATAGCAGCGCCGTTTAGTTGGCCGCTTTCCAATGCCTTCGCAAGCGCATCGATATCTACCACAGTACCGCGAGACGCGTTAATCAAAATGCTGCCTTTCTTCATTTGAGACAGTTCTTTTTCACCAATCATATCTTGAGTTTGTGGTGTTTCAGGAACGTGAAGTGAAACAACGTCAGAGGTATTAAGCAGCTTTTCAAGCGATTTTACTTGGGCAGAATTACCTAGCACAAGCTTGTCTTCGATATCGAAAAACTGAACGCGCATACCTAGGTGTTCAGCAAGAATACTCAGTTGTGTGCCTATATGACCATACCCAATGATACCAAGTGTCTTACCACGGGCTTCATATGAGCCGACTGCCGTTTTTTCCCACTCACCGCGGTGAGCCTTGGCATTTTTACTCGGCACCTGGCGAAGTAAAAGGATAATTTGGCCAAGTACAAGTTCTGCAACCGAACGAGTGTTAGAAAATGGCGCGTTAAACACGGGAATGCCGCGGCGTTGGGTGGCTTCAAGATCAACTTGGTTGGTGCCAATACAGAAACAACCGATAGCCACAAGCTTTTGTGCTGCTTCAACTACCTTCTCTGTAATTTGAGTACGCGAGCGAATACCAACAAAGTGGGCGTCTTTAATTTTCTCAATTAACTCGTCTTCAGGAAGAGAGGTTTTGAGAAATTCAATGTTGCTATACCCATTGCTTTTTAGTGTCTCCAAAGCACTTTGGTGAACACCTTCCAACAACAAAATTCGGATCTTATCCTTCTCTAATGAAACTTTGCTCATGAACTCGCTATCTCTCACTGATGTAATTTTGGTTTGCTTGCACCGCCAATCCAAGACTCTCAGAAACCTGCCATTATTAAACACAAGGCTGCGTATAACCTGCGCTGCAACGACATCGCTTTGCAACTCTGAAAGCCTTGCTTGGGCATTATTGCTACCAAGCTTTTATAATCACGTTGATTGCTTTCGTTATTAAGGAATTGGCCTTAACTAACGTAAAAGTTAAGACGCTTAGTGAACTTATTTAAGGACATCTAGACGTCTAAACGGAAACTAACAGAAAACGCGTTAAGTTGAAAGTAGTATTTTGTATAGCTTTTCACCGCACTATACGTCTTACTCAGTTATCACTTAAAGGTTTCAACACCACTATCTGTAGCACTTAGCACTATGTCCGCGCCTCGTAGTGCGAAAATGCCGTTCGTTACCACGCCAGGAATATTATTTATTTTTTGTTCTAGCTCACGAGGATTCAGAATCTCAAGGTTGTGAACATCTAAAATAACGTTGCCGTTATCGGTGACAACACCTTGTCTATATTCAGGATCGCCACCAAGCTTTACTAGCTCTCGTGCTACGAAAGAACGAGCCATGGGAATAACTTCAACGGGAAGGGGGAACGAGCCCAACACAGGAACGCGCTTGCTTTCATCAACAATACACACAAACGTGGTCGCCGCACCGGCTACAATTTTCTCGCGAGTGAGTGCTGCGCCTCCGCCTTTAATCATATGCTTGTGTTCGGTCACTTCATCGGCACCGTCGATATAAACCGATAGATTGCTGACTTCGTTTAACTCGAATACCTCAATGCCTAAGGCTTTTAAACGCTCGGTAGAGGCTTCTGAACTTGATACTGCACCTTCAATTTTGTGCTTAATTTTACCGAGTTCTTCAATAAAGAAATTTACGGTAGAACCTGTGCCCACACCGACAATGCTGTCTGCTTCAACATATTCGATGGCTGCTTTGGCTACGGCTTGTTTTTTTGCGTTCTGATCCATGGTCATTCTCCGACTTATTGTGTTCGCAAGTGTAACTTATAAGCGCACGTGAACCCACAAGTTCGTATGTTCAATTTGTTATAATGACTATCACGGCTTAGTGAATTGCAGTGTGCGCGAGGGCGTCACGATGGCATCAAGGGGGACATCCCATGGTGCAACGGGCAGAGCATCTACTTCTTGAATGTCGTGGGCAATACCCACTAACTTGGGCGCTTTACTACCCGAAAATGAATGTGAATCTGGCGCGCGTTGGGTAAAACTCAAAGTTCGGTCGTAGTAGCCGCCCCCCATACCCAGGCGATTGCCGTTTACATCAAACCCTACAAGCGGCATAAGAATAACGTCGCACTGCCTAACAGGAACGACGTTTTCACACGACAATACTGGCTCTTCAATGTTGTACTTATTCTTCACCAATTGAGAGTGCTGGGTATAAGACAAAAATAACAAATGTCCTTTACATACGGGGTGTAATACAGGTAGAGCGAATTTTTTATCATGTAAAGACTGCCAAATAGACTCGATAAAATAGGTTAAATTGACCTCGCCATCGTTAACCAAATATCCGGCTATGGTCGTGCTGTTATCAAGAAAGGGCAGCGTACGTAGTCGTGAAGCAATGCGCTTAGCGGCATCCGTATGTTGCTGGTTAGTTAACCCTCGGCGTGCCTCGCGAAGCTTTTTTCTAAGCTGAGCGCGGGCCTGCATGTCTTCTTTAGAAACGCTTGTTTGTATGTTTTGCGACGGCGCAATCTGCGTTGGTTTCATTGCTAAAGCTGGTGCTGAAGCCGTTTCCGTTGAATTAACCTTGTTAGACGTCAACGATCTAGAAGTGCCGCTTCCTGAAGATGAGGGGGACATGGTAGAGGAGTTCTCCTGTCTTACAATTGAGTTAGCTTATACTACCACGGCTGTTAAAAAAGGTTTGTTGGGCTAGGTAAAGATGACTCAGGAAAAATTACTGTGGTAAAACTACTTAGATAAAGCTACTTAATAAAACGAATAGATTCATTGGTCTGGATGCCCTAAATAGTGATTGAGCACACGCACCAATTCGCTACTATCTATGGGTTTAGTGAGTACGTCATCAAGACCTTGTTTTCGCAAATATTCAGGCTGGGTAATGACATCGGCCGTCAATGCAACAATAGGCAAGTTTGGCTTAAACCCCTTTATTTTTACTGTTGCTTCATCGCCTTGAATACCTGGCAAATTAAGATCCATAAGAACTAAGTCGACGGGATTAGATTTGGCGTATTCAACGCCTTCCTCGCCAGTGCTTACCACAGAAAGCGACACGCCCAGTTTTTCAAACAAAGTTTGAATAACCACTTGGTTTATATAGTGGTCTTCAACTACCAATACATTTACTGAGTTATCTATGTTTACTTGGGCAACAAAGCTACGCGGTTGTGCCTCAACGAACTGGTTTGCGCTTAGGGCGTCGGCAGGTAAGGTCACACTTATTCGGGTACCGTGATTCAACTTACTACTAACTTTAATAGACCCGTCCATGAGCTCGACAAGGCGCTTCGATATATTCAAGCCTAAGCCGGTTCCACTTATCTGACGGGCGTTTTCCATTCGCTCGAAAGGTGTAAAAAGCCGTTTTTGATCGTCATCGCTCATACCAATGCCTTGATCAATGACATTAAATATTACCTTGCCGCTTTTGTATTTTACCTGCGCTTTTACTGACTTGCCGTGATTAGTGAACTTAATCGCATTCGACAGTAAGTTAAGCGCTACTTGACCAAATTTGGTGTCATCGAAAAACAACGAGTCGGGCACAGCGTCATCAATACTGGTGCTAAATACGATACCGCTGTCTTCAGCGCGGATCTTAGTAAGCGAAAATAAGTGGGTGAAAAAGTCTTTGGTATTCACCGCGCGTGGCATCACACGCATTTTCCCCGCTTCTATCTGCTTTATATCTAAAACAGAATTTACTATTTCTAAAAGCCTTTCACCGCTTTGGCTTACATGAGAAAGCGGGGTGGTAAATGACGAGGGCAAATTTAACTTTTGGGCTTCGCCTTCAAGCAACTGACTAAACGTATTTATGGCATTAAGCGGTGTTCTAATTTCGTGGCTTACGTAAGAAAGAAAGTCAGACTTGAATTGACTGGTGCGCTCAAGCTCTCGGTTTTTCCGCTTTAACTCTAAATGTGCTACTACCGACTTACTTAAGGTTTGGAGCGAGGCTTTTTGTGTTTCGGTTAGCTTGCGTGGTTTGCTATCAATGGCGCACAGCGTGCCAATTGCATGGCCAGACGGGGTAATCAGTGGTGCGCCGGCGTAAAACCGAATATCAGGCGCGCCAGTCACCAGCGGGTTATCGTGAAACCGGGGGTCTAACGTAGCGTTAGGTATTTCAAACACATCGCTTTGCAAAATAGCATGTGAGCAAAACGCGATGTCTCGTGATGTTTCTTCTGCGTCTAAACCAACTCTTGATTTAAACCATTGGCGGTTTGGATCAATGAGGCTGATAAGCGCAATAGGGGTTTCACAAATTTGAGAGGCCAGGGCTGTAAGGTCATCAAAGAGTTGTTCAGCTTCAGTATCGAGTACGTCGTAGCTGAGCAGTTCGGCAAGGGGTTCATCTTCATTTTGAGGGAGGGGCGCCGCTTTCATAACCGTTGAGTTTAAACCTAGCTTTAAATAAAAAAGGGATTGTGTATTAACAATCCCTTAAACATATCATAGAGCGTAGGTGTCTATGAATAGTTGTTCCAGCTTTTTGTGGTCAACTTTAGTCGCTACCTTTATGGTATTTGCTTCATTCCATAGTGGGCTCGGTGTTGTACCTTTAGGCGCAACCACGGTTTGCCCTCTATCTAGTGTCCCTGTTCCAACTCGAACGTGACCTTCAGTCAGTTCAAATAACTCAGGGTGGCGAAGGTGGGCAATCGGGAATGCATCGTGGAAGAAACACACGCGATCTTCACGGTTTTGCGAGTAGAAATCCATGTAGAACTGGGCGCTTTCTTTCACAAAACCACCAAGGGTATTGTTTTTCTCTTCAAGCTTTTCAACAAAGGCTGGCGAGAACGGCGTGAAGTTTGTTACGTCCAAACCAAACATGCTCAGTTCCCAGTCTGCTGCGAAAACGATTTCTGCTGCATGTGCATCGTTCCAAATGTTCGCTTCAGCTACCGGCGTAACGTTACCTGGTACAAACGCTGCACCACCCATTATGCTAACGCCTTTTACCAACTTAGGAAGTTCTGGCTCAAGACGAAGTGCGAGGGCCAAGTTACCTAGTGGGCCAATAGCAACAATGGTAACTTCGCCAGGGTACTTACGTGCCATATCAACGATAAACTGCGCAGAGCTGCGTGGGTCAAGCTCGGTTTTAGGCGCTTCAGGTTTGATATGACCGAAGCCGTGCTCACCGTGTACGAAGTGTGCGTACGTTGACTCTGGGCCAACCCATGGCATGCCAACACCTTTGGTTACAGGAATATCTTTACCTGCAATTTCGCAAAGTGTTAGTGCGTTTTGCGCAGCCATTGTTACCGGAACGTTACCGTAAACGGTAGTTAAGCCAAGTACTTCAATGTCTGGAGATTGAAAGGCGAAAAAGATCGCCATTGCATCATCAATCCCCGGATCCGTATCTAATATGATCTTATGTGCCATCAATTTATCTCAGTGCGTCTTGCTAGTTGGCGTGTTTCGCTAAGAAACGATCCACTTCTTTTTGTGTTGGAATACTCTGCGCTGCGCCCTCGCGGGTTACCGCAATGGCTGAAGCTGCACACCCGCGACGCAATGCTTGTTTAGCATCGGTGTGGTTGCTGTATGCAGACAGGAAATAACCGATAAAGGTGTCACCGGCTGCGGTGGTATCTACCGCGTCTACAGAGAATGCTTTTACTTCTACAACATCGTTTTTGCGCAGCATCATTACACCCGCTTTACCCAGTGTAATAATAACTTCGCTGTGTGACCACTGCTCTTTGAACACTGTCACAATATCTTCAAGTTCTTCTTTACCGGTAATCGCAGCAGCTTCGGTTTCATTTACAATAAGTAAATCTACACAATCTAATGGAAGCTGCTTAACCGACTCGCTCATAGGCGCTGGGTTAAAGGCTACTTTAAGCTGCTTTTCTTTCGCTTGGCGAAGTACTTCTTCAATGCTGCTTGTTTCATTTTGGGTTAGTACCCAATCTGAAGGACGCGTATCGTCTAACGCTTGCATTACGGTTTTTGCGGTAATGGTTTGGTTAGCACCACCAAATAATACAATGGCGTTTTCACCGCTAGGCGTGACTTGGATAATCGCGTGACCTGAAGGAACTTCTGAGCACTTTACGCCACGACAATCAACACCCTTCTTAATAAGAGCTTGTTTAAATGAGGCGTCGTTTTCGTGAATGCTGCCGACGTGTCTTACGTCTGCACCTGCTTGCGCTAAAGCAATAGACTGGTTTGCACCCTTACCACCTAATAAGGTTTGATAATGGGTAGAGGCCAACGTCTCACCAGGTTGTACAAAGTGATCTACCTGATAAACGTGGTCAATATTTATAGAGCCAAAATTTATTATTGCCATTTCTTCTTCCGTCGAAAGAGGGCGCTTCCCAGAATGCCGCTGTCCATGTTTCGCCCGTGAACCGAAAAGTTCAGGGCGGAAGTATCACAATTGCCGTAGGCTTCTCGATACGCGTCGAGCTTGCACAATAGCAGCTGTTTCAACTTCCTTGGTTTAAAGCATCGGCCAGGGACATGAATGAACTAGCAAACATCCCAGGAAACATTGTTGTTGTATTAACGCAACAGGGTATAACAAACGCGAGATCCAGTGAAGAGGATCACCTAAAGCGCTTTATAACTATTTTGCGTGGTGATTATAAAAGCGGTAAAAAAATATTACTTTTCTTGACCAATTGGTCAGCAATTATACACGCATATAAGAGAAGCTCAATAATAACCAATCAGCTATTCAGGCATTAAAGGCTAATGAACGTTGTCACGCTGTTGCTAAAGGAATTCCGTATCCAACACGAGCGATCTTAGATGAAATCTGACGATGTTGCTAGCCGTCCGGCAACGAATTTAGCTAAATGGCCGCAAATTAAATATCGTTTGAACAGTGAGTAAACAACGTTTAAGTACCGTTGTGTAAAGTGTGTACGACACAGTGTTATTAGACCCTGAAGGTACTTTTGCTGTTTGTTCAAAGTTAGAGCAGTGGCAGGGCAAAAGGAGGCGTTACACATTGATTTTTGCTAGTATTAACTCCATCAAGAGATGACATTGACGTAAGTCGCCGCCAAAATAGACGGTAATTAATCGCTAAATAAAAGTGGCGCCTGTATCTCAAACTATTCAAAACAAAAGAGAACAATTCGTGGAAAAACAGCTCGATTACGATAGCGTAAGTAATAAATTGTCTCAGCAAGGCGTAATTGTTGATGCTGCAGAAGTGCATGGCATTCTGTGCGGTATGCTTTGCGGAGGCATGTCGCTTACCGACCAAAAATGGCTAGAAGCGTTAAGTGAAACCATTAATCAGGGTGATGCGTTTAGCGACCCTACCCAGCACCTTTTAAATAGCCTTTTCAATCAAACCTGTCAGCAGCTTCTTGAGCCTGAATTCGCGCTCAATTTGTTACTTCCTGATGATCAAGCGCCTATCAACGATCGCGGGGCTGCACTAATAAACTGGGTGCAAGGTTTCATGCTTGGGTTTGGTCTACACCAGCAAGACCTTATGCAATGTTCTGACGACGTAAAAGAGGCACTTGAAGACTTTTCAGATATTTCACGTATGGAAGAGCCAATGGACGCGGACGAAGAGTCTGAAAAGGCGCTGTTAGAGGTTGAAGAATACGTGAAAATTTCAGCAATTTTATGCTTCAGCGAACTGGGCCAATCACTTCTAGATGATCAACAAGACACGCCATCCGTACACTAGTAATTAACTGAAGATATTAAAAGTGGCCGTAAGTCGCCATCCGTTTTAACGAGATTTTTTAGGGTTTTCTCTTTTATGATTAGTGCGCAAGAGTTTATCGCCAGGCAGGACCGACTGCTTGCACAGTGCGAGCCGAATAGTGTGTGTATTGTGCCTGCAGCAGGTATGGTAACCCGAAGTCGCGATACCGAATATACATTCAGGCAAGATAGCGACTTTTGGTATCTGACAGGATTTGAAGAGCCTAATGCTTGGTTGATATTGTCTAACCACCCTCGTTACGGTGAAAGTTATCGTGCAATGGTGGTACAAGAGAAAGACAAAAGTGCAGAAATTTGGCACGGCAAACGTTTAGGGGCTGAAGCTGCACTTGCTCGATTTAGTCTAGATGAAGCGTTTGAGTTGCAAGAACTTGAAGAAGCGCTGTTAGCGTCAATTCAAGGTCAAGACAATGTGTACTTTTCGTTGGGTCACAAGAAAGACAATGACCTGTTATTTTCTGAAGCGCTAAACACCTTGCGCGATGCGCCTAAAGAATCACTGGCACCAAGGGCGATTCACGACTTACAGCCTATCTTACACGAAATGCGTTTATTCAAATCAGCGTGTGAAGTGGCCATGATGAAAGCGGCGGGTGAGATAAGCGCACGTGCGCACAAGCGAGCTATGCAGTTCGCTGCGCCTGGTTGTTACGAGTATCAGCTAGAAGCTGAAATTCACCATGAATTTGCCATGGCGGGAGCCCGTTCACCTGCTTATAGTACTATTGTTGGAAGCGGCGATAATGCGTGTATTTTGCATTACACGCAAAATAACGCGCAGGTAAATGACGGTGACTTGATCTTGATCGATGCAGGTGCTGAATATCAAGGTTATGCTGCGGATATCACGCGAACGTTTCCTGCAAATGGAAAGTTCACGCATGCTCAGCGCGAAATTTACACCGTTGTATTAAAAGCGCAAAAAAGCGTGCTAGATATGTTAGCGCCCGGCGTTACCCTGTCACAAGCCATGTTACATAGCGTAGAAATTATTACTCAAGGTTTAGTTGACCTTGGCGTTCTTGAAGGTAGTGTGGCAGAAAACCTTGAAAATGAAACGTGGCGTCAGTTTTACATGCATGGTTTAGGTCACTATTTAGGTCTAGATGTGCATGATGTAGGCAACTACAAAATTGACGGTGAAGACCGTCCGTTAAAGCCTGGCATGGTGATCACTGTTGAGCCCGGCATTTACATTAGCCAAGATAGCAACGTGCAGGAAAAATACAAAGGCATTGGTGTAAGAATTGAAGATGATGTGGTGATTACTGCGACGGGTGTCGATATTCTTACCGCAGACGTGCCAAAAGACATTGATGAGATTGAAGCACTTATGGCTGAAAGCAAAGACTAGTTGTCAAAATTTGCTAGGTTTACCAAGGTTTGAAAAACTGCGATAAGTGTGAAATACGGAATTTTGGTTTAAGTTACCGGTTTAAGTTAGCGGTTTAAACTACCAGTTTAAATTACGCTAAAAACTAGCCTTTAATATAAAGAAAAAATCTCAGAATTAACGCTTTTAATAATTAGAGCCTCTGGACGACAGGAAAATAAAAACAGTGGAATCGGCAGCAGCGGTTGATGTAGTAATTATTGGTGGTGGTATTGTCGGTACTGTATTAGCCAAAGCACTCGCAGAGAAAGTATCTCCTGCAAACAGCTCTGGCTTATCTGTCACCCTAATTGATGCGGCTGACCCAGAGCAAACCACTAAAAGCTTAGTCGACTTTAACCCTTTTACCGACACCCGAGTGATTGCATTGGCAAGACGTACTGTTGAAGAACTGTCTCACATGGGGCTAAACCTTGATGATGTAGCTAAGCAGCACAACGGTGAGTTACCTCCTCAAATTAAGCATATTGAGGTTAGCGACAAAGGGCACTTGGGGCTATTAAACCTTCAAAGCAGTGACTACCACATTGACGCGTTTGGCCAGGTGGTGAGCTTAAGCGCACTAACGCGATTGGCGGCAGGTGCAACCTCAAGCTACCAATATATCGCACCTGCCAAGGTAACGAACGTAAAACAGCAGTGCAATTTTGTAGAGGTGCAGCTAGATAATGGCCAATCGCTTACCACAAAGTTGCTGGTACTGGCAGATGGCGGTCGTTCAGGATTAGCTGACCAGGTTGGCATTTCAAAAACAGTCAATGATTATCATCAAACGGCCATTGTCTTTAACGTTCACACTCAGCTCCCTCATGAAAACAGAGCTTACGAGCGTTTCACCCAAAATGGCCCGTTAGCGTTCCTGCCTTTCGACAGTGAAATCGATGATATCAAGGCTAGTGGAAACGGCTTTTCAGTTGTATGGACTGTAGATACTGACGCCGCAAAGTCGTTAATGGCATTAAATCAACGCGCATTTATCAAGGCCCTACAGGAAGCATTTGGCTATCGACAGGGCAAAGTACTGAGAGTCAGTGAGTTGGCAAGTTACCCGTTAGCGCTTACTAAAGCCCAGCAAGTTGCTAGTCATCGCACAGTGGTGGTAGGCAATGCGGCACAGGCGCTACATCCTATTGCAGGGCAAGGCTTCAATCTAGGCTTACGCGACTTAAGTACTTTAGTGTCTGTGCTGCAAGCGTCAGCGGAAAAGCACGGCGAGCAGGATTCATACGAAGAGAAAAACGATACAATCGCATCCGCTAATTTCGATGCAGGTGCTTTTAGTATTACTCAGCATTACGCCAATTCGCGTAAGAATGACAGGGATAACACGATAGCCCTGACAGATACGCTAGTTCGCACCTTTTCAAACCAGTATTTTCCAACGGTAATTGGGCGCAATGTGTCGCTATTGGCATTAAGCATGATGCCCCAGGCGAAAAAAGCGTTTGTTAAACACACGACGGGCTATGGCGAAACACCACTAAGAAAAAGAGATAACAATGCAGCATGTTGATATAGCGATAGTGGGCGGCGGAATTGTAGGGCTAACCCTTGCAGCGGCGCTTAAACACAGTGAATTGAGCATAGCAATAGTCGATAAAGCGGTGTGTTATCAGACTCTGGACGAGAAGCCTACGGCGAGAGTGAGTGCCATAAACCAGGCCAATATTAAAGCGCTGCAACAGTTTGATGTGTGGTCGCATTTGCAGCAAGATCGCGCCAACCCTTACACCGACATGCATGTATGGGACAAAGACAGTTTTGGCGACATTCACTTTTCATGCGATGAAATGGGCAGTGATGCGCTTGGCGTGATTGTAGAGAATCAGGCTTTAGTCAATGCACTGACTAAATCTGTGGAAGCGCAGCCTAATGTGGAGTTGATCACCGCGGGTATTGATAGAGTATTAGCTGGCCCAAACCAAACCATGCTGATGCTTGATAATGATGACGTGCTAAGCTGCAGGTTATTAGTAGGCGCCGATGGCGCAAATTCGTTTGTGAGAAAGCAAGCTGGCTTGCCAATTACATTTAAAGACTACGAGCATACGGCGATTGTCGCTAATATCAAAACGGTAGAGCCGCATAATAATGTGGCGAGACAAGCGTTCACACCCACAGGACCGCTCGCGCTACTGCCTATGTCTGAGCCAAATGTATGTTCTATTGTATGGTCGCAAACGCCAGAGCAAGCGAACTTATTAATGGCATTGGATGACGCTGCGTTCTGTTATGCGTTAACTGCGGCTAGTAATAGCGTTCTTGGCACTATTTCGCTTGAAACCAAGCGCGCCGCTTTCCCGTTGACCATGCGTTATGCACGCCAGTGGGCGAAAGACGGTGTGGTGCTGGTAGGCGATGCAGCGCATACCATTCACCCGCTTGCAGGGCAGGGCGCTAACTTGGGAATGCAAGATGCGCTCGCACTGGCGGAAACCCTAAACAACTTAAAGGCGTCGGGCAAAGACATTGGTTTGTACAAGCACTTACGCAGCTACGAGCGAAGCCGTAAAACAGAAGCCACGAAAATGATTGCCGCAATGGACGGCTTTAAATTCTTATTCGACGGCGACGACCCCCTCAAAAAGTTGGTCAGAGGAATTGGTCTTTCAGCCACAGACAAACTCAGCACCATTAAAACCGCCTTCGTCAGCCACGCCATGGGCCTATAAATCCAAAAAAAATGGGGTCAGAGTACATTTAAATAATGGGGTCAGAGTAGTTTTTTCGCCACCACTCGAATAGTGGGGTCAGAGTACATTATTGGCTTTCCCTATTACAAAACCGAATAAATGTACTCTGACCCCATTATTGAAGCTTGGAAGTGTACTTTTTCACACATCATAGAAAACAGGCGGCAAAGCTTTCTAATTATCTATCTCGCTCTAAAAGCAAAGAAATGTACTCTGACCCCATTCTTGTGGTTTAGTCGTTTCGGCGTTGAGATAGTAAGCGGTACAGGATACTCTTCGGTATCCTTTTTTATTTGTACCAATGGCTTATGTTTACTTATCTTTGCAAACCTTATCGCGCCTTTTCCTTTGTCTGCGTTGCTTCTGTACTTACTTCTACTTTAATGACTGGTTCGGCGAATGCCGAAGTACCTGCTTCTAATTTAGCCTCGGTTGAATCGTCGGCGACAACAAAAAGCAAAAAGATGACGCTGAGTAATGCCTCTATCGATTTGGACGTTTATCGTCAGCACGTTAAAACGCTGGCAAGCGATGAGTTTGAAGGGCGAGGGCCTTTGTCGAAAGGTGAAGAGAAAACAGTCGATTACTTGGTAACCCAATACAAAAAGCTAGGGTTGAAGCCAGCCTTTGGCGATAGCTACACCCAAGCTGTGCCTTTAGCTAAAATAACGCCTAAGAACATTTCATCGTTAAAAATAGGCGGACTTGATTTTAGCGCAGGCAGCGAGTTTACAGCCCGTACTCAGCGCATTGTTAATGACTACTCACTTGCTAATAGTGAGGTAATTTTTGTGGGTTATGGCATTAATGCCCCAGAGTACAATTGGAATGATTACGCAGGCCTTGACGTAAAAGGAAAAACCGTTGTAATGCTGGTAAACGACCCGGGTTTCGCTTCTAAAGATCCAGAGCTTTTTCAGGGCAACGCAATGACCTATTACGGTCGCTGGACATATAAGTACGAAGAAGCAGCCAGGCAGGGGGCAGAAGCGGTTTTCATTATTCATGAAACCATGCCTGCGGGTTACGGGTGGGGCGTAGTCGAAAACTCAAATTCCAATACCAAATTCAGTTTAGTCGACGACAACAACAATGCTTCACAAGTCGGTGTAATGGGTTGGCTTCACCTAAATGCCGCAAGACAGCTATTTGAAAAAGTGGGTATGGACTATGGCGAGCTTAAAGACAAAGCTTCAAAGCCTGGGTTTATGCCCCTCGCGCTAAACACGAAAGCATCGTTGAGTTTCACCAATACTATTGAGCGTGCCGAATCGCAAAACGTAGCAGGCATTTTAGAAGGTACAGATAAGCCAGAAGAGTGGGTAATGCTTCACGCTCACTGGGACCACCTAGGCAAAGTTGAGAAGAACGGCCAAACCACTATTTACAATGGTGCGGTAGACAATGGGTCAGGCGTAGCAGGTGTAATTACATTGGCAGATGCGCTTTCAAAACGCGAAGAGGGCTTTGCACGTACACTAATGTTTAGTGCTTTTACCGCCGAGGAAACAGGGCTACTCGGTGCCGATTATTTTGCAAATAACCCGCCGGTACCAACATCGAACATGGTGGCTTTTTTAAATATCGACGGCATGAATGTAAACGATGATGTTGATTACATTTTGCAGTACGGCGAAGGTTATTTATCTATTGAAGACGATTTAGCGACAGCTGCCGCATTACAAGGACGAACGGTTAAAATGGATCCGAGACCTCAAAATGGACTGTTCTTCCGCTCAGATCACTTCGCGCTTGCTAAGCAGGGCGTGCCTTCAATTTTGTTCATGAGCTTAGGCGATACCGACCCTAGCTTCATCGCCAAACGCTACCATAAAGCGGATGATGACTACCTTCCAAGCTGGACATTAGGAGGTGTGCAACAAGACCTCTTACTTATCGGCTCTATGCTGAACTATTACGCCCAAGGCAATGTGTGGCCATACTGGAAACGTGACTCTGATTTTAAAGACAAGCGCACACAGGCAATGGAAGTGAAAGAGGCAAAGTAATTCACGCTTAACTGTAGGTAGCGATATAACAAGGTAAAGCGACGCTAATGAGTTGGATTTTATTTACGTTGGGCGCGGTAGTTATGCAAACCGTGCGCAATGCACTGCAGAGCAAGCTGAGCGGCGCAGTTAACACCTCTGGGGTGACGCTATCTCGCTTTATTTTGGCTCCGCCAATAGCGCTTGTTTATTTACTCATTCTCTACAGCAGTAGCGCCAGTCAAGTGCCTGAGTTCTCAGGCTCTTTTATTGCAGTGGTACTGTGTGCTTTGCTACTTCAAATAGCGGCCACTTCTTTAATGGTGATTTTGTTCAAGCAGAAGAATTTTGCCATTGGCGCAGGCCTTGCTAAGAGTGAGGCCTTGGTGGCCGGCGTTGTAGGCATGCTCTTTTTCGGAAGTTATTTAACGCCCCTTGGGTGGGCGGGCATAGTAATAGGCGCAATAGCAGTATTTGTGTTAAGCAGCGGCAATCGGCTCCATGGCATTAGTGTGAAAACCATGGTTATAGGTCTTGCCTGCGGTACCTGTTTTGCGCTTACATCACTGTTGGTGCGCGAGGCTAGCCATATGCTAAATGTTCAGCATACAGTGGCTGCTGCTTGGGTGTTGTTATGGGTGCTATGTGTACAAACGATAAGTTTAAGTGGTTATATTGCGCTAACTAAACCCTTCGTGTTCAGACAGCTAACCAACGCTAAAAAGCAGGTGCTAGCGATTAGCACGGTAAGCTGTTTGGGCTCAATTTGTTGGTTCACGGCCATGGCATTACAACATGTGGCGCTGGTAAAAACGCTTGGGCAGTTAGAGGTGTTGCTTACCTTGGTACTTTCACATTACTGGCTAAAAAATGCAGTCACAAAACGCGAAATTGCTGGCTTACTTCTTATTGGGCTTGCCGCAATCTTTGTTATGTGGGCATAAAGTACTGACAATATTAAACACTGAAATTTTTAGTACAAAATCAATTCAATGTTATTTTCATAAAACAAAAAAAGTGTCAAATGACCTTAATTAAAACGACAGGAAGGGAACATGGATAAGCGACATTTCTTGAAATTAGCGGGCGCTAGCTTTGCGCTTGCTCCTGTGGCTTCTATGGCTGCAATTAATCAAACCAATGCAACAGACACTAACGGTTTTAGCGGGCTAAGTGATATCACCGCAAATGCGAAGCCGATTACCGTAGAAGAGCGCAAAGCGCGTATTGAAAAAGCGCAGTCGCTTATGAAAGCCCAAGACATTGCGGCAATTCTGGTCGAGCCTGGCGCTGCAATGGATTATTTTTCAGGGATTAAATGGTGGCGTAGCGAGCGCTTGACCGCGCTGGTTATCCCTCAAAAAGGTGACATGGCGGTGGTAACGCCATTTTTCGAAAAGCCAAGTGTGCTTGAGTCGTTAGCTATAGGCGATGATGTAAGAGTGTGGCAAGAGCATGAAAGCCCGTTTGATGTCGTAGCCAATATTTTAAAATCGCGCGGTATAACAAGCGGCAATATCGGCTTTGAAAGCAGCGTACGCTACTTTGTAGTTACTGGAGTCAGCCGAGCGCTGCCAAACATTAATATCGTTCCCGCCGAGCCAATTACACTGGGTTGTCGCATGTATAAAACTGCGAGTGAACTGGCACTTATGCATAAGGCCAATGAAGTTACTCTACGTGCTTACGAGTTTGTTTTTAGTAACCTAAAGCTTGGCATGAGTCAGCAGGATGTAAAAAGTTTGATGAACACCGCACAGCAGCACTTAGGCGGCAGCGGTACATGGTGTTTGGCGCTGTTTAACGATGCAAGTGCTTATCCTCATGGCACAAATGCAGCACAAACTATCAAAGAAGGTTCGGTGATCTTGCTAGACAGCGGTTGCAGTGTGCACGGTTACCAAAGCGACATAAGTCGTACTTTGGTATTTGGCAAGGCGTCTCAGAAAGTTCAGGACGTGTGGCACACAGTAAGGGAAGGGCAGAACGTAGCATTTACCGCAGCTAAAATTGGTGAACCAGCAGGAACAGTGGATGATGCAGTGCGCCAATTCTACGCCAGCAAAGGGTACAGCAAAGACTATGCATTGCCTGGGCTAAGTCACAGAACAGGTCACGGTATCGGCATGGAAGGACACGAGAGTGTTAACTTTGTGCGTGGTGAAAATACGCCACTTAGAAAAGGCATGTGCTTTTCTAATGAGCCAGGTATCTATATTCCGGGTGAATTTGGTGTGCGCTTAGAAGACTGTTTGTATATGACTGAAACGGGCCCCGCTTACTTTACCGAACCGCCTGAAAGTTTGGCTAAGCCGCTGGGTAAATTACTGAATTTAAAAAGCTAAATAAGAAGTTAATAAACCTGTCTCTCAAAATTTTTATTAGCTGTTACACTTAAAATTATTACCAAAGTGAATGATGGATAAACTATGCCTGAAAGAAAATTTAGATTGGTTACGCGAAGTGATTTCGATGGACTGGTATGTGCGGTTTTATTGAAAGATTTAGACTTAATTGACGATATTTTGTTTGTTCATCCAAAAGACATGCAAGACGGTAAAATTGATATTACCGAGAATGATATCACTACTAACCTGCCTTACGTTGCGGGTTGCCATATTGCCTTCGACCATCACTTAAGTGAAACAGTGCGTAACTCAGGCGATATTGATAATCACATCATTGACCCGAAAGCGCCCTCGGCGGCACGCGTTGTTTACGACTATTACGGAGGTGCAGATAAATTTCCTAATATCTCAGTAGATATGATGGACGCGGTAGATAAAGGAGACTCTGCACAGTTTAGCGAAGAAGAAATTCTTGAGCCCACAGATTGGGTGCTCATGAATTTCATTATGGATGCGCGAACTGGTCTTGGTCGTTTCAGAGATTTCAAAATCTCTAACTATCAGCTAATGATGAAGCTAATAGATGCGTGCAAAGACCACAGCATTGAAGAAATACTGCAAATGGAAGACGTGGCCGAGCGCGTGAGTTTGTACCATGAGCACAATGAAATGGCGAAGGCGCAAATTGCCAAGTGTTCTACTGTATACGACAACCTAGTTGTGCTTGATTTAACCGACCAAGAAACCATTTACGCGACAAACCGGTTTGTTATTTATGCCATGTACCCCGACTGCAATATCTCTATTCACAAGATGTGGGGGCTGAAAAAGCAAAACGTGGTATTTGCTATTGGTAAATCCATTACTAATCGTAGCTCAAAAACCAATGTGGGAGAGTTGTGCTTGAAGTATGGCGGCGGTGGTCACATGAACGCAGGTACATGTCAGGTTGAAACCAGCAAAGCCGAAACTGTACTCGGCGAGCTTATCGAAACCATCACGAGTGATGGCTAAAGTTAATTGAATAAGAACGGTGGGGCAGAAAAAGTACTCTGACCCCATTTTTTTATTGGGTTAGCCTCACTTTAAAGAATTCGGCCAGAGTTTTACTGATCACTGGGTGCTGTGTATCTTGATTGAACAGACAAATATTTACCTTGCCTAGCTTAGGCAGATGCGGGTGGTTTAGCGCTACTAGGTTTGCCGGTAAGCTAGATTTTGCTAGAGCTGTCACGCCTAAACCTTGCTGAATGGCGGCAACCAGCCCGCCTAAATCTGCATTGGTGTAGCTGATTTTCCATGCAAAGGTTTGCTGCTTTAATTGTTCAATAACGCGGCTTCGATACATACAACCGTCGGGAGCAAGCACTAAAGGAATATTGTTGCCAACCAACGGATGAGCCGTGTCGCCAACCCAAACCACGTCATCTTCTAACACTACTTCGCCTTCTGTCTGCTCGCCCGGATTCACCAACGCCAAAATCAAATCGAAATGATCGCGCTGCGACGGGTGAAGCAAATCACGGCTTAAGGCCGAGGTCACTTCAAGTGATACATCGGGGTAACGCTTTGAAAATTCGCCAATTAGACCCGGCAATAATGTAGAAGCAAATTCATTGGGAATGCCAAGACGCAAGCGACCGCTTAGCGGGGCAGGGGTTAAGCTGCGAAAGATGTTATCGTTAAGCTCTAGCAATTCTTTCGCTTTTGGGTACAGCCAATTGCCGTCGGCGCTAGGCACATGCCGTTGCCCAACTTTAGTAAACAGCTTGCGGTCTAACTGCGACTCTAGCTTTTTAATTTGTAGGCTTATTGCCGGTTGAGAACGGCCCAAAAAATCGCCCGCTTTAGCGTAGCCACCAAGCTCAATAACGCTAACGAAGGTGCGTAAGGTATCAAGGGAAAGCTGCTTCATAGTTAATTACACTTTCTAATGAATTTGCCTGCTTTTATTATATTTTTAAATGTAAGCGGGCGAAAGGCGTAATTTTGTATGTTTGTGCGTTCTAACCAAGTTAGGGTTGCCTTACTCGATGCGCTCCCTCTACCGATTGCTGCATAGTTCGAAGTGCAAGGGTGTTGGGCTGTGCAAGTGGCGTTGTGTTATTAGAAAAGCGCTTCATTCCCGCAAAAATGCAGTACCACGAAGGTCGCAAATAAACCAATTTGTTATCTACTTCATTAAGCGCTTGTTCAAAGCTGGCGCCTTTGTCCCACGCATTCAGCAAATAAGAAAGGGTATCCGGCACCTTTAAGTCTTCGCGACAGGCAACCCAGTAGGCAGAATCGTCGCGCGTATTTAAATAGTAATGAGCAGCAATGTAGTCCCGAATACCATCGAACATTCGGTTTATCTCAGAATTATAGCGTTCCTCTCTTCGCGAATTGTTACTTTGCCAGCAATCGATAAAGTGATGCAGTGCGTACTGCACCAGCATAAGTGCAGTGGCTTCCAATGGCTCAATAAAGCCCTGAGACAACCCTATGCATAAACAATTACCTTTCCAGTGTTCTTCTAGTCTGCCTACGGTCATTTTCAAATGCCGCGCCTGCTGATGGGGTTGGTCTGGTTCTAATGCAAGTCTAAGCTCTTCTTCTGCTTTGGCTTCAGTGCAAAATTGTGAACTGTACACATAGCCGTTGCCGGTGCGACTAGTTAGGGGAATGTGCCACTGCCAGCCGTGACTAAGCGCAATAGAGCGAGTTTGTAATGCAGTTTCTGGTGATGCTGTCGCGTCGCTGGCAATGGCTACGGCAGCATCGTTAAACAAGGTGTCGGCATAGCTTATAAACTTTCGCGACAGGGCTTGTTTGCCAAGAAGCCCACGAAACCCCGAGCAATCAATAAAAAAGTCTGCGCTTAATGTATTTCCGTCATCCAGTTTTAGCGAGTTAATAGTGTGCTCATGACATTCTACATTTGCCACAGTGCCTCTCTGATGAGACACCCCTTTGTATAGCGCGTATTCTTTTAAGAAGTCACCTAACAGCCCTGCATCAAAATGATAGGCGTAATCAATATTCGCAGAACTACATATGGCGTCGGGTGTAATGCCTTTTTCTACCATGTGCGCTGCAGTAAAGTAGTGCGACGGGTTAATGTCGTGCGAAGCGCCTTTTCTGTATTCATTTACCGCATTGAAGTACATATCCGCGGTGGGAATATCTAAAGAAGAGAAGAATGGGTGAAAATAGTTGTCAGACTCGGTGAACGCGGGGCCCGTTTTTTCTGTTCCAGCCGTTGTAGTCCAGCGTTCAAAGCTAATGCCCATCTTATACGTGGCGCTGCATTTCAGCATCCACTCACTTTCATTTATTCCGAGGAACTCAAAAAAGTGGCGCAGATAAGGCGTTGAACCTTCGCCTACGCCAACGGTGCTGATAACCGCTGACTCAAGAAGTGTTATTTTAGGGGCGCAGGCAGGTACATTACTGTTATTGGCCATCAACTCGGCGGTTCTTGCCAAGTAGCACGCCGTCATCCAGCCTGCTGTTCCGCCACCCACAATCACGATTTCTTGAGGTAATTTGTTCATTACTGTTTCTCGGTTGACGCGCGCACTACCAGTTCAGGGATGAAAGTATGGTTAAGATTGTCGTGGGCGGCTTTGGCTTTTTTAGCTCGTAAATACTGAATTAACGACGCCGCAGCATGCTGCGCTATTTCATTAGTTGGCTGAGATGCCGTAGTTAACGGCGGAAAAGTCTGACGAGAAAAGGGGCTGTTCTCGAACCCAGCAATTGCGAGTTCTTGAGGAACATCTACCCCCTTCATTCGTGCACCAAACAACGTACCCGCTGCAATCTCATCGTTACACGCAAACACAGCGGTAGGGGGCGGCGACATGGCAAGCAGCGTTTCAGAGCTTTTAACCCCAGTTTCAAATGAGTAGGTGCCCTTGATAATTAACGACTCATCAATTGCAATACTCGCTTTTTCTAACGCCGCTTTGTAGCCGTTCAAACGCTCAATGGTGGATTTGTGAATTTCTTCACCGGCAATAAACGCAATGTTTTTGTGACCCTGGCCAATAAGGTGCTCAGTAATATCGTATGCCGCTTTGAAGTCGTTCACCAACACGTAGGGGAGGGGCGATGGAAAGAGGCCGTCTCCAGATAAAATACGCACATAACTTATTTGGTTTTGATCAAGTTCCGATAATACCTCTGGCATTTCTGATAGCGGAGGCGAAAGGATAAGGCCAGCCAATTGAGCAGTGTCTACCATGTCCACCAGTTCTTTCGCTATGTTTTTAGAGCTTGCATCGCACGGGTGAATTAACAATTCGAAATTGTTTTTGCGACACACATCCAATATGCCTTTTTGCATATCGATTATGTAGTAGGCGTTGGGGTTGTCGTATACGTAACCCAGTACCGATGCTCCTTTGCTCGCTAAGTCTCGCGCTGCCTTGTTCGGGGTGTACTTTAAGGCCTTTATCGCCTCTTCAACACGTTGCAAGGTGTCGGGTTTTACCGTGCCTTCCTTGTTAATTACGCGCGAAACGGTCTTTATCGAAACCCCCGCCATTTCGGCAACACTTTTGATGGTAGCAGCCAAATTCGATCTCACTCTAAAAATTGGTTTAATTTTCAACAATTAAGAAGCTTGTATTACTTTTTTGTTAAAAAATTAATTGCAGCCTTACATTGTGTCATGTAAGTTAACATTCAATGACAGCGTTGTCATCAAAAAGCTGTACCCCACAACAACGCCTGTCATTTTATTATTTCAATAAATGACAGCGTTGTCATTTTTGGCTGAGAGAAGGTAAATACAATGTTCAAAAACCAACAACATAAACTAACAAGAAGTGTTCGCCTCGCCATAGCTATGGGCGCATTAACAAGTATTTCAGCACCTATTGCGGTAGCACAGGAAGCAGGTGAAACTGAAATCATCGAAGTCACAGGGATCCGCGGAAGCCAAAAGGCCAACATCAATGCCAAGCGTTTTTCTAACGCCATTGTTGACGCTATCACTGCTGAAGACATTGGGAAGTTCCCCGATAAAAACGTGGCAGAAACACTAGCCCGTGTTCCGGGTATTACCATCGACCGCGATTTTGGTGAAGGGCAAGGCGTAACTATACGCGGCGTTCAGCCAGACCAAAACTTGACCCTAGTGAACGGTCAAGCCGTGGGAACCGGTCAGTGGTTTGTGTTATCAGACGCAACCCGTAACTTTAACTTCGAAATTTTAGCGTCAGAAATGATTGCGGGTTTAGAAGTGTACAAGTCGTCTCAGGCAGACATCGATGAAGGAGCATTGGGCGGAACGGTAATTCTGAAAACACGTAAACCGTTCGACCTTGACGCTAATTCGGGACAAATCTCGGTAGAAGGCCAGTATGGTGATATCGCCGATTCACTCGACCCAACGCTATCTGGTTTGTACAGCTGGAAAAACGATGACGAAACCTTTGGTATTCTTTTCTCAGGCTCTTATCAAGAAAGAACGGTAGAGCGTGAAACTAACGAAGACTTCGGCTGGTTCGGCCCTAGCATTCCTCGTATCGACCCACTTATTGAAGCACCTGTTGGTGCTTCACAAAAAGGCGCTATTCCATGGGGAATGGGCTCAGCGTTGTTTAAGCAAGACCGCGAGCGCGTTGGTTTTGATGTAACTGCTCAATGGGCACCTACCGACGACTTCGATGTGTCTGTCCACTATCTATCGTCAACGCTTAAAGCTGACAACGTAAACTCTAACTTAATTGGTATTCCGTTTCGCGGTGTGGCGTACACAGGTACAGATACCAGTCCGGGTACGGTGAGCAGCGACAACGTAGTAGAGTCCCTTAGCATGATGGGTGTAGATAACCGCCCTGAGTGGGCGCGCTTTATGGCGTATGACAACATCTTCCGCGATGGTTCTGAAATGTCTACCGAGATTGTAGATATTGAGGGGCACTACCTTATGGGTGATGGCAAGTTGCACTTCCAGTTAGGAACAACCACGGGTGAAGGCGAAAACCGAGATTTCTTTACTGAATTTTGGGCGAGTGCGAACGACCCGCGTGCAGCCATCGATTTTTACAACCCAGGTGGTGACAACCCGTATATCGATTTTACAACGGCAAGCCCATGGCTAGCTAACCCAACAGATGAAATGTGGTTGGGAGGAATATTCGACCAGCTAAATGCAACGGAAGATAAAGAAAACTATATCCAGTTTGACTACGAGCATTCTGTAGATTGGGGTGCAGTAACCGAAATCAAAACGGGTATAAAGCGTCGCGATCGTAGCTTTGCGCAATCTCGCTACAGAACTGACTTGGCCAACTTAGCGCCGGTGGGTGAAGGTAGCCTTGGCCCCGCGTCATCGTTTTGGAATGGCGACATGATTAACGTGTCTCACGACAACACCAACGGCGTGGCTGCCAGCTATTTCTTCCCTGACAAAGACAGCATGTACAACGCGCTATATAGCGTAGCCGAATGTGCAGATGACACTACTATACTTTGCCGCCGTACCGATGAATTCTTAGATGAATCTTCATTTGAGATAGAAGAAGATATTACTGCACTTTACGCCATGGCGAAATTTAGTGGCGATGGTTTCAGAGGTAATGTGGGTATGCGTTACGTTGAGACCGATTCAACTTCGAACGGTTACGACCTAACAACAGGCGAAGCGGTAGCGTTTGACGGTGGTTACAACGAATGGCTGCCAAGCATCAACTTGTCGTACGACTTATCTGAAGATGTGTTGCTACGTATGGCGGCAGCACGCGTGCTTACACGTCCAGCACCGTTTCAGTTAGCACCTGCGGTAAACTTAACGCCTGAAACTAGCTCTGGCTCTGCTGGTAACCCGCAGCTTAACCCGCTAACTGCTAACCAATTTGAAGTGGGTGCAGAATGGTACTTTAGCGAATCATCGGTAGCCGCGGTAACAGTGTTCAAGAAAGATATTAACGACTTTATCTTTACCAAAACCGTATCTCGTGAAATTGATGGTCAGCAAATCAATCAGCTAAGAACGCCAGAGAATGGTGGTTCAACCTCTATCGACGGTATCGAAATGCAAATTCAGCATGTGTTCGACAACGGTTTCGGTGGCTACGCTAACTATACCTACACTGATGTGGCCGACGCACAAGTAGATGACGCGGTTGCCGTTACAGACGATGACGGCAACATCATTGGTGCTACTATCGCAACGCGCTCAGTAAGCTTCCCGAACACGTCAAAAGACTCGTTTAACGTAGGTGTGTTCTACGAAACTGATCTTTACAGCGCGCGCTTAAACTACAACTACCGCTCTGAGTACTTTATTGCCCAAGCTGAAATTGGCGATCAGTACCGCGACGAACAGTCACAGCTAGATGCGCAGGTAAGCTGGAACGTGACAGAAACCATTACACTTAAAGCTGAAGCCCTTAACCTTACCGACGAAATCTGGGAGAACTACTATGTTCGAAGCAGTGACGGTAAGCGACTTGGTGGAACGCAAAGTGCCAATGGACGCCGTTTCTTCATTGGCGCTAGCATGAAGTTCTAGTTGCTAGTATGTGAAGATAGTTCGTGTGTTCACTATCTTCACTTAGCATAGGGTAGGGCGTTTGCTTTACCCTTGTTTTACTCTGAAATTGTGATTTAAGGATGTGCGACGTGATCCGCAATTCGACGAATTTTGTCAAAGCGTGCTTGAGCTTATCGTTACTACTAGTGGGTAGCGCTTCGGCAATGGCTGAAACGCCTTCGCTACAGCAAGCCAGCTTGAATGCGCTAGGAGAAAGCCTCGATATACATTACGAAGTATTAAGTAATGTGGACGATAGTTTGTGCCGGGTACATATTCCAAAAGGCGACTGCTTTTCGTCAGAGCTTACGATAGCAACCATGGCAACCCCCATTGAAGCCTCTACGTCGCTTTACTTTAGTCATATTGCGCCTATTCGCGGGTATGACTCAAAAAATGCAATTCGCATTGAGCATATAAACGGTGACCTGCACCGCCTAACGTTCGAAGAAAAGGTGAGCGCAAGTGAGCAAGTTAAGGTAACGCTATCTGCGCCCTTTTGGCACGCCTCTCGCTCGGACGCAATGCCGAATTATTACTTAACTTACCCTGCTTTATCACCGGTGGTGATTGCCTCCACAACTCGCGTGAAAGAGTCGGGAAGCAATTTACTCATCAATCAACACACTGGCTTGTGGAACAAACAAGCCCAGTACAAACGCACTGAAAACGACAATACACCGCTTATGGACAGCGCGTATTTATACAATGAAGGCGATTCAGCGCTAATTTCAGGTGATGCCCAGAACCGTGTTATTCCTAACGTAGGTCAAAGAGGTGATACTGGTAAATTTGTTTCTGCCGCGGGCATTAAAATAGATAAGTCTGACCAAGACATGCTTGCTCCAGCCATTGAGCAAATGGCCTATTTTGGCCTCACTAACCAGAAAACAGGCTTACCGCTTAAGGTTATTATTCGCAGCGCTAACAATGCGAACGCCCTTGCAAATGAACCCGCAACGACAGGCACAAAAGAAGGTTATGCGCTTAGCGTAACAGAGCAAAGCGCTACGATAATTGCCAACGATAACATTGGTGCTAACTACGGTCTGTTAACGCTAATGCAAGTATTTGATGCGCAGCAAGGCCGCTTTCCTATCACTGAAATTGCAGACTCGCCACGATTCGAATTTCGCGGAATGCACTTAGATATTGCTCGCCACTTTCCGGGAAAAGCCGCGATTGAATCCGTTGTTCGCCAAATGTTCACTTACAAGCTCAATAAGCTACACCTTCACCTAAGTGATGACGAGGGCTGGAGATTAGCTATCGATGCTTTGCCCGAGCTTACCGAAATTGGTGCGTTTCGATGCCACGATTTGTCTGAAACACAGTGCTTGCTTCCTCAGCTAGGAAGCGGGCCTTTTAAAAGTGCTACAGGTAACGACTTTCTTACCCAGCAAGACTACATTGATATTTTAACAATGGCGCATGCGCGCGGGATTGAAGTTATTCCGTCGCTTGATATGCCTGGCATGCCCGCGCAGCAATTGTTGCTATGAATGCGCGCTACAAGCGGCTTATGGCAGAGGGTAACTCAGATGCTGCACATGAATTCTTATTGGTAGATAAAGAAGATAAAACCCAATATGAAAGCGTTCAATTCTATTCAGATAACACCATAAACCCCTGTTTAGATAGCAGCTATCATTTTATCGAAACCGTACTTACTTCTGTGAAATCACTGCATGAAAAGGCCAGCGTTCCGTTGACGCACTTCCATGTTGGCGCCGATGAAACCGCCGGTGCTTGGGTGAAATCCCCTGTGTGCGCTGCTAAAGGTCAAAAAGCAGATGAAATACTGCCAGCGTTTGTTACCGAAGTGCAGAAAATTGCGCAAAAGCACAATATAGCAATTGGTGGCTGGAGCGATGGCATGGAAAAAGCCGTAAATACACTGGATAACAGCAGCGCGTATACCAACGTTTGGCATCTTCTTGCTGCGGGTGGAGAGAAAACAGTATCGCATTTCGCCAAGGAAAATATTCCGGTAGTACTTTCGTTTCCAGACGTGCTTTATTTTGACTTTCCTTACCAAAGCAATCCTTATGAGCCTGGCTATTACTGGGGCTCACGGGCAACCGATACGGAAAAAGTATTTTCGTTTATGCCCGAACAGCTGCCGCTTCATGCCGATGTATGGACCGACCGTATGGGCCACAGTTACAGCAGTTCTGCTGAGGCCGACACATCATCAGTAATCGGTATTCAGGGGCAGCTATGGTCGGAAGTCACCGTGAATCAAGACGCCGTGGAATATATGGTGTTTCCCCGACTATTGGCCTTGGCTGAACGGGCTTGGCACTACGCTCCATGGCAACAAAACGCGAAAGGTCTTCATGAAAAAGGCGGTTTAGTAAACCAGCAGGAAAGCGATTGGCAAGCGTTTGAGTTAGCGTTATTTAACCGCCATGCACCCGCGCTAGTGCAGCAGGGAGTGAATGTGCGTGTACCTACGCCAGCAGCGGTAATTAACAATGGTAAGTTACATATAAAGCCAGTGTCTGGTCTTACGATGGAGTATTTAACTTCAGGTAATAAGTGGGAAACCTTTACCGCTCCTGTTGAAGTGAAGGGGAGCGTCACTGTTCGCGCTAGAATTGCGGGAACACAGCAAATGAGTCGACAGGTGCAGCTGTAAGTTCCTGTTTTTATTGGTTAAAATGACAGCGTTGTCATGTTTTTACCAAGTGCATCTATGCATTTATCTATACTGAGATGTTTAAATGAGCTCTGATTTATTTTTTATTGGCATAGACGGTGGTGGCACCAAGTGCCGAGCACGATTAGAAGACGTTGACGGAAATGTCTTGGGTGAGGGCGTAAGTGGCCCCGCCAATATTATGCGCGATAGCGATTTAGCTAAAGCGTCGATAGTAGATGCGATTAATATCGCTATTTCGAATGCGGGGAACGCCAATGCATTTGAGCAAATTTCGCTGTCGCAGTGCGTGGTGGGCGCAGGTCTAGCTGGCGCGAACATTGAGTCTGCGAAGCAACAGTTTGAACAATGGCAGCACCCGTTTCATTCGCTACACGTGTTAAGCGATTTACACGCCGCATGCGTTGGCGCACATAACGGAAACCCGGGAGCAGCGATAATTATTGGTACGGGTTCATCGGGCACTATGTGGCAAGATGAATCTTTTCAAGATGTTGGTGGGCACGGGTTTCCTATTGGCGACAAAGCCAGTGGGGCTTGGCTAGGCTTAAAGGCCGTGCAGCACACGCTATTGTGTTTAGATGAGTTGGAAGAAAAGGATGAACTTGCAGCAGAAGTGTGTAACGCCCTGCAATCATCATGTACCCAAGAAATTGTAGCGAAATGTGCGGAATTTAACACCCATCACTATGCCGCCTTGGTAGAACGTATGCTGCCTTTGCTATACACAAAGCAAAACAAGGTTACCGCACTTTTTGAAGAGGGTGCCGTTTACATTGAGCGTATGGCAAAGCGACTTCTTGCAGATCACAACCATTGTTTAGCCATGATAGGTGGGCTTAGCAATGTTTATTCAGCCTATTTTTCAGAATCCATCAAAGCGCGTTTAGTACCCTGCAAAGCAACGCCGCAGCAAGGTGCTATTTATCATGCAAAAGCCGCGTTTAATCACAAAGAAGGTGAGAAATGAGTTTATCTATAATGGCAAAAGAAGCCAGAGAGTTTCCGTCAGTTATTGCACAGCAGTTAGATAAGAATGATGAAGCGATCAGTCAGTTAGCGGGTAGGTTACAGCAATTAAACCCTAACTTAATTTACATCATTGGTCGCGGTTCGTCAGATCATGCCGGCGTGTTTGGAAAGTACCTATTTGAAACCGAGATGGGTATTCCAGTGTGCAGTGCCGCCCTTTCAATTGCAGGCATATTTAAACGCCAATTGAATTTGAAGGGGGCGGTAGCTTTTATTATTTCTCAATCTGGTCGTAGCCCAGACATACTAAAGCAAACCGAGTCGGCCAAAAACGGCGGGGCGTTTACGGTTGCCTTCGTGAATGATGAAACGTCGCCATTAGCCGAGCTGGCTGATGCCGTTATTCCTTTATCTGCCGGGGAAGAAAAAGCAGTAGCGGCTACTAAGAGCTTTTTAGCAACGCTGTCGGCGCTTCTCCATTTGTGTGCCCGTTGGAGCGAAAATACCTCGCTATTTAATGCGCTAAAAACCATGCCTTCGCAGCTAGAAGCGGTAATCAATGCGCCGTCTCAGCTAACAAGAGCCCATCTAGAAAATACGCGAAACACCATTGTTTTAGGACGTGGCTTTGGCTATGCGGTTGGGCGAGAAGTAGCGCTTAAATTAAAAGAAGTATTGGGTATACATGCCGAAGCGTTTAGCAGTGCAGAGTTCATCCATGGCCCAGTGACGTTAGTTGAGAAAAAGCTGAAGCTTATTTCGTTAAACATAGAAGATGAGAGCGCACCTTTTCATCAAAACATGGTGCAAGATGTGAGATCCCGTGGCGGTGAGTGTATAGATCTGCAAGGCGGAGTAACGTCCCAACACCCAAGACTGGACGCACTTTTACTAATGCAACGCTTCTATCTGGATATAGAGAAAATTGCCGTTGAATTAGGTTTGAACCCAGATACGCCACCCGGATTAAACAAGGTAACGAAAACCCAATGAAGACCATTATTCTGGCTGAAAAGGTGCTGATGAACGGTGCCTGGCAGCATAATCAGGTGCTGAGTATTGAAAAGGGTGTGATAGCTGACATTGCACCTCTTTCTTACTTTAAGAAAGACGCAATGGCGACAATCAACAAGCGCATACGCGGTGCAGTTATTCCAGGCTACATCGACACGCAGGTAAATGGTGGTGGGGGCGCGATGTTTAATCACGCTCCCACGCTTGAAAGCATAAACGTGATGGCCGAAGCGCACTTGAAATACGGCACCACTACATTGTTTCCAACGCTCATTACCGACGATATAGACACCATTGAGCAAGCGGCAGATGCAGTAAGCGAGGCCATTGCACAGGCGCACCCCAGTGTTGAGGGGGTTCATTTTGAAGGGCCGCACCTTTCTTTTGAGAAAAAAGGCGTGCACTTGCCACGCTATATTCGCGCACTTTCAGATCGTGAATTGGCAACCTATACCCGAAGAGATATTGGGCAAGTCCTTATCACCGTTGCGCCTGAAAACGTGCCTTGCGACATCATCCGCGATTTGGTGGGGCAAGGAGTTATTGTTGCATTAGGGCATTCAAACGCACCTTTTGAAACCGTGCAGAATGCATTGGACGCTGGGGCATCAGGCTTTACCCACCTTTATAACGCCATGTCGCCACTGACTTCCAGAGAGCCTGGAATGGTGGGGGCGGCGCTACTTAACAACAGCGTGTGCGGGATAATTGTGGACCATCATCACATTCACCCGAAAGCGGTAGAGTTGGCTTATAAGGTGAAAGGGCCGCATCATTTAATGCTAGTAACTGACGCCATGGCCCACGTGGGCGCAAGCGACGATACCATCGCGTTCTTCGATACTCATATCACGCGCCAAGGTAACAAGTTAACCACGCCCGACGGGACGTTAGCTGGTAGCTGTTTAGATATGCACGGCGCAGTAACGAACAGCATTAATGACATCAATATCGCATTAGAACATGCCAGTACCATGGCAAGCGCAACGCCAGCACACTTCACCAAAATACATGATAGGGTAGGTGAAATAGAGGTAGGAAAGCGCGCTAACTTTTTAGTGATAAACAACGACAATACTCTGTTAGAAGTGTGGCAGAACGGAAGTAAACGCCTTTGCGCTAACTAACAACATAATAATAAATAAGAGATCTTTGCTATGACAACACAAGCTCAGTCGCAAGTACCCAACGCAACAGGAATGGGGCGCTTTGTACCTATTCTAAGTATCGGTTTACTGTTTTTCATTTTCGGCTTCATTACATGGTTAAACGGGGCATTAATTCCGTTTTTGCAAATGGTGTGCGAGCTAACCGAAATGCAAGCGTTGCTTATCGCCTTTTGTTTTTACATCGCTTACGTAGTCATGGCGCTACCCATGGCAAAGATCCTCGAAAAAACAGGCTACCAGAAGGGCATGAGCCTAGGGCTTAGCATTATCGCCGTGGGATGTTTGTTGTTTGTACCTGCCGCACTTAGCGCCATGTTCCCCGTGTTTTTGCTGGCACAATTTGTGGTAGGTAGCGGTTTGACCATACTTCAAACAGCATCAAACCCGTTCATTGTTCGCCTAGGTAACGAAGAAAGCGCTGCCGCTCGCATTGCCTTTATGGGCCTTCTTAACAAAGCGGCTGGCGTGCTGGCTCCTATTGTTTTTACTAGTCTAGTGTTAAGTGGTTTGCCTGACGTAAACCAAGAGTCGTTAAACGCCATGCCACAAGAGGTAAAAGCCACGCTAATTAATGATATGTCTGTCTCACTTATTCAGCCTTACGTTGCAATGGCAATCGCATTGGGTGTACTGGCGCTGGTATTTATGCGCCTTGCATTGCCAGCCATTAATGATGAGCAAGCAGAAGGCGAAACTGCGGAAGCATCGCTTTCCTCAAGTAAAGATAAAAAGATCCTGCATTTCCCACACTTAGTATTGGGCGCAATAAGCCTGTTTTTCTACGTTGGGGTAGAAGTTATCGCTGGCGACACCATTGGGTTGTATGGCTCTTCAATTGGCGTAGAAAATGCGACTACGCTAACGTCATTTACCATGATTGCTATGGTTATCGGGTACGCAGTAGGCCTTATTTGTATTCCTCGATTTATATCTCAGCAAACGGCGCTACTAAGCTCTGCGGTATTGGGCGTAGTTTTTACCACATGCATTCTAATGAGCTCAAACACTGACACTGGGATCTCTGAAGTGTTGTGGGGATGGACGGGTGTGCAATCGCTTCCTTTCTTACCTAACAGCGTGACCTGTATTGCGCTTCTTGGCTTGGCAAATGCCATGGTGTGGCCTGCAATTTGGCCGCTGGCGCTAAATAATTTAGGTAAATACACTGCACAAGGTTCGGCACTGCTTATCATGGGTATTGCAGGTGGTGCCATTTTGCCCATGGTTTACGGCGGAGCTAGTGAGCTAATTGGTGGTCAAAGTGCCTACGCGATTATGCTTCCTTGCTACTGCTTTATTGCTTATTACGCCGTATTGGGCTGTAAAAAACAACGCTGGTAAATGCCAGTGTTTTACCGTGTGGCTCACGGTTCAACTGTTTAAAGAAATGCGCTTTTAAGCGCATTTCTTGTTGTTGGTCTGCGCTGCTGCATTAAAACTGTTGCTGTCGCATTAAAGTCGGTGCTGCCACATTATAAAGGGCAAGTAGTTGCGGTAGTTTGACGAGTCTTCACCAACTCTTAACTTATACTGAATATTTGTATTTCTGATGTTCAGTGTTCAATACATTTGCTTTTTAAATGTATTGATAAAAATTTCCAATTTGTTGCATAAACGTTAGCTCACTATACTCAATTTCGTTTTCTACCTTTCAAATTAAGAAGAGTAAGTGGAATGTCTAGTACCACCGCCCTACACGCAAAGCACCTAGAAGCCGGTGCGAAAATGGTCGATTTCTTCGGCTGGGATATGCCAATTAACTATGGTTCACAAATTGAAGAGCATCACGCTGTGCGTCAAGACGCCGGTATGTTTGATGTGTCTCACATGACCATTGTTGACGTAAAAGGCGCACAAGCCAAAGCGTATCTTCAGTACCTTTTAGCCAACGACGTGGCAAAACTAAAAGACAAAGGCAAAGCGCTATACAGCGGCATGCTTAACGAAGAAGGCGGTGTTGTAGACGACCTTATCGTTTATCACTTCGACGAGACTAACTATCGCCTAGTGGTTAATTCAGCAACGCGCGAAAAAGACATGAACTGGTTAATGAGCAGAGCAGAAGGCTTTGACGTAACCATCACCGAGCGCCCTGAATTTGCCATGATTGCCGTACAAGGCCCTAACGCAAAAGAAAAAGCCGCTACCTTGTTCAGCGCAGCGCAAAAAGAAGCGGTAGCGGGCATGAAGCCATTCTTTGGTGTACAAGCCGAAGACTTGTTTATCGCCACCACAGGTTATACCGGTGAAGCAGGCTACGAAATTATGGTGCCAGCTGAGCAAGCGGAAAGCTTCTGGCAAGCACTACTAGACGCGGGCGTTAAGCCATGCGGCCTAGGTGCTCGCGACACACTTCGCCTAGAAGCAGGCATGAACCTGTACGGCCAAGATATGGATGAAACCGTATCGCCACTAGCCGCCAACATGGGCTGGACAATTACATGGGAACCGGCTGATCGTGACTTCGTAGGGCGTAAAGCACTAGAAGCGCAGCGCGAAGCGGGTACCGACAAGCTAGTAGGCTTGGTGATGACTGAAAAAGGCGTGCTGCGTCACGGTCTTAAAGTGAAAACAGAAAGCGGCGAAGGCGTTATCACTTCAGGTACGTTCTCTCCAACTTTAGGTCACTCAATTGCGATGGCACGAGTACCAAGTGATGTTGGTGAAACAGTAGAAGTGGAAATGCGCAAAAAGTGGGTTACAGTAAAAGTGGTTAAGCCCTCCTTTGTTCGCAATGGAAAAAGTGTTTTGTAAGGCCAAAAGCTTCTAGGCCCCGAAAGTTAACAGAGAATAACAGGAACGATTATGAGCAACATCCCAACTGATTTACGCTATGCCGCTACGCACGAATGGGTTCGCCCTGAAGGTGACGGTGTTTTCACTGTAGGTATTTCTGAGCACGCACAAGGCTTACTTGGCGACATGGTTTTCGTTGATTTGCCAGATGTTGGCGATGCAGTAAGCACTGGCGACGACGTATGTGTTGCTGAATCGGTAAAAGCAGCGTCTGACGTTTACGCGCCAATTTCAGGTGAAATTGTAGCGATTAACGAAGACCTAGAAGATTCACCAGAATTAGTTAACTCTGACCCATACGGCGACGGTTGGCTATTCAAAATTAAAGCTGACGATGCGGCAGAAGTAGAAGGTCTACTAGACGCTGAAGGCTACGAAAACAGCATCGACGAAGAGTAATTCGTTACGCAGTTTTAAAAGAACCATAATTTGAAAAGGGGCATGAAGATAATTCAGCCCCTTTTTAACTTAAAGATTTAACGCGCCCTTGCGGCAACCATTACGAGTGCTTAACAACGTTATGTCGAATACTTCCCCTACATTGGCTCAACTAGAGCAAAAAGATACTTTTATCCGCCGTCACATTGGCCCGGGTAAAGGCGAAATTGAAGAAATGCTGTCTGCTATTGGTGCAAGCTCACTAGACGATTTAATTGAGCAAACTGTACCGGCAGGTATTGCGCTACCAGAGCCACTAAAATGTGGTGAAGGGGCGACAGAAGTTGAAGCATTAAGTGAACTTAAAGCCGTTGCACAAAAGAACAAAATTAACCGTTCTTTCATTGGTATGGGTTACTACGATACACACGTACCAAACGTTATTCTTCGCAACGTACTAGAAAACCCAGGCTGGTACACAGCGTACACGCCTTACCAGCCAGAAATTGCTCAAGGTCGTTTGGAAGCTATTCTTAACTTCCAACAAGTAACAATTGACCTAACTGGCCTAGAGCTAGCATCTGCGTCATTACTTGATGAAGGTACAGCGGCAGCAGAAGCCATGGGTCTTGCTAAGCGTGTGTCTAAGAACAAAAAAGCGAATGCGTTCTTTATCGCTAACGACGTTCACCCGCAAACGGTTGACGTGGTTGAAACTCGCGCTGAAATGTTTGGTTTTGAAATCATCAAAGGTGCGGCAGAAGAAGCAGCAGAACACGACGTATTCGGTGCGCTACTTCAATATCCAACCTCTACCGGTGAAGTAAAAGACATCAGCGACATCATTGCTGCGGTACAAGCGAAAAAAGGTATTGTAGCAGTAGCCGCTGACCTAATGAGCTTAGTAATGCTTAAGTCGCCTGGCGAGCTAGGTGCAGACGTTGCACTTGGTAGTGCACAGCGCTTTGGTGTACCTATGGGCTACGGTGGCCCACACGCGGCATTCTTTGCTACACGCGACAGCTACAAGCGTTCACTACCTGGCCGTATTATTGGTGTAAGTAAAGACACCCGTGGTCGCCCAGCACTTCGCATGGCGCTACAAACCCGTGAACAGCACATTCGCCGCGAAAAAGCGAACTCGAACATTTGTACAGCGCAGGTGCTGCTAGCCAACATGGCAAGCTTCTACGCGGTATACCACGGCCCACAAGGTCTTAAAACTATCGCTGAGCGTATTCACCGCTTCGCCGACATTCTTGCTACTGGTCTAAACCAGAAAGGTGCGGAAAAAGGTGTAGCCCTTAAGCACAGCACGTACTTCGACACGCTAACCGTAATGGTAGACAACAAAGAAGACGTACTAGCAAAAGCCTACGCAAAAGGCATGAACCTTCGTGCTGACCTTGAAGGTGCGGTAGGTGTGTCGCTAGACGAAACCACCACACGTGAAGACATTGTTGCGCTATTCGACGTACTGCTTGGTGAAGATCACGGCCTAACTGTGGAAGGCCTAGACGCAGAAGTAACCACGCAAGACGTGAAATCTATTCCTGAAGGTTTAGTACGTACTAGCGACTTCCTAACGCACGAGGTGTTTAACAAGTATCACTCTGAAACAGAGATGCTTCGTTACATCAAGAGCCTTGAAAATAAAGACTTGGCGCTTAACCACTCAATGATTTCATTGGGTTCGTGCACCATGAAGCTAAATGCAACGGCTGAAATGATCCCTGTAACATGGGCTGAATTCGGTCAGCTTCACCCGTTTGCACCACTAGACCAAGCAGCGGGCTATCAAGAAATGATTGCCGAGCTTAGCGAGTGGTTAATTAACGTAACAGGTTACGACGCGCTTTCAATGCAGCCTAACTCAGGTGCTCAAGGTGAATACGCAGGCCTATTGGCTATTCAGCGTTACCACGAAAGCCGTGGCGAAGGTCACAGAAACGTGTGTCTAATTCCAAGCTCTGCCCACGGCACTAACCCTGCGTCTGCGCAAATGGTTAGCCTTAAAGTGGTAGTAGTAGCGTGCGATAGCAAAGGTAACGTTGACCTTAACGACCTTCGCAAAAAAGCGGAAGAAGTGGGCGATAACCTATCGTGCGCCATGATCACATACCCGTCTACTCACGGTGTATATGAAGAAACCGTACGCGAGATTTGTGACATTGTTCACCAATACGGCGGTCAGGTTTACATGGACGGCGCGAACATGAACGCGCAGGTGGGCATCACGTCACCAGGCTTCATTGGTTCAGACGTATCGCACCTTAACCTACACAAAACCTTCTGTATTCCACACGGTGGTGGTGGCCCAGGTATGGGACCAATTGGTGTTAAATCGCACCTTGCGCCATTCCTACCAAACCACACGGTTGTTAATGTAGAAACGGCAGGCAAAGACTGTGGAGCGGTATCGGCAGCACCATGGGGCAGTGCATCAATTCTGCCTATTAGCTACATGTACATCAAAATGATGGGTAGCGCTGGCCTTCGCCGTGCAACCGAAGTAGCTATTCTTAACGCTAACTATGTGGCTAAGAAGCTAGAAGGGCACTTCCCAGTGCTTTACAAAGGCAACAATGGCCGCGTAGCGCACGAATGTATTATTGACCTTCGCCCGCTTAAAGAAGCAAGCGGTGTAACGGAGCTAGACATAGCGAAGCGCCTAAACGACTACGGTTTCCACGCGCCAACCATGAGCTTCCCAGTAGCGGGTACGCTTATGATTGAGCCAACCGAGTCGGAAGCGAAGTACGAACTAGACCGTTTCATTAACGCCATGGTGAGCATTCGCCAAGAAATTGCGAAAGTAGAAAGCGGCGAGTGGGATGCAACAGACAACCCGCTACACAATGCACCGCACACACTAGCGGATATCTGTGACAGCGACTGGAACCGCAGCTACGACCGCATGCTAGCAGCGTACCCAGCGCCAGAAGTACACAGAAACAAGTTCTGGCCAACTGTTAACCGTATTGACGACGTTTATGGCGACCGTAACCTGATCTGTTCTTGCCCTAGCATTGAGAGCTATGTTGAGGAGTAGGGTGGTGGTTTAGCAGCGTTGCTGTTAAAGCTTAATTGATTTGAAAGGCGAACTGGATGGTTCGCCTTTTTTATGACAGGTTTATCTCGAAAAGTGCTAGAACCGAAACTGCCAATCCGTAAGTAAAAATGTCTTAAAGCAGCGAATTTTCAACTTAGAAATAAGGATACTGCCGGAAAAGTTTTACTCACGGCTTGTCTATCTTTGAGTAGTATGTCCGCATCAATACTTTTAAGGTGCATGGTTTTATTTGCAATATGATGCATCTAAGTAATAAATTCGGATATAAAACTTACTTTAACTATTGTAATTCATTTAATCTAACACTTGCTATTTGTTCATTATTATCTGCTTGTATCTCAATGCCAGTGACTCTATAACCTTCATCATCTTTAACTAAATCAATAACAATTGGAGACCCCAAGTACCTTTTTCCATTTATTCTTAGATCTAATTTCCCATCTCTAAAGTGATAGCTCCAATTGTTTGGCCCATTGTTTTCTATCTCAAAAAACGCAGTTCTTCGGATACGAAAACTATTTATGAATTCATCTGAAGTTAATTTAATTTCGCTGTTATTAAATGTGATAACTAACTCGCCATCTATATACATTGATGCAGCTTTTTTTCGAGCGTTTTCTGTTGATGATTTGTTTATGAAATCAGACATTTTGAAACAATTTTCATTATTACAGTCAACACCATAAAAATCACACCGTCCACCACGAACAACAGATAGGTCAGCTGTTGGAAGTTGTGAGTAATTGGTTGCTGAAAAGCGACTTGTCTTTCCATCAAATTCGAGCCCATTAACAGCGTCTGAAGCCCAATCCTTTATTGAACAGGCCGTTAATATCGCTTGGTCCAATGAATTTAAAGGAAGTTGGCCGACATAATTTGAGTATGATCTAGCCAATGCATAGAGAGGCTCAAGGCCATCATTTCTTGCATTTTTATTTGCATCACTTATTACATTCTGCCAAGCTTTATAATCTCTGATTTGAGCCCTATCTAGACCATTATGTAAATTAAAGCCCTTGAAAAAAGATTCTGTGGTATCAAGCTCAATGGTAATAAAGTTCTCTCCTGCTGCAGTTATTGCTATTTCGCTACCTTTAATATCCTCTGGCGATACTTGTAAAGTTATGGCGTCAAATTTCGAATCAGCAGGGAATATGGTTTCAATTGTAGAGAGCAATGAATTAATCCCTGTAATTTGCTCTGTAGAAAGCGATAAGTCATTTGAAGCGTTTATAATTTTTTTAATTACTGCGTTGTTTTCACCTTCCCACTCTTGCACTACGATTTTAACAGTGACTGGACCATCAAAAATAAAAGGGCGAATAAGTTGTAACTCTAGCCCATCTGTAGCTCCTAAAGATTCGTAGCTATATATATCGTTACTATCTCTTTCATAAGAAAATAAAAAAGTTTTTTCTGGCTCACCAAATTCCGGAGTAACTTCAATGTAACCAAGTCCAAATTGTTTGCGGTCAAGAGCAAAGCGTTTAATTGCTCTAGTTATCAAAGAACTATCATCTTCACCCTCGGGTAGGTTAATAGACGAAAGTTTTATCACTGTGTATTGCTTCGAACTGTCATAGGTAAAGTTGTCACCTGACTGTTGTCCTATTTCAAGTGTTTGAGTCAAGCCGCAGAAAGGAGGCATGAAAAAGAATAGCATCAAAAGAAGTTTGTTCATTTATGTCATCCCAGAATTGATAGGGTCAGTCTTCACTAAGTATTCGTTGTTCAGACTAAGCCAGAGTTTGTTATGTAACAGTTGGACGACGTTTAATTTATTAAATTAATTAGCTGGTGCACACATCATCCATGAAAAATGGGTGGGATACATAGATGATTCACACTCCCTTAAATAGGTAAGCTCAAATCTTTCCGGAAGTCAAGTTTTGAGAGCTGCATAAGTCAGCTTTGTTAGTCCAAGGTAAACGCTTCAGAAATTTATTTGTACTAACTAGTCTTACCAACGCTTAAGTATGTAACTTAGCCAAGTAGCACTGCTCCGCTGACATATTTGCCGCTGGTTTAAACCAGAAAGACGCAGCGAAAGGTGTTGCCCTTAAGCACAGCACGTGAAGACATTGTTGCGCTATTCGACGTACTGCTTGGTGAAAATCACAGCCTAACAGTGAAAGGTCTGGACGCAGAAGTAACTACACAAGACGTAGATTCCATTCCTGAAGGTTTAGTTCATATAAGCGACTTCCTAACGAACGAAGTGTTTTACAAATATCACTCTGAAATAGAGATGCTTCGCTACATCAAGAGCTTTAAAAAAAAGACTTGGCGCTTAACCACTCAATGATTACATTGGGTTCGTGCACCATGAAGCTAAACGCAACGGCTAAAATGATCCCAGTAACATGGGCTGAATTCGGTCAGCTTCTCCCGTTTGTGCCACTAGACCAAGCAGCGGGTACGCTTATAATTGAGCCAACCAAGTCGGAAGCCAAGTACGAACTAGACCGTTTAATTAACGCCATGGTTAGCATTCGCCGAGAAATTGCAAAAGTAAAAAGCGGCGAGTGGGATGCCACTGACAACCTGCTACACAACGCACCGCATACGCTAGCAGGCATTTGTGACAGAGACTGGAGCCGCAGCAGAGACCGCATGCTAGCGGCGGATTCAGCACCAGAAGTACACAGAAACAAGTTCTGGCCAACGGTTAACCGTATTGATGACGTTTACGGCGACCGTAACCTGATCTGCTCTTGCCCTAGCATTGAGAGCTATGTTGAGGAGTAGGGTGTTGGTTTAGCAGCGCTGCTGCTAGAGCTTTATTGATTTGAAAGGCGAACCTTGGGGGTCGCCTTTTTTGTAGTATTTATAGAGTTGATATTCTGACTTTTACAGTTTAGGGGAAGTGGACACCGTCACTCAATTCGATAGTTGATCATTGTTCGATGAACAAAACTAAAACATCGATTATCGATAAGTACTGTGTACTTCCATAGAGGCTACCAGTATTGCTAGAAGTTAACAGAACGCAAAATTAGCTTGGCATAACTTACGCCTGTATTTGAGAGTCGATACTTACGCCTCTTCTTTTGCATTTTTACTTCGAACAAAAAATTTGTATTTTGACTAAAGAAGCGCCCTACATTGTTGACGAACTTGTTGTTGCCTACGTTTAATTTATTAATTTCATTTGTTATTTCTGTTGTAGAGAGGTACTGCCCTCCTTCACCCATTTGTTCCCTTGCTAGGTAAAGTGCAACAATAATAAGTTTTCGCAAAGGGAGTTCATTCATAGGTGCTTTGTGTGAATGTATTTTAGGAAGCTGGAGTAGATCAAAGTGTTTCTCATACTCTCGATAGAAAGAATCAAAATCCGTATCATTTTTGATTTTTTTTAGCTCATTCAAATTCAAGATCTCAGAAGTACCCATTTGTAACTCTCTATTATCTCTTTGTTCAATAGACTCCTGCTGGTAATGCTCTCGCTGTCTTTTCATTCTCCTTTCTGCGCGAATCGCCTGACTACATTCAACGTATGCCAGTGAAGAAGTTGAACTAATGTTATTTTTTACATGTTCTATTTCGTTAACTATTCTAAATCCCGTAATTACGCAGTTTTGAAGTTCGAATTGTTGAAGGTATTTGAGTACGCGTTCAGCAACGATAGTCGGCCTCACTTTAAGGATTTCTTTTGCAAACTCTCCAATTTTCACATTACTGTCTAGACCATGATTCTCTCTGAAAATTTCTTGCATAAAATCAGAGGCTTCAATATGGAAAAAGTCGTGTTCCTCCACTAAATAAATTGCGATTGTCGTTTTGCCTGCGCAAGTTAAACCTGAAACAAAGTGGCAAGAGTTTTGTACGAGCTGATTTTGAAGAAAACGCTCGGCGTTTAAATCTTTTTTTGTCAAAAATCCTTTTATTGATAGCAATTCTAAAAGTTTCTCGAAAGGTTCCCTTCTGAAGTCGTGAAGATTGGCTTTCTCAATTGGCAGTTGACTCAATACAGAGCTTTCTCCATCGGGGATAAACCATTTATTAAATGTCTGATTGTCTAACCAGGGATAAATAGGATTGGTTTCAAAGCTATTTTCAGTCTTAGTGATTGTACCTGCTGTTGTACCAATAAAGTGAAAAGGTTCTTCTTGAACGTGAGGCAAATAGAGTAAAACATCGGACCTCACGATGGCTCTTCGATCATTACCTAACATCGATAACTCCAGATCGATGTCCTCAAACTTTGTGTTTTGCATCCAAAATTTTATATCAACCCCCGGATATTCCTTTCCATATTTTTTAGAAAGGGCTGGGATGTCTACTGAAGTATCCTCGATAATAAAAGGCTTTTGTTTTCCTAACTTGGAGATTGATGCTTGCTTTTTTGCATTGTTGAAGCTTTCTTCTAAAAGTCTTTTTCTGTCTTCAATTCTCGGCTCAACATAGTTTGCATTTGCCCTAACTTCCTTAAAGTTAGTGATCTTTATATCAAAATCACGACAAAGGTACCTTGCATGTTGCGTTTTAATTCGGCTAGAAGTGAAAAATATAAGCTCTAGCATTTTGATATAACTCTTCCTTGATTATTTGGAGTAAGGGATATAATTTCCACATTCTGATTACTCAGCTCAGCCATCAAAGACTCAATTTTTGAATTATTAGTTATATAAAATACTCCTGGGCCCATACTGCTCATTCCCGTTGCAATATCAAGTCTGTCTCCAGTTTTAAGTAATTTTCTTGTCCCCTCGTTGCTAAGCTCGATTTCCAACTGCTTCCATTTTGTTTTTCTAAGTGTTAGCAGCGACGTGCAAAGAGTTTGAGCATCATTTTCGATAAATGAAGGCATTATTGCCATCAAAGAGATATATGTTGCTTCATACGCTTCTCTTTTTGAAATAGGAGTATTCTCTTCGAAGAATTTTTTTTCGTTCAGCCCATTGGTAGCCACGCCGTCACCTGGAATGGCAAATGTAATATTCCAGTCAGGTATCTCGTGTCTACAAATTGGTATTGGCTTATTGTCAGGAATAGTAAAACTAGATGGCTGATGAGGTGAGTTATTTGCTCTCACTCCTCCATCGAGGATAACACCACCAGAAAAATATGTGTTAATTCCAATGCCCGACGTTCCCCCTCTATTAGATAGCTTACAAACATCTTCCTCACTATAGCTACACTCATTTATAATTAAGAGGCATTCTATAGAAGCGAGGGTTAAGGCTGTTCCCAGCCCTAAACCACGGTGAAAATATAAATTTCCACTAATGCTTATGTTTGCAGAAAATGCTAACTTCAATTCACTTTTGATAAATTCAAGTTTTTGAATCAATGATTCCACTTTGCTTTTATCTGTACATTTACCTTTATAATGAATCTGCGATGTTGCAGACCGCTCTGCAACAAGCTTGAGATCGTGATTTACGGCGAATCCGATTCCTCCATTTTTCCGGAACTTACATTTATGCATAGCATGAAGGTTCAGATGAATTCTAAGTGGAGGGTGTATGATAATCCGTTCCATCGCTCCATTCCTGCTCAAAATAGTCTTTGTAATCCTTTATGAAATCTGCTGATTCTTCGAAGTGTATAGAGTGAGAATATTTACTCTTTTTATTATTAAAATATGGCCCGATAATAGCATCTTTATCAGTTATAAAAATGTTATGCGCGGGAATATGCGAATAAGTTTTTACTGAAAACCTTTCTCCAAATCGTCGACTAAGTTCGTTAAGTTTATCAATTATAGAATCAAAGTCTCTCTGTAAACTCTCTGGAAGCATGCTCCTATCTTGAACCATTAAACGAACTCTTATTCTTTGGTTCTCGTTGAGTCGCTTTATTAGGAGGTTGTCGTTACCTCCATCAGTACAAAAGTCGTCACAAAATCGTTTGGCGGTAAAGAAAAAACAATCAATTCTACCTCCAGAATCTCTAATCAATTTGGTGTAATAGTCTTTATTGTCACGGCTTGTGAGAAAGTTTTTAACCTTTGAAATAGCCAACCTTTCATTGTTTCTATAATCCAGATAGGAAATTGCATACTGGAACAAAGCCGTTACCGAAGCTACCACACCACCTCCCAAAATCGCTGACCACTTGTCACTCAAATGAGTAAAAGAAAATAACAAAAGTAAAGTGGCGCATAACAGAATTAGAATGAATAGCACTAAAATTGCTAAAGAGAAGTTAATACGTATTTTCTTGAATTCCTTCAATTGAATTATTTCCTTATATTAAGTTTTTTGCCTAATACCGGGGGACTTGTTTGTCATCACTCAGGATTTACGAGCAAAAAAATTCGAACTATGCTAACAAACATAATGAATAAACCATGCTTTATTAGGCTGCTTTTCGGTTAAACTCACTTAGCTTTGTATATGCAAGTGTGGGTATATTTTTAGCTTATGCTTTAGGGACTGTACATTACAGCCATTAAAATATGAACTGTTTCGTTTAGATGCTTGAAATTAAAAATACACTTCGACACTAAACATTTTCGTTAATCTCTCCGCTCACTCGTATGTTATTATCCATCACAAGAATTTTAGCAAAACCGCTTTCGCTTTCAGCATCGCTCTCAAAACGAATACTACTCCCGTTCTTAGCAAAAAATCGTCCGCCACCCTCATGAAAATACTCTTCATTTTCAACATACGGTAAGGCGTTAAGTACAAAACCATTGGCTGTTTTTTCTAGCACCACATCAACGTTAACTGGCTTTGTCACCACATAGGTTCCAATGTATTGGCTTAGTTCCTCTTGGTTTATGGGTACTAACTTCCTAACCTCAGCTTCCGAGTAACCAACGTTCAACGCTTCTTTTAGCCGTATTTCTAGTTCAGTTATTAACTGCCTACCGTTGTTGCCGTTCGTCATAATGGCGTAGCCGTTGCCGGTATCTAGCTCAATGTATAGCTGCGACATAAACCCAGCATCAGCGCCGCCGTGGCCAAAGCCCAGAATTTCTCCATCGTCACTCATGTTGATAAAAGAGCCGATGCCAACATTAGGTGGCTCAATACTTGGCGTATTGTTGGTTAACATTTCTTGCGCGGTGGCTTGCGATATCCAGTCGGTTTTCTTCCCTAAATACGCGCTACGCAAGCCGTTTGCCATTTTTAACATGTCTGATGGTGTGCTCCACATGCCGGCTGCTGCAAGCGTAGCGTAGGTATGCGGGCCACCCTTAATTGGCGCGCCGTCGCCGTCATAAGGCGTAGCCATATTGTTTGATAAGTTGGTCGATATGGGTTGTTCGAAGCCTGAACGTGTCATGCCTAAAGGTTCAAACAAAAGCCGTTGCGACATAGTTGGCAGGGGCTCGTTAGCTACGTCTTGCAAGGTGAGTTGAGCAAGCGTAGTGCCGCCACCGGAATAATGCATTTGCGTGCCAGGTTGAATATCAACAACAACGGCATCGGTATTGGCGGGAAATACACCTTCTAGCACCTGATGCAAAGTAGGCACGGGTTCGCCCGCTGCGTAACCAGGAAAGCCATGTACTGTGGTGCCTGCCGTGTGGCTTAATAATCTGCGTAAAGAAACAGCGTCTTGCCCTGTCCATTCATGTTCAGGCAACTGCCAGCTGGTGAGTAAGGTATTAACATCTGCATCTAAATCTAGTGGGTTATCTTCGCGGTACTTCATCAATACTGCCGCAAATGCGGGTTTTGAAATACTGCCTGCTTGGAATACCGTGTTTTCATCAATAGCCAATTCAGAAGTCAAATCTTTAACGCCGCTTTGCATGGTCCAAGCTATTTGCCCATTTTTCATAAACGCGACAGACACACCAGGTACATCATAATGCGCTTGTCTTTGCTCCAAAGATTGGTAATCAACCTCTTGCCCTTCAATTCGAATGCGTTCAGTAAGCCCAGTTTTTAAAAGGTTGGCTTCTTTTGATTCTGCGGCAGCAGAAGGGGAGGCGGGCAAGGTTTCAGGCTCTGTACAGCCCAATAACGAAACTAAACAAAACGAAAGTGTTAAAGAGGAGAAGAGCGTGATTGATGTCATTATGTGTATTCCATTACGAGTGAACGTACCAGAGTACGTTCCTACTATTATTCGGTCAATGCTGACGATTTTCTAGTTCAGGCACTTGATAGCTAGTCGCCTGTACCTTCCGCAATCTTCTTTCGCAAGTTAGCCAACCGCGTTTTAAAAGCACCATTTTCAACATTTTCTTCATAGCTCATTGCTAGCGCTTTCTCTCGCATTTCAAGTGCCATGGCTAATTCGCCGTTAGCTTCATAACCGTCTGCCAGGCTGTCGTAGGCATCAGATTTGTTAGGGAAGCGAGCTGTATTTTTCTTAAAAATTGTAATGGCAGAGTCAAACTCTTGGTTGTTTAGCGCCGCATAACCCGCGTGGTTTACGGCTTTATATTCTGGCTTTGCTTCAAAAGCGTATTTCGCAGAAAGGTCTTGATAGTATTGCTCTACCGCAGGAATACCTTCTTGTATTATCGCACCTGTTGGGCGTAAGGAATTTAGCTGCTTTTGAAGCGCCAAGCTCATACCTGCAAGTGCAGTCGTATTGTGGCTTTCAGATGTGTCTAGCTCCGTGTCAAAGATAAACCCTTTTCGTTCGCTGCTATTTAGCAGTTCAGAGTAACGTTCGTATGCGCTTAGCATGTTTCCTCCTTCGTTACCCATATTGATATAAAGGTATTTGTTAAGGTCGCTATCTGACGCAAAGAACGCTTTTGCTTCTGGAAATATCACTTCGTCGTGCCACCACAAACTTGGGCTAAATGCGAAGTAAGCTTGAAACAGTTCAGGTCGCTCTTGCAGTGCGTATAAGGTAAAAAGGGCGCTTAATGAATGCCCAGAAACAATCGCGTAGTTATTAGTGCGATAGTTTGCCTTTACGTATGGCTTTAGCTCTTTTTCTAGAAAGTCTAAAAAGTTGTCGGCACCACCAGATATTCCCCACTGGTTGTAGCTTTCATCATAGGTAGGTGTGAAGTCTCGCGTGCGCTCGGTGTTGGTAATACCGATAACAATCATTTCCTGCGCCATTCCAGACTGATTTAGCAGATCAAGCGTGCCTACGGTATGGGCAAAATTACGCTGTCCATCTAGCAAATATAAAACTGGGTAGGTGGTGTCTTTGTAGCGGGAATAGTTATTAGGTAAGTGAATAAGCAGTTCTCGCGACTCATTCAAAACTTCTGACTTTATTGTTGTAACCACGGCCTCGCCACGTACCTTGGCGTTTACGTGAAAGCTAAGGCTAAAAGTAAGTAAGGCGCCGATAAAAACACAGGCAAGCTTTTGATACATTTGAATTTCCTTATTCTTTGTAATCGGAGCGGATCACTGAATTGTAAGTTACTAAAAAAGTAGAAATTAAACCTGTCACACAAATCAGAGGTTGTCAAAATTACATCAATTCGTGATAAAAATTACCCAAGGTTTTTACCCTAATGAATTTGTAGAGTGCGAGAAATAGAGGTTTTGCAACTCATTTAGTTGCCGTTGCAGTGGCGGACACTTTAGCGGTTATACCCAAGGCGGGGATTACACGATAAATTAAAATTGAACAAAAAGTGTACAAATTAATTTTTATTGTGTATAAAAAATGTACAGAAAGGGATTTTGACATGAAAAGACAACTATTATTTTTTATTGTGGTTTTGGCGGTCAGCGGCTGTGCATACACGCCAAAAGAGGATCTAGAAAAATATAAAAATAATTCTAGAAAACACATTCTCCGGGTTTCAAACCACGGTTACCTCATAGAAGACGGAATCACTCTTCAAAACGGTTTAGCAGATACAGCTAGCAAGCATCTCACTATTGAAGAAACAGCTTACAAATATAGCGATATTTTTACAGGGGCTTTTGAGCTGGCATGCGAAAATGGCAGAGTTTCGTTATCTGATGCTCAAAAAAATGAGTGTAAAAAGTCTGCTCGACAGTTTATGAAGGAGGTAGCGCGTTGCTCAGTTGGGCAGCCCTCAGGTGGCTGTGACAGTATCAACTCATCTAATTTTGAGAGATTTTTTGTCGAGAAATCTACCCCAATAAAACTGCTAGTGTATTTTCACGGGGGATTGAACAAGTATAAACACACCGACCAAAGGATGGAGTCACAGATTGGCTCGATTATGAAAGGACTGCCAAAAACTAAATTTCAAAATAAAAAGGTCGGGGATAATAGCTTACCTATCACTGAGCATTGGCAATTCCCTGTTTTTGTTTCTTGGCCATCTTCAGCTTTGGATACTTACAAAGAGCACTTGCTAGAACTAAGAGAGGGAAGGAGAGTTGCCCCCAGCTTGTCATATTTTTCTTCTCCCATAATTTTGATAGAAGATCTTGTTACTTCAGTGGGCGAATTCCCTATGAATGTCTACTATCAATTCACAAACGATAAAGATCGACTTGCATCAAGAGGTGGCATTGGATTATCACATGTTTGGATAGAGTCTGATAACCAGTTTGCGAGCTTACAATGCGATCGCAATGATACAACTCAGCCAAATGAGTTTGCAGTAAAAGAAATTTTTCTCAAAGGCGACTCTGTGATACGGATAAACCGCTCTGAATACAATCGCAACTCGTTTCAGCACAAGTTGAAAAGTGGCGTGTTCATAGCTGCTACACCTTTTAGGTACGTTCTAGGTAGCGCATGGAATGGAACCATTGCTGGGAACGCGTGGAAAGTAATGAAGCGTAGAGCCAGAAACATGTTTGACCCGACAGGGGATGCAGATAACCGCCTGCAAAAAGAAAATTTAGAGTTGTTTAAAGATGGTATAGGTAGTTCGCTCGGTTCTTTTTTTGAAAGCCTCTTCGCTCTTAAACAAAGATATCCAACGCTGAACCTGCAGTTAAATTTGGTAGGCCACAGCATGGGAACAATTGCTATTAACAATCTATTAGAAAAATATGAATCGGATTGGACCGAATCAGGAGTCTTAAAAAATGTTGTTTACATGGCTGCTGCAGCTAGTACCGAAGAGACTCTCTCTATTGTTCCCGACTTGATGAAATCTGACAATTCATTTGACTTCTTCAACTTAACTTTAAATAGAGTTTCCGAAGTTGCAGAGTTTTACGCTTTTGGTTTTGCGCCTTCGGGCTCGCTATTGGTATCGATAGACAAGTATCACGACGAACCAGAGCATCACTTGAAGCGAACATTCGGCTCTGAAATAAATGTGCGGTCTTCTTTACCTGCAATTCTTAAGTCCTTTAATGGCGTTAAGGGGAACGTGGTTTTAAAATCATTTAACGATATCGAAGCACTTGAAACATCGTTCAATATTCCTGTAATGCATGGTGACTTCGGAGACCTAGATTATTGGCTACCCTCAACGTGGGCAATCACAAATGCAAATTATGAAAAGCCCACAGCTAATCAAACCTTCAAATGTGAACCGTTAATAGAGCGCCCATATAAACCCAGTGAAGGTGAAACTCAAAAAAATTCAGATGTCTTATTCATTAACTAATCAAGGATGAGAAAATGAAACTATCAAGAATGTGTTGTTTCATAATTGCGAGTACGGCTTTATTCAGTTGTTCAACAATTCATAAAGGGCCTGAAAGCCATATATTTTCGGTTAATGCTGTGCCGGCTTTTGACATTGGAACAATTGACAAGTTAGATAGCAACAAGTTTGAAGTCAAATATACCATCGATGATCAAAAAGTGTTCAGGTATGTTCAGTATTTAAAGGATACGTTAAGGAAAAAAGTAAAACAGGGACGAGTTGGAGAAGAGTCTTTCTCGACATTTCAAGTAGTAACAGCAGCTTTAGCTTCTGCCTTCTCAGCATCGACAGGTGTTCACCCTGATGTTGTCACATCGTTAGCAGGATTAAGTGCTCTATCTCCTGATATTGCAGACATCATCAGCGCTGGTGAAAAAGCAAAAGCTTATGCCCAAACTCTCGAAATGATAGAATCTGCAGATGCAGCGTATATTCAAGCAAGAGCCCAAGCAACAAGTAGTTCGAATGAACTCATACCTAGCTCAACTTTAACACCTCAGGGCGCCGTTCTGTTTGTCAGTACCGTAGCATCTCTTAAAGTTATGCGAGACGCTCTTTTGGGCACTATTCCTAAAGTTGAAGATTTAGAAAAAGCCATGGGAAAATATGCGCAGTTCGCTATGGCTGAGTCAGAGATAGAAGTAGAAGTTCCTAAAGCGAATTTGGCGGCTAATAAATCTATTAATGCGAACAAAACACTCTATTCACGTGAGATCATACTTTATAAAGGTGATGAAATAGCAAAATGCAGCTCGTCTACTCCTGCGGTACTAACAGTTACTTGTACTAGCGCCAATAAAGATTCCATAACGTTGCAGGCAGAAAGCGTCGGTAACGCTAAAGTTACTGTATTGAGTGACAGTGGAGAATTAACAACGGTCGATGTCACTGTTAAAGAAATCTAAATAACCAATAAATAAGGTTGGGCGCTAGCATTGAGTAAATCTGAGCTGTGTTAGGAGCCCAAGCTTGATAAAAATCACCAAGTCATTAATTGGCAAGCATTAACTTTTCAATAGATTGCTCGATGATAGTTCGCAAGTTTTGTTTGTCCTGAGCGGGCAAATAGCGGGTGTGAGCACCAATAAACTCAGGTGTTAAATAGATGCGTTTTATTGCAGCGTTTATACGCTCTATGTGCTTTGCGCCCTGAGACGTATTGGGGCAGATAACGTGGCCTGATACATAGTCAGGGTTATCTGCAATAGAGTAACTGCGCACTTTAATAGGCATGTTCTCTCCAAAACTTCTGTATAAAGTTGCTGGAAAAATGAGTGCAAAATCAGACTTTCCTTTTGAAAACATTTCCATAAAGCGAGAGTAATAAATATTATTTGCTATACGAAGGATTTGCTCTCGATTAACTTCCTTTAGATCGTCGTCTATCCTTTCACCGAATGAGTATTCTTCTGGTAACACAATAAAAGAGTCTGGAAAGGCTTCTAATACGCGAGATATGCTCAGTATTCGGTCTTTTTCATCTAAAAATTCCTTTTCTATTGGTGGCAGTGAAGCCAGTTGGTAAAAACGCTGTGTCTGGAAAAAGCTAAGCGGTAATGAGTAAAGGTGATTTTTTTCGCGTTCAGGTGCTTTTATTTTATTAAGTACGCAAATGTTTTCGCCATGCTGCATATACGCAAAAGAACGCACAAGTGGAACATGAAGCACGGGATCTGTATACCCTATTTCATCAACTAGCATTTGTACCGTATCGACAGAAGTAGAATAGGGATTGCCTTGCAGATTTACCCTTTCAGTAAGAAATGCATTGTCTGCGTGAAACGCCAAAACATTATTCTGCTCATTGCTGCCACTCGAACTTGCATGAGCAAATTTCACTAATGTTATTAAAATGAATAGTCCAACCCTGAACAACTTTTTACTCCTTGGCAAAACCTCAACGCTCGTCACTTTGTCTCGTGTTAAACGTACTATTATTTTGTGACTCTATTAGGAAAGGTAACAGCGTTTAATTTACGTAGTTTTTAAGCGCGGCTTCTACGATTTGATCAATTTACCATCTTTTTAATGTGTTTTTATGAATATTAGAAAGGTTTTGACGCGCGACTAACGAGAAATTTAGCCTTGTGTAATTAGATTCTGTAGAGGGAGTAAAAAAGCCGCAATCAGCAACGTGATGCGGCTTTCCGAGCTGGGCTGACTAGGCAGCCTTATAGAGCAATTGCGTAAAAGGGGTTAGCTAGAACGACCCTCACTCATAGCTGCCTGTTCAAATACCTTAACTCTAGACATATGATCACCTCCTTATCTTCGTTGCTAAAACTTTTTGGAAAATAACACAGGCGGTATTTTAGTAAAGTGTCGCTGCATTAAAGAAAGTTTAGGAAAAGCGCGCACGACTCACAAACACGAATAGCGAAACCAAGTCGATAATATAAACCTGTTTAATTAAATCTACGTAACCAATGCTAACTGAAACCCTTTGCGCCGCCCGTTTACGTGCAATTAACGTCTTAACGTGCAACCAGCAGTACGCAAACCCTCAAAAAGGCTAGAACTTAATGCAAACAACAAGCACGCACAAAACCAGCAAGCGTCGGAAAGCCGCACTATTGGTTGCGCTTTTTGCCACCTCTTTTTTTACCTTTGCTCAGTCGAACACATCTGAACAAATTGAAATGAAGGGCAGTAAGGGCACTATTGTAACGGGTAATGTTCAGGCGTCCTTCGATAACCCCTGGGCCATGACATTTTTGCCAGACGGGCACAGCTTGGTAACGGAAAAAACTGGCACTCTATGGCTGCTTGATGAAAAACAGCAGAAGCGTTTTGCTATTAGTAATGTGCCAAGTGTTACTGCGCGCGGGCAGGGCGGTTTAGGTGATGTCATTATTCACCCTGACTTTGCGTCGAATAACACCATTTATATTTCGTACATTGAACGAGATGAAAAAGACGATGCGTTCAGCGGTGCGGTGATAGAGCGAGCCACGCTTACCTTATCTGATAGTGGCGCGAAGCTGACTGATAGAGAGCTAATTTGGCGTCAGTCGCCTAAGGTGACGGGGAACGGGCATTACTCTCACCGCATGGCATTTTCACCTGATGGCCATTTATTTATCACCTCGGGCGAGCGCCAAAAATTCACGCCAGCACAAAACATGGCGATGAACTTAGGTAAGGTGCTGCGCTTAAACGACGACGGTAGCGTGCCTGAAGATAATCCGTTTTATGGTCAAGGCAACGTAACAGAACAAATCTGGACATTAGGTCACCGCAATCCGCTAGGCATCGATTTTGATGAGAAAGGTAATTTATGGGCTCATGAAATGGGGCCGCGCCATGGCGACGAACTTAATATTATTGAACGAGGTCGCAACTATGGTTATCCAGCAGTGTCGCAGGGCGACCATTACTCAGGCGTGAAAATTCCTAACCACGAAGACTACCCCATCTTTAAGTCGCCTGAATTGGCATGGGTGCCTGCCATTAGTCCTGCCGGTTTTATCATTTACAAAGGCGATAAGTTTAGCGACTGGAAGGGAAATGGTTTTATAGGCGGTTTGTCTTCAAAAGCGCTGGTCCGTGTTGCATTTAATAAAGACGATGAAGGCAACTGGAAGGTTGAAGAAGCAGAGCGCTACGAATGGGGTAAGCGAGTACGCGAGGTTGAGCAAGACAGTAAGGGCAATATCTATGTTCTTGAAGATAAAGAAGGCGGAAGGCTGATAAAGCTCGATTTTTTGAATGATGAGTAGAGTTTTAAAACTGCGTAAAGAGGAACAGTGGTTGCTTGAACCCGGTTTTTTTTGTGTTCTAAAATTGCCGGTAAGCGAACATTAAATTAACCCAAATCGCATAGCGAGCATTACAAATCTATATACCGATATGATACGTTGCGGATTATAGCCAGCGCGACTTAACTGATACAAACCTTAGGAACTCTATGACTCAATCGACTCAGAACTTTAACTTTGAACGTTGTGAAGATGAACCTATACATATTCCCGAAAGTGTCCAAAGTTATGGTTTTCTCATCGCGTTCAACTACGAAGATTTAGAGGTTTCGATTGTTAGTGAGAACTGCAACACGATATTTGCCGACGAGATCATAGGTAAAGGTTTTTTAGATATACTCTCTTCTGATACAGACGAGCGCGCCTTCCTAGAAGAAACGTTTGATAGAGTTTCTAAGAGTAAGATAAGACTGCCTATTAAACTGCATCTTAAAGCTTCGCTTTTAAAGGAAGGTGCGGCAATAGATTATTTAGCCGTAGTCTATGATTCAGGTTGTCACTATGTGGTTGAGCTTGAGCCAGCAACTGAATTTAGAGACACCTACAGTGCAGAGCAATTTGTTAAGCTCTATTCAATGTCTATCGCTCCACGCTTCAAAGAGATGACATCGTTGAAAGAGATGGCTCAAGAGATGGTATCAACCATCAGGTATCTGACTAACATGGACAGGGTAGTGCTTTATAAATTTAATAAGGACTACTCAGGGAAGGTAATAGCGGAAGCCAAGTCTGAAGACATGGAATCTTATCAAGACTTGTATTTTCCCGCGTCGGATATACCAAAACAAGCCAGAGAGCTGTATAAGACGAATTGGGTGAGGCTTACTCCCGACACAGAGTTACCTGCATCTCGGTTGATTCCGTCTGTCGAAGAATCGGAAAGAGAGCGACTAGACCTCACTCGTTCGTTGTTGCGCACATTTTCACCTATTCATCTTCAATACATCAGAAATCAAGGTTTACGTGCTTCATTTTCCATTTCGTTAGTAACGGATGGAGAGTTGTATGGGCTTATTTCCTGCCACCATCGCGAGGCTTGTTATATTCCACAAAATGTACGACTGCAATGTGAGAATTTAAGTCAACTGTTCAGCTGGCATTTGTTAGCGAAAGAAGAAGAAATTGCGAAACGCAAAAAGCATGTTACTGATAAAGCGGTTGATGCGATGTTGGATAGAATCGGTCCAGCAAATCCTATTAGCCGTGTAGTCAAGAGCGGTGAACGCGCTTTTTTAGACGCGCTTAATAGCTCAGGGTTTGTTTATTATTCACAGTACGAGACTATTACACTCGGTTCTACTTTACCGGTAGAAGTCATCAAAGACATTTTTTCTAAAGCAAGTAGTGAAGGCGGCTTTCCTTACACTAACGATTCCCTTTATCACGATTACCCTGAAGCCAGAGAACATGGTATTGCGGGTATTATGATCATCCCACTGTTTGAAAAGAAGCAGTATTTTACTGCTTGGTTCAGGAAGGAAACCCATCGAAATCAAAAGTGGATAGGCGCTAAAGATGAGAAATCGGAAGATGCACCAAAAGCAGAGCGTCTTAAGCCCCGTTCATCTTTCACTATTCATACCCGTACAATTAAAGGGCGCTCAACAGCGTTTGATAAGACGGACGTCGACACCGCAAACCGGTTAAATAGAATGTTTCTTGTTTACGCGCTTGATGTGCAAGAGCGCATGCATATCAGTATTCAAGAGCTTGAAAAACAAGATAATTACAGAAATGAATTTCTCGCTACATTGGCCCATGAACTTCGAAATCCGTTAGGGCCTATTATGTCTGGGGCAAGTATTCTAGAAACGGTTGATGATGAAAAAACGCGAAAAAGAGTGACAGCTATCATTAATCGTCAAGCTGAATATATGTCTAAACTTATCAATGATTTGATGGACGTGTCTCGCATCACGCGAGGGAAAGTTAAACTTGAATTTGAAAGATTGAAAATTCAAGACGTGCTTTCAGACTCTCTTGAAATTGTTGAGCAACAAGTAAAAGCGAAAAAGCATGATATAACGGTTAACTGTCTTGAAGAAGATGTGACAGTATACGGAGATAAAGCACGTTTAAGCCAAATCTTTTCTAATATCATTCACAATGCAACTAAGTATACGAAAGAATCAGGAAAGATAGTCGTAGAGATCAGAAAAGACGGGGTCATGATTGTTGTTGCTGTTAAAGATAATGGCATGGGAATACCCGAGGATAGGCTAAAAGATGTTTTCAATATGTTTACCCAAATTGAAGCGCACTCTACTCACACTAAAGGCGGTCTTGGTATAGGGTTAACTTTAGTGAGTAAGCTTGTTGCGTTACATCATGGTGAAGTGTCTGTGATGAGCGAAGGTGTTGATCGAGGAAGTACCTTTGAAGTCAGGTTGCCTATTTCTAAAACAGCCTACGAGCAATCTGAAAATCAAAAACTGGACCCTGTTATACAAAGCAGAAGTAAAGTCATGTTCGTTGACGACAATGCTGATCTCATTGACGCTTATTGTCTGCTGGCAGAGTCTATGGGTGTGACTGCCCTAGGCATTACTTCTCCGAAAAAAGCTGTTGATGCATTTAAAACCTTTAAACCTCACTCTGTATTTCTTGATATCGGCATGCCAGACATAGACGGCTATCAGTTAGTAAAAATGCTTAAAGCCTTGCCGGAATCAGAAAATGTTAAGTTTTATTCTCAAAGCGGGTGGGGCTCAGAGAAATATGTAGAGGACTCCCAAGCGGCAGGCTTCGATCAGCATTTCGTAAAGCCATTGTCAAAAGACACAATTCAGTCGGTACTAAGCTAAAACATCTGTTAAGAGGTTGAAGCTTACCGACTGAATGACTCAAATGCTGTGAAACGCGTTATAATGCCGGACAAACGTAATTAGGAATAAATATGAAAGTCTGTGGTGTAGATTTAAAAGGTAATGAAGCAATTGTTAGTTTGGTGTCGCTAGCTGACGGCTTGTTTCATTTGCCAGATTGCCGTACGCGCCGTTTAACGCTTGCTGATACCAGTGCAAAGGGGCTTAAGAGCTTCCAAAGCACCTTCGTTAAACTTGTAGAAGACTACAAAATTGATGCAGTGATAATTCGTCAGCGCCAAAGCAAAGGTAAATTTGCAGGTAGTGCAATTGGCTTCAAGTTAGAGGCTACCATTGAATTGATTGAAGGGCTTCAAGTTGTAGTATTTAGCCCAACGGATATTAAAGAATCACTACGTAGAAATCCGCTAGCAGTGCCATTTTCTGACACGGGTTTAAAACAGTTTCAGGAAACCGCTTTTACAACGGCGTACGCGTGGCTTATGAAAAATGAGTATGCCTCTCAAGAGTCAGACGAGTAATAATCAGGAGCGGTTGGCTCAACGTTTATTTTCAGTTTATTTAATTGCGCCTGCATTTATTGTGCGGGCATTGTTTTTCTTAATTTCACTTATCCCAGCCTGAAAGGCTTTACTTCACCATTCCCTCAACTTTCGCATTCATCTCTACCAACGCTGTGTAAAGTGCTTCTAACTGATCGCTAAAACCAGCTACACTTTCATGTTCATTACGCTTTATCGTTAGCTCAATCGTTGCAGCTAGCTCAGCTAAGGCGTAAGCGCCAATGTACCGAAGGGCAGTTATGTATATATGCGCTATACGAACAATAGAAGCATAGTCTTTTTCATCAATGGCTTTTCGAAGGTTATCTAGCTCTTTGTTAAGTGCTGCAAAGTCATTAAGTAACTCTTTATACAAAGTCTCGTCATTTAACATTGCTTGCATGGCTTGAGATTTATCTATAAAGCTCAGCGGTATTGTGTTTGCCGATGGCCCGCCGGTTACTTCAGTGGTCGCCGTCGACTTTTCTTTATTTAGCACTTCAACAAGCACGTCAAAGAAGCGATTTGGGTCAACCGGTTTGTTGATGTGGCCGTCCATGCCCGCTGCCAGGCTCTTGTCAATGTCTTGCTGCATGGCGTGAGCCGTCATGGCAATAATCGGCAAAGTTAATTTCAGCTCATCTCTGATTTTTTTAGCTGCTGTTAACCCGTCCATAACGGGCATTTGAATATCCATCAATACCACGTCATAGCTGTTATCTTCACGTAAGGCTTTTATGGCTTCAAAGCCGTTGCTAACCACTTCAATATTCGCGTGGGTGTCGTTTAACAGACCAAGGGTTACTTTTTGATTCAGCGTATTGTCTTCTGCGAAAAGGATCTTCGTTCCGCGCAGATTGGGCACAGGCGCAGCATCTGCTGGTAGGGTTCTTGTGTTCACGTTTAAGCAAAGCTCTTGTAGCTTATCTACAAGCTCACTAGTGCTAAAAGGCTTTTTAATGAAGGTTCGAATACCTAGTTGGTTAGCCTGCTCTCGCATATGAGGCGACTCGAATGCATACAGCATTATCACCTTCGGTGGCTTAATTGAAAACTCCTGTTTCATGATGGCTGCAACTTCCAATCCATCAATGTCAGGCATATTCCAATCTAAAATAAGTACGTCGTAAGGCGCACTGTTTCCCACAGCAGCACGCATTTTGGCTACGGCTTCTTTACCGCCGGTCGCAACATCTGCTTTAATGTTAGCCACTGATAGCGACTCGATAATAGCGTCACGCGACACGCCAATGTCATCAGCAATAAGCACCTTAAGTAACGAAAGTTGCTTAGACGGCGATACAATTTGTTGGGAAGCATCCTGTTTAACGGTTACGGTAAAATGAAAGCTTGCGCCTTTTCCAAGCTGGCTCTCAACCCAAATCTCTCCGCCCATTAATGTGACTAACTGCTTACATATTGCTAATCCTAGGCCGGTGCCGCCGTATCGACGAGATATAGACTCATCACCTTGGTTAAATGGTTGAAATAGCAAAGCCTTTTGCGTGCTGTTTAGCCCAATCCCTGTGTCTTTAACTTCAAATTCAAGCTGAATGTCTTCTACATTATGCGTGCATCTAACGCTTACCGAAATCAGTCCATCCTCGGTAAACTTAAGAGCGTTGCTAACTAAATTGCTTAGAATTTGCTGTATGCGTAACGGGTCGCCGATGAGGTTTAACGGTACGTCACGTGATATATGCTGAATAAGCTCTATGTGCTTTTCCTCAGCGCGCCCTAAATGCAATCTAATGGTTTGGTTTACTAGCGCGTCTAAATTGAATTGCGTCGATTCAATATCAAGCTTGCCCGCTTCTATTTTCGAGAAGTCGAGTATGTCGTTAATTATGCTTAGTAGGGTTTGCGACGCGCCTTCAATCTGAATAAGGTTCGTTTGTTGATCTTTATCTTCTGCAGCCCGCTGTGAAAGCTTGGTCAGGCCGATAATGGCGTTAAGCGGCGTGCGAATTTCGTGACTCATGCGTGCAAGAAAGTCAGATTTTGCTTTTGTTGCTTTCTGAAGGTCTTGAGTAAGTGCATCGAGCGCCTTACGTTGTTGGCGAGTTCTAAGCCATAGGCCAACGACTAAACCTAATGAAAGGATCACGAAACCGATGAAATACAGCTGAAACGTGTTTTGCTTTTTCTGTATGAGGTTACGCTGCTCTTTTAGCTGGTTGTCTTTCTCTAGAAGCTTGATGGTTTCTTCTTTTTCGGAAATAGAAAGCCGTACGCGGTTAAGGGCTAACAATCTTGACTGCTGTTCATTAAAACTCTCTTCATAAGTTTTCGTGTATAGCTTTGAATATTCTAATGCGGCTTCAAAATTGTTGGTTGATTCAAGGAGTGAAATGAGCTTTTCCAACATGCTTAGAACCACTGACTTGTCGTTTTTTATGGCGTCTTTTTTTAATCCACCTTCAAGTTCGCTAATAGCCAAGTCTATTTGATTGCGTTTAATGTAGATGTCGACCAAGCGCAGTAGTCTAGACCCTTCGTTGTATTTAAAACCAACTTTGCGATCTGATTCCGCAGCGCGGTTCAACATGGTTAGCGCTTCAGTTAAATTGCCTTGGGCGATATGTAGCTCAGCCATTTTGGTATGAACAATGCCAATAAAGGGGTAGTGCACCTCTTTGAACAATTCTTCTGCCAGCAGAAGGCTTATTTTAGCGTCTTGATAGTCGCCCAGTTCCGTTTGCGCGTAACCTTGGAAAAAGTAAGCAATGGCTTTGTTTTCTTTATCATTTAAACGCTGGGCTGCGGCGAGGAAGTTTTGACCTAGCTGCAACATCATTTCGTAGTTTTGCAGCGACATGTACACATTGCCCATAGCGCTATATACAAGCAAGGCGTTATCGCTATTTACTTCAATGAATGCAGCAAGGGATTTGTTGAGCGCTTCGAGTGCACGAGCATGCTCACCTGACAAGTCCAAAATTAGCCCTTCTAGGCGAAAAGATTCTGCCAGCGCCATGGTGTTGCCGCCTTTTTTTGCAAGCTTGCGGGCTTCCAACAGAGTTTCGTACCCCGCAACAAGGTCTTGCTCAAGTATATGCTTATAAGCTCTTAGATTGAATAAACGGGCTTGCTGAAAAGCGTTCGGGTGGGCGTCGAAGAAGTAGCCTAGCTCAGTGAATGTGGTTTCTACAGACTCATCATTGTTTTGAATTCGCTGCTTCAGTTCGTCTAGCGTAGTGACTGATGATGTGGTGTTAAGTGGTTCTTTTAAAAACGCAAAAGTAGGAAGCGCCATCGTAAAACAAACGATAGCGAAGATGCATTTCAAACGGCGCTTCACTTTCTACTTCAGCTAGCTTAAAAAGATAACGACTAGTAGCTAATTACGCGGGTAGCCTTGCTTGTATCATCAAAGCGTTTGGCTACTTCGTCCCAGTCTTGGTCTTTAATTAGCTGAAGATCTTCACCAGATAAACCGTACTTTTCTGCAGTGCCCACAGGGTCCTTTTTATACGCATCCATTAGTTTGCTGTTGCTGTCTAGCTCAACCAAGAAATCTACAATTGTTTTCTTTGCCATGTCGTTTTTTCCTTTTAGTTTACTTTTGGAGATCTAAAGTCAATAACTTGCTGCTCAGTTAAACCTAGCTTTGCCAAACGATCCTGACGGTATGCTGGCATGCCAAGTGAGGGTACAACTAGGGTCGAAATTAATGTTGGCTTGGCGAACTGTAATTCGCGAAGCAACACTTTTTGTATTTTGGGCTCGCAAAGGGGCAGGGTGGCTGCCTCGTAAATAATCAGCTCGTGATCTTCTGGGTAGTGCTCGGCCAGAATGTCAGCCAGCATGGCAAGCCCAGATTCACTGTGATTAGCATCTAACACGCTTAGCGTTGCTTCTCCGGCTAAACCTATTTGCCAGATGATTTGCGTCATGTGAGGGTCAATTCGGTAATCGCGAAACAAAAATTGAGTTGCTTCATAAGATTGACAGCCAAAGCGAGAGGGATCTATTCCCAAATCCGCAATTAAGCAGTCTTCTGCAGACACGCCGGGGAGCATTTGCGCATCTAGACCAAGTTCCCGTACTCTGCGAATAGCCTCATGAGAAGGCGTAACAAATACGCCTGGGTGACCATAAAAAGCCACGCACACTTTTTTACCTTCAACAACTGACTGCACGATGCGGTCGGCCATTTGGTCATAGGTGACAGCGCGAGATTTCCCTTCTTGATAAAGGTCGTCTAAAGACACACTGTTCGGGTTTATATTGGTGACCACGTGTTCACCAATTTTGTTCATAATCCCCATGTACACAATGTCAGCATTTTCGATGTGGCTTTTGGTCGCTATCGTCATTTGACCCGCAACACTGATTCCAGTGCCAACTACAACTAGCGATCCCTTAGGAGTATGTTCTTGTCCCTGAATTAGCGTCATATTTTCCTTTACCACTTGCTAATTGTGATTCACTCAACACTATAAATTAGATTTAGGGTATTTGCTACGTTCACTGATTTATAGCATCTACCATTGCTTTCACATCAGCGTATCGGCAGTTTTCACAAGAACCAAAGCCCTTTACTTGTCTCACTTTAAATCGAGTGAACAAAGGCATGGTCATGCCAGTTAGAAAACGACAGCAAATAGATGATGTGATTGGGCCATCAAATTTTCCGCTCAAATGGGCTCTTAGTGCTGCTATGGCCTCTGATATTTGGTCTGAATTCGGTGTGGGAATTGGGTTTGAATAGCCGAGCTTAGCCACATTTCCCTGACATACACTGCAGTGCCCGCATTCATTGGGCGCTTGGGAATCGTCAAAATACGCCGATAAGTTATAGCTTAAGCAAGTATTGAGTTCGAAGAAGCCTACCAGCGCGGCGATACGTTCTATTTCTTTGCGCTCGTTTTCAGCGAAATAGTGAGCCAGATTATTAGCTAAGTCGGCATTTTGCAGTTTTTCGTAGTCCACGCGGTATACGTCAGTTATTAAGCGCGAGGCAAGCTCAATATGATTGTGTTCATGTAAATACTCTAGTGCGGCAACCACTCTTGCACGCTCTGCGCCGTAATGCTGATAAATACTGTCGAAATCTACAATGCCCCACACCTTTTTCATATTTGAATGAGTGAATACGGCGTCTAGAAAGCGAGCCCGTTCTTCTGAGAAAAGGCCGAGTATGGTGGTTTTCTCTGAAATAAAGCGAAATTTATATTCAGCAAAATAGGCATACAAAGGGCGAATAACGTTGGCAAGTTCAAGCTGTACCAGCAGGGTTTTAAGCGGAAGCTGTCGTATGTTGCTGGCACTCGATAAGCTATTTATTTGCGTTTCCCACTGGTAAACATTGTTTTCGCCGTTGGTAGGTGAATCATTGTGCGCCGCTGAATTTATGTGAGCAGGGACCTGTGAGCTGATATCATCAATTACGCGTTGAATGGCGCTTTTATCTGGTGTATCGCCATAAACGAAGTTCTCTATGGTGACTAGCCCGTCAAGGTTAGCTAAAACCGTGCAGTTTGCCGCTTTACCGTCTCGTCCACCCCGGCCAATTTCTTGGCTGTAGTTTTCAATAGACTTTGGTAAGTCGTAATGAACAACAAAGCGAATATCCGACTTATCAATGCCCATGCCAAATGCAATGGTAGCCACAACAACTTGAAGCTTATTGTGCATAAAATCTTGCTGGATACCTTGTCTTATATCACTGTCGAGACCAGCGTGATAAGCCTTTGCAGCAAACCCTTGTTGCTGTAAGAACCGGGCTACTTCTTCTGCGCTATTTTGAAGCGTGACATAAACAATACCCGCGCCTTGCTGTTTTTGAATTTCTTCAAGTAAGGCTTGGTTTTTATATGGTTCATGTACAGGGCGAACATGCAAATTCAAGTTGGGCCGATAAAACCCTGTTTGAATAATATTGGCTGGCGCAATATCAAAGCGCGCTGCCATATCTTCTTTTACTTTTTTAGTGGCAGTAGCTGTGAGCAGAAGTACTAACGGAATATTAAGCTCTTTCTGATACGCGGGGAGTTTTAAGTAGTCAGGGCGAAAGTTGTGGCCCCACTCAGAGATACAGTGTGCTTCATCGACAACTAGCATACTTACTTGAACAGACTCAATGAACTGCCTAAAGCGTTCGTTCTTAAAGCGCTCCACCGACACCATCAGAATTTTACACTGGCCTGACCGCACGTCGTTCATCACTTGCTTGTTCTGCTCGGGCGTTAGCGTAGAGTCGATACTGGCCGCTGCAATGCCTTTGCTATGAAGAAACTCCAGCTGGTCTTTCATCAGCGCTAATAGTGGCGACACAACCAAGGTCAAGTGTGGCAATTGCTTAGCAACAAACTGATAGCACAATGATTTGCCCGAGCCAGTGGGAAAAATCGCTAACGTTGAATTTCCGCCAAGCAGTGATTCTACTGCCTCCTTCTGTCCCTCGCGAAACGCCGAAAAACCAAACAGCTGCTGCAAAATATTGGGGTCAGAGTACATTAATAAGCTTCCAAGTCGCGATATAAAAAATGGGGTCAGAGTACATTAACTTATTTCCAAACAGTTTGTGGTTAAGTGTTCGCAGGTTTGAGCTAGTTGAGCCAACGCGACGTTTTTAAAAATAAAGGGGTCAGAGTACATTAAGCTATTTCCGAGCAACCAGCGGTTAACTGCTCACTGATTTGCGGTGGCCTACCCAACGCTTCGTGTTTTAAGCGATGCCCAGTCAGGCTTTCAATTTGCTGTTTAAATGTATCGCTTCCCAGCACTAGTCCTCTTCGAGTACCGCTTTGAATTTTATCAATGTCAGTTTGAGGCAGTTCATCATCGAACAGAGCGCGGTAAGCGGCAAGACGTTGGCTTTCTGAAGCTCCTAAATTTAGGTATACAGGATGAGGACTGTGCAGTGACGAAGACGTGCCTAACGCATTTATTCTGTAGCTTGACCATTTATATTCAACCGGCTTTTCGACCATGTTCGCTCTTACAGGGTTTAGCTCGATATATCTATAAACCGTGAGAAGATATTCGTCGTTAGAGACCAGACTGGAATGAAACCTTCCTTCCCACAACGTTCCAGAGCGCTCATATTTGTGGTTAAAGTACCTCACATACATGCGGCCAAGCGCTTGCATCATTTTGCTTACGCCAAGGTTATCAAGCTTAGGAGTGCAAAGTAAATGAACATGATTGGTCATCAATACCCAAGCATGTATGCCTACATCAAATTTTGCAGAGAACTTTTTAAGCCAGCTAATATAAGCGATGTAGTCGTTTTCACACTTAAAGCATATTGAGCGATTGTTACCTCTTTGGATGACGTGTTGAGGATAGCCTGCGGGAGCCAAGCGAGGTTTCCTTGCCATAATTTCACCAAATTCCTTTCTATATTCTCTCTAATAAAATGAGTGAATTGAGAAAAGGCTACAACCCTGTACCTATCAAAACTGGTCTAACGGGCAAGCTGGAAGAATGAAATGAATGGCTTGTTTGGCTCTCTTAAATTAGAAAATGTACTCTGACCCCATTATTCATATCCCCAGGGGGCGCTTGGCGTTGCTATAGGATTTTCGAGATCAAAATCTACCTGTACTTCGCGGGCAGGGCGAATTAGTCGATAGCTAAAGCGGCTAGGGTAGATCATCATTTGCCAGACGTTATCCGTTGATGCTGCAATTCCCGATTCTATAAATAACGCTTTTGAATATACATCTGCAGGAAACGACTGCACTTGGGGGAACCCTTCATCTACTGTGTGGCCACCATACATGGTTGAAGAATGAAAGCTGCCATCTTCATTTCTATGATCGTGCTTCAGCATAAGACCCGCGCCGGTTTTCGTTAGAATCCAAGTGCGGGATGCATCGTCACCCACGTGAAATGGAATTTGAATTTCCGAGTCTGTGCACTTTCTTATGTGCATAACAAGCTTCGCATCACCGAACGTATTACCCACATTGTCTTTGCTAACTTTGCCCTGAAATGCTTTACCGCAGTGGGTTTTTATCGCATTAAAAAACGCATCGTGGTTAGGAATCGACACCAAAGGTGCCTCTTTAGCAAGCGCAGCATTGCTTATTACAGCAATCCCAAGTAAGACGTATGCACAATACTTTTTCATTTCTTAATTCATCATAGCAAGTTGATACAAGCTTAGCAGTGTAACCCATCTAAGTAATGGGGTCAGAGTACTTTATTGATAAAGCTCATGGCGTGATGTGTGATTAGGAGAGCGGCGGTATCACTTGGTGTAGCCGTGGGGGTGCTACGCGGAACACTCGTAAAAAATGTACTCTGACCCCATTTTTTTCTGAAGGGGCAGTTCAAAACCTGAAGTAATAGGGTCAGAGTACTTTATTGATAAAGCTCATGGCGTGATGTGTGATTAGGAGAGCGGCAGTATCACTTGGTGTAGTCGTTGGGTTGCTAAGCAGAAACACTCGGAAAAAATGTACTCTGACCCCATTTTTTCTGAAGGGGCAGTTCAAAACTTGAAGTAATGGGGTCAGAGTACTTTATTGATAAAGCTCATGGCGTGATGTGCGATTAGAAGAGAGGCGGTATTACTTGGTGTAGCCGTGGGGTTGCTACGCGGAAAAACTCGCAAAAATGTACTCTGACCCCATTTTTTGGGGTGTATAAGTGGTCGAAACGCATATGTATTCGCAATATAAATATTGCTGATAGTTGTGGCGTGTTAGCTTAGCAATACATTCAGCGTTTAATTTTCAGGGCAAAATAATCACATGGATAAATCAAAACAACTGTTTACGCTAATTACCTCAGAAGGTGAACTTCAGGTATCGTTAAAAGAAGTTGATGTTCCAGAGCCGAAGCCGCACGAAGTGATTGTGCGTATGGAAGCATCTCCTATTAACCCGTCAGATATGTGGCCTATGTTTGGTCCAGCAAGCCTAGATAAAGCGACCTTCGATACAGATAAAAGTGCGTTGGTTGCGCCGGTGCATAAGCCTTTGTTAAATCGTATTAAGTCGCGTTTAGACCAGACTCTGCCTATCGGAAACGAAGGTGCAGGTACGGTTGTTAAGGCGGGTGATAGCCCGGAGGCACAAGCTTTAATGGGCAAAACCGTATCTATTCTTACTGGTGCAGCGTATACCGAGTATGCCTGTGTGCCTATGCAGGCATGCTTGCCTCACCTAGATAGCACAACGCCTCAACAAGCAGCGTCATCATTCGTTAACCCACTGACCGCGCTAGGTATGGTTGAAACCATGCGTATGGAAGGCCACAAAGCGCTAGTACACACCGCAGCGGCATCGAACCTTGGGCAAATGCTGAATAAGATTTGTTTAGAGCAGGGCGTAGAGCTTGTAAATATTGTTCGCAGCCAAAAACAGGTGGATATGCTTAAAGAGATCGGCGCGAATATAGTGCTCGACTCAAGTAGTGAGAATTTTAAAGCCGAACTTTATCAAGCCATCGACAGCACGGGCGCAACACTAGCGTTTGACGCCATTGGCGGTGGTGAGCTAGTTAGCGATATCCTCACTATGATGGAAGCGTCGGGCAGTAAAGATGCAAAAGGCTTTAACACTTACGGCTCTGACAGCAATAAACAAGTGTATATCTACGGCGGCTTAGATTTCTCGCCTACTACTTTGAATCGCGCTTACGGCATGACGTGGAGCATTGGTGGTTGGCTATTAATGCGTTTCTTAGGCAAGCTTGATAAGAAGCGTGTAGGCGAGCTTTACCAAAAAGTGGCGACGGAAATTAATACTACCTTTGCGTCGTCTTACACCAACGAACTGAGTCTTGAGGAGACATTACAGCCTGAGAATGTAGCGCTTTATAACGCTAAAAAAACCGGTGAAAAATACCTGATTGTGCCAAACAAGGGCTAATCAGCGCAGCGTTTAAATACGGCATTTTCAGCTTAAATTTGTTCAATAATAGGGTCTGTTGATCTTTGATGTACAAACTTCGGTTTAAAGTACATCAAAGGGCCACAGACCCTTTTTGTATTCGTTATGTTTCAGCTGCAAAGAAGCTGACAATGATGCGAAGTAACCAGTAACCGAGATAAAAGGTATTTGAGACAACATGCCTGAAGGCCCAGAGATTCGTCGCGCTGCAGATAAAGTTGAAGCGGTGATAAAAGATATTCCCCTAGAAAAAGTAGAGTTTGGATTAGCTCAACTTAAACCCTACGCTAAGCAGTTAGAAGGCGAAAAAGTGCTGCGCATGGAAACTCGCGGCAAGGCGTTAATTACCCATTTTAGCAATGGGCTCTCTATGTATTCACATAACCAACTCTATGGCGTGTGGCATACCTGTAAACGCAATAGAATGCCGGATACTACCCGCCAGCTAAGGGTAGGGCTTCATACCGAAACACACAGTGCTATTTTATATAGTGCATCTGACATTAGCATTTGGCCAACGCAAACTATTCATGAGCACCCTTTTTTACAAAGAGTTGGACCCGATGTACTCAACAATTCGGTGACAGAAGAGTTGGTATTAGAACGTTTACGTTCAAAAGCTTTCTATAACCGCGCACTAAGCGGTTTATATCTGGACCAACGCTTTATGGCAGGTCTGGGCAACTATCTTCGCAGCGAAATATTGTTTGCAGCAGGTGTTCATCCTTCACTCAAACCTTCTCAGTTAGCTGATGAGCAGCTGCGCAGCTTGGCACATCACACCTTAACAATATGCAAACGTAGCTATGAAACCGGTGGCTATACCGTGTACACAGAACTACGCGAAGTGCTTGAAGCAAAAGGCGTTAACTTTGAAGGTACGCGATTTATGGTGTTCGACAGGGAAGAGCAGCCTTGTAGAATCTGCGCCACTCCAATAAAACGCCAAACGTATAACGGGCGACGTTTTTATTGGTGTAGCCGGTGCCAGGCGAAGTGAACCACATCCCCGTTTTTCGATGATCAAATAATAATCTGTTTGACTTGTCTCCAATTACGATTAATTATATCCGTAACTGGTTACGGAGTTTTTTGAAGTGAAGTCATTTAATGAATTGGGGCATATTGCATTAGGTACTGCCTTACGTCAGTTAGCCGCGCAGGTGTCAAAGGATGCGGAAAATACTTATGCGAAATTTGGATTTGCGATAGAGCCAAAGTGGTTTCCAGTATTTTACGTGCTCGCGTCAAAAGGTGCTGATTCCGTCGTGAATATCGCTAAAGAGATAAATCATTCTCACGTGTCGGTGAGTAAAATCGTAAAAGAAATGAAAGCACGCGACCTAATTGAAAGTTATAAATCGAGCGACGATTCGCGGGTTACGCTGGTGGCGCTAAACGATAAAGCGAAAGCGATGGTGCCCAAAATGGAAAAGCAGTGCGATGCCATAGACACTGCCATGCGCGAGCTAAAAGATGAAACGGGTATAGATTTGTGGGAAGCGGTGAGCGTAGTTGAAAGGCATCTTCGATATCGCCCCATAAGTGCGAGAGTGGACGGTGACTCGCCTGATATTAAGGTAGTCGATTATGCGCCAAAGTATCGCGAGGCATTTAAATCGCTCAATGTTGAATGGATAAGCAAATATTGGGAGCTCGAAGAGCCCGACTTTAAAGCGCTCGACGACCCTGAAGGCTACATTTTGAATCAGTCGGGTGTGATATTGATCGCGTTAGATAAGGGCGAACCCATAGGCTGCTGTGCACTTATTAAACAAGCTGACGATACGTTTGAACTTGCCAAAATGGCGGTGTCTCCCAAAGCTCAAGGCAAAGGGGTAGGGCTGCTGTTAGGTAAAAGTATTGTCGAAAGAGCGAAACTGATGGGGTTAAAGCGGCTTTATTTAGAGAGCAATTCGGTACTTAAGCCCGCAATACGTTTGTACGAAAAGATAGGGTTTAAGCATATTAAGGGGGCGTCGTCGCCCTATGCGAGATGTGATGTGCAGATGGAGCTTTTATTCAAATAAATAATAGTTATCGTAAAGTGCAGCTATAAGTAAAGCCACGCAAAACAGCGGTCACTGTTTTGGTTTAACTGAAGGTTCAATACCACCGTTGTCAAAACGGTTAACTCTCGGCTTTCATTATAAAATGATAAAAAGCTGAAACGCATTCAGTCCATTCTTGCCAAAAGACGAGTGTGCGCCTTGTTAACCGCACACTCAAATTTTCACTTAAATATTCACTCAAAAACTCTCAGGCACAGAAAGTATCATTACTTTCTTTGTGAGTAATAATGCTGCTCTCTGCCTTCGTTTACCATTTTCACATCGGCGCAGTATTCTGAGACAGGCCTTATCAGTAACCTAGGAATGCCAATGGGTTCTCCGGTCTCCAAGCAGTATCCAAAAGACTTGTCTTTTATTCGTCGCAACGACTTATCGATTTTAGGAAGTAGCTTTCGCTCCCTGTCCAAAATTCGAAGAGAAAGCCTGGATTCTTCTTCATACTGCGCCCGATCAACTTCATCGTTTATCTCAGGAGGTTGACTTAACGATGCCTTCATCTCTTCAATATGAGCCATGGTTTGCTGTTTTAAATCGTTGAGCAATTCTTTAAAAAATTCAAGCTGCTCATCGTTCATGTAGTCGTCTTCACTGGCGGCAAGAAGCGCTTCTTTAGTCAACGTTTTACTCATTTCAGCTCCACTAAGGCTTGATGAAACCAGCCTAAAACCTGCTTATAGTGTGCCTCGCCATACAAACGTAGAAATTGCTTTGTATGCTGATCCTTTATGTTCGAAAGCGCCGCTATCCGTGATTCTAAAAACGCTTTGTCTAACGCTATGCCACAATCGCGGACAATACAGTTTTGCCATTCAACGAAGTTAGAGGGTATTACCGGTGAATTCATGAGGCCTCCTGTTAGTCGAGTTTGGTTTTAAGCCCTCTGCGAATAAGCAGAGCATCTGTTGTTGGCGCTTTTCCTCGGAATGCTTTATAAGACTCCATCGGGGGACGAGAATTGCCGGTAGATAAGATTTCCTTTCTATATTTCATACCGTTTTCTAACTTTAATCCGCCGAGTTCTTGCATATAAGCAAAGGCATCAGCGGCTAAAATTTCACTCCACATATAGGCATAGTAGCCAGCGGAATAGCCGCCACCCATTGAATGTGCAAAGAATGCTGACTTATAACGAGGCGGTACATAAGGCAAGCCAACATTATGTTTATCGAGAGCTTGGGCTTCAAAGGCTTGGATATCTTCAGGCGCCTGATCGGCAGAGATAGAATGCCACTCCATATCAAGCAGTGCTGCAGACATATATTCCAATGTGTCATAACCCATATTGAATGTACGTGAACGAATCACCTTTTCCAGCAGAGCCTCTGGGATAGGCTCGCCAGTTTCATAATGCTTGGCATAGTTTGCAATAACGTCAGGGTGGGCTGCCCAGTCTTCTTCGAAGGTAGAAGGGAACTCCACATAGTCTCGCGAGACAGATGTGCCGGCCAACGTTGGGTAATTTACGTCTGACAGCATGCCGTGAAGTCCGTGACCCATTTCATGGAACATGGTAGTCACATGATCGTAACTGACTAATGTAGGCTCGCCATCAGGCGCTTTGTTTATGTTCATTACATTAACCACAACAGGCTTTTGCGAGAGCAATTTCGACTGTCCTACGAACGAACTCATCCAAGCTCCACCGCGTTTACCTTTGCGAGAAAAGTAGTCGGCATAAAAAATCGCTAAACTGTCACCATTTACATCGAACAGCTCGTAAGCCTTTACATCAGGGTGGTAAACTGGCAAATCTGGACGGGGCTTAAAGCGCACTCCGTACAATTTATTCATGGTGAAAAACACGCCATCTTCAAGCACGCGATTAAACTCGAAGTATTGTTTCACCTCGTTTTCATCTAGCTCGTATTTAGCTTGTCTTACCTTTTCTGCATAGAAAGCCCAATCCCAAGGTTTTAGTTCGAAGTTATTACCTTCCGCTTCAATCATTGCTTTAATGTCAGCGGCTTCTTTTTCAACGTTTTTAAGCACAGCGGGCACCATACTGCCTAGCATGTTGTATACAGCGCTTGGCGAACCGGCCATTTGCTTGTCCAGGCTGTAGGCCGCCCAGCTATCAAATCCAAGCAATGCTGCTTTTTGTGCGCGTAGTCCTGCCAATCGGCTAATAATTTTGGTGTTGTCGTATTCCCCAGACTGGTTTCGGTATGCTGACGCTTCCCACACTTGCTGGCGAAGTGCTCTATTTTCTAGTGAAGTAAGGACAGGTTGACGAGTAGTGTTCGTGATGCTTAGAAGATATTTGCCTTCTTTATCAGCAGCTTTAGCAGCATCTGATGCGGCCTTTATTTGACGCTCTGACATCCCTGACAGCTGTTCTACGTCATTTACTACCACCGCAATTTCAGATGACTCTGCCAGTAGGTTTTGAGAAAACTGCGTGGTTAAGGTTGAATGTTCTTCGTTTATTTCACGTATCTTCTGTTTATCTGATTCATTAAGTTTAGCGCCAGCGCGAACAAAATCAGAGTAATACTCTTCGAGTAGTCGGGTTGATTCAGTATCTAACTCCAACGCGTCGCGCTGGTTGTATAGTGTTTCAATACGCTTAAAAAGCGCACTATTTAAATTAATGGTATCGCTGTGAGCCGCCAGCTTTGGCGCTAGAATTTTTTGGATTTCTCTGCGTTCAGGCGAGCTATCTGTTCCTACTAAGTTGAAAAATACTCGGCTAGTTCTGGTGAGTAAACTTCCACTTTTTTCAAGCGCTAGCAGCGTATTATTAAAGGTGGGGGCGTCAGGGTTAGACGCTATTTTTTCTACTTCTTGTAAGTGCTGTTCCATTCCTTTTTCAAATGCAGGAATGAAATGCTCGTCCTTTATCAAATCAAATTGCGGCGCGCCGTAAGTCAGTGAACTTGTCATAAATAAAGGGTTCGACTGCTCTGCTTTTACTGAGTCTGTCTGCGTTGTAGCAGTCTTATTCATTGTTGACGCCTGTTCGGTGCAGCCTGTTGCCAAAAGTATAGAAGATATCGTGGCTGAAATAAGGAGCTTTTTCATAGGGTTCCTAAATTTTTAGGGTAATTAACTGTCTGTGAGTGTAATGTTATATTGTAACAATTGTCAATTGTGAGAAAGCGCGAAGAAGTTAAAGGGAGCGATAGAGGTGCTGCTGGGTTACGCCTTAACTAGCAATCTGCTAGTTTTCTTTGAATAAAATTTAGCGTGCTTATCGTTTTACAAACATGAACACTAACATCACGTTTAAGCCAAATATGGCAATGCACAACGACCCAATAGTGGCATCTCTGAAGCTAAAGAATTGAGCCACGGTGCCTGCGCCAATGGTGCCTAGCATCATACCCACCCGAGTGGCGTTTGAATAAAACGCAGAAGTGAATCCAGTTAAGTCGGGCGCTTGTTGTTGCAGTAAGGTCAATCCAATACCAGCATATAAACCGTAGAACAGCGCGTTCAATATTTGAAGGGTCAATAACTCCCAACTTGACTGAGAAAAGTACACGCCAACGTAAAAGCAACAGCCGAAAATAAACGCCACTGCCATGATACCCGCAGGAGGGAACCGTCGGGCTAATTTGGCTGCTAGCAACATCGTAGGTATTTCGAGTGCGGCCACAACACCCATCATTAGCCCAGGCAAATTTTCCGGCAACCCCAGTTCATTCATTACGTACAAAGGCATGGATGATAAATACATGACATTGCCTGCCATTCCGGCAAGTATGGCTAACCCCACAAGCCAAAACGGCAGTGATAGCGAGCCTTTAAGCGTTGTATTGAGATACTGTTGATTGGCTTTTTGAGGCGGCACAACGTTCACCACAAACAGCGTTGCAACAATCACGCATGCGATGGCCACCGAGAAGGACGCTGCGAAGCCAAAATTGGCAACCAGCGTAAATGCCAGCGGCGGACCTACTACCCAAGCGAGAGAAATGGCAGCGCGAACTTTTGAGTTAAATGCGGCTAAGTCGATGTCTTGGTTTTTTGCCCATAATCCCGAAACGGTCAACATTTGAGACACGGCTCCAGCGCCCACCGACATAAACAAGACGCCTGCAAGAAATACATGCCAAAACTGTTTGCTAAAGATAAAGGCGACCATGGCAATGCCCACGCAAATCATGGTTAGCCCGTAAAGGCGATTTGCGTTAAAACCTTTGTCTGCCAAGTGCCCGAGGTACTGACTGATCACCAACCCTGATAGCGTAACGGACACCATATAAATACTTATATAAATAGGCTCAACGTTGATCTCATCAATGAGGAAATAGCTCATCAGTGGCGTTACAAACGACGATGTTAGGCCAGTTAATAGACTTAACAGTAAAAAAGGAAGTTGTGGAGAGAATGCGTGACGCGATGACATGAGGATACGAGCTCCGAGGGACTGTTAAACGTAGTTGACCGAAATTCGTAAAGAAAAGGTCGCAGCCCTTAATAACGAGGGCGCATTATAAGTGCTGCGTATCTCATGTCTATGACAAAGCTTTTATTAGTTATGCCGTTTTAAATACTTAGTTTACTTCATGCACCCAAGCCCATAGCGCGTTTCAAATTTAAAGAAAGCTCGCAATTTCGCTAAGCGACTTTTTTTGCATGGCGTGTGCAGGAATTGTGGCGTTATCCGCCGGATAGCCCGCAATAATAAGCATATAAGCACGCTCGTTATCAGGCCGTTGACAGACTTCGGTTAAAAAGTTCATTGGCTTTGGTGTGTGGGTCAAGGTTGCCAAACCTGCGTTGTGGAGTGAAGTAATAAGCATACCCACCGCGATACCCACCGATTCGTGCACATAGTAGTTTTGGCTTTTTTCGCCCGTTTCTGTCTCTCCAAACTTTTGACTGAATACGGCAATAAGCCAAGGCGCGGTTTCCAGATAGGGTTTACTTGCGTCAGTGCCTAACGGCTTTAGGTCATCTAGCCACTGTTGCCCCGCACGCCCATTATAAAAACCGCGCTCATGCGCTTCAGCCTGTTCGCGTATTTGTTGTTTTACTTCGGGCGACTGAATAGCGGCGAAATGCCAAGGCTGATGATTTGCTCCACTAGGTGCAGTGCCAGCAGTCAAAATACAGTTTTCAATTACCGCTTTATCAACGTGCTTGTCACTAAAGTGACGAATACTGTGGCGGCGCTGCATGGTTTTTAAAAAATCTTCGCTTCGGGAAAGCATTTGCTCTTCAGGGTACTCAATAAAATCACTGAGCGGAGAATGGTCGTGAGGCTGCATTTATAATCTCGTTTTTCTGCTTTTTTACTACTCTATCGTTAGTGACGGGTTATTAAAAATAAAAACGCGCTAACTAGGTCGTGTTATATATATCGAAATAGAAAATGGCGTAAACAAGTATGCACAATAAAAAAGCGACTCACTCAGGCAAAAGTGAATCGCTTTGGTGCAATTTTTTGGTAGTAGAAAACGCTGTTAGTGGCGTTTGAACGGCGGGCGAGTGCCGCGTTTTTGCGTGTCAGTTTGCTCTTCTAGCATTTCAAGTTGGGCAACGTCATACACAGGCATCATGGTTGTCACTCTGCGATACGGTGGCTTACCGCGCATGATGACTTCTTTCACTTCTACGTATTCAATAGCTTCTTGCCCTACTGATTCCAATTGCGCTACATCGTTTACCGATAAGCTTACAATCTTGCGTTTAAATGGAGGCTTTCCTGAATAATCAACTACTTGTACATCAACCGTTTCATCAGTTGATGATGTCATAGCTTGCGCTGCGTTTGCAGAAAAACCAAGTGAAACAGCCGTAATTAATGAACCCAATACATAGCGTAATTTCATGTCGTGTCCTCTCGTTGACATACTTACCTTTCTACATTGTATGAGCGAAAAAGTTCTAAACAATGACGATTGGTGATAGGTGATTGCTATCACCTGATTGGATATAAAGAATTTGAGTAATCAAGAGAATGGAGAGCAGTTGAAAGAGAAGCTACTGCGTTGAAAACGGAGTGTTTAACGTTGGTGCGGAGTAAATGGTTTTGTGCACTATTATGGTGCTGTGGCACCGTCTGGTGTTGTAGAGTTTCGGTAAAATCAATCATTTACCCTTTGGTCTTTATCTTGCTGTTAATCAACACCTATGTAAAGTGTCGACAAAGGGTGTATGTGCGGTGAGTGTAAAATTTAAAATTCCCTTATTTGTTCTGCTAACTTTTTGGTTAGCGTGCACATCTGCCGTGTCAGCGATAGAGCAAAATATTCCTCTTTCACAAAGCAAAGGCGGAACACTGTATCTAGAAGCGACCCTAGAATCGAACATAAAGGCTTCGTTTCTATTAGATACGGGTTCAAGCTTGTTAACCCTCAATCAAGCTACGTTCGATGCGCTAACAAGAAATCAAAAGCTTCTTGCCACCAGAACCTCTGCTGCCAGAATGGCAAATGGAAAGATCGTTAAAATATCTCAGTATCAATTAAACTCGGTTCGTATAGGAAATACGTGCGAAGTGGGGCCAGTAGAAGTGGCCGTGCTTCCCAAAGGGAACAATATTTTAGGTATTAATACGTTGCTTAGGGTCGCACCTTTAACTATAACACCAGACGCTGTTATTTTAGCCGGGTGTGAATAGCGTGAATGATTCACTTTTGTTTGATTAAATAGCAATAAAAAAGCGAACCCGAAGGTTCGCTTTCAAATGTGCTTTTCGCTGGAAGATTAAATTAATCGTCGCACTCGCTAACGTCGCCGCCCATTTGCTCTTTCATTTTTACGCAAGCTTCATAAGCTTTCTTCGCTGCGGCGTCTTTAAATTCGCCTGCTTTCTCAGCCGTTGCGTCGTATGCGTCAGAGGCCATTTTCTTGCCATCTTCGTATGCGTCTGAAGCCATCTCTTTGCCGTCATCAAAGGCATCAGAAGCCATTTCTTTACCTTCTTCGTAAGCTTCAGAGCTCGCGTCTTTGGTTTTATCCCAAGAATCTGCAGCACTTTCTTTTGCGCTGTCATAGGCGTCTGCTGTCGCTTCGCCCGCTTTTTCCATCTCTTTTTTTACTTCGCTTTTCGTCTCTTCGCTAGACTCAGTACAGCCCATTAAAGACAGTAACAGTGCTAACGCCATTGCTTTAGTTTTCATTGTGAAGCTCCTTTTGCTGGGATAGTGGCTTGTTTCAAAGCCGGTCAACATGGTGTGTTCAAATATCCATTGTAAACGTTCAAAATGCCTGCCGTTTTATTGTCATATTCGGCAAGCTGAATATTCGACGAGACCAGTCTAGCCTACTTACCTGATAAAGTGTAAGTAGACTTTATACCGAAAAATGAAAGGATTATAACCAAACATTTACCTGGCAAAACTGCATGTGGAATGCTGAGATATTGTACAGCGAATTTGGACAAGGCTACGCTTCTGGGCCTTGTGTGGTAAACACGAGGTGCCGGCGCATATCCTTCAACACAACGCCCTTTTTAAGTAGCGCTGCGCTTAATTTTCGCTGCCACTTCTTTAGCTCGGGCTCCGCGTTTGACACCGCTTCTTCATTTTCGAATTGAAAGCGAAGCAGTAACGAGCCGGGGAATTGGTGATACTGAACGTCAAACCAACACTGTTGCATACCATTTAACTCTTCAAGCGCTTGTGCTTCAAGGCTATCGGCTACACAAAAAACCAGTGCTTGCTGTTTGAGTTGAACGGCCGAGAGTTTTTTCATTACAACTGCTTCTCTATAGACACTTCAACGCTCTCGGTGACATCTGCACCTTCAATGGTTAGCCACATTTGCCCATCTTGAATAGTAACCTGTATTTGCATAGAGCGATGAACAGCATTGGCCAAAGTAGCGGCAAGCGACTCTGGCAAAGTGAAAACTGATAAGTTCTTTTTGGTTTGTAGCTTGTTATGTTCTTTCTTCCACCACGCGTCGAAGCTGTTGTCGGCGTAGGAATAAATCATCATTTGTTGGCTTTGATTGCAGCCCTTTTTGATGCGCTGTTCAGAGGGTTGGCCTAACTCAATCCACAGTTCTATTTCATCGCTAAAACTCTTTTGCCATAAATCTGGAACGTCATCGTCAGACAGCCCTTTGGTAAACTGTAGGCGTTCATGAGCATTAACAATAAACGCAACCACGCGCAGCATCATTCGTTCGTCATTTTCAGAAGGGTGACGGGCAATAGTAAGGTTGTGGTCGTTATAGTAATTGCGATCCATATCCGTGATGGATATGTCAGCTTTAAAAATGGTCGCTTTAAGAGCCATGGTGTTCCTGCTTTGTTCTTAGGAGGCTTGAAGTTAACCCCGTGTGCTATGTAAAAAAGTGGCATAGCAAGTTTTGGCGCTATAGTAGCAGTAAAAAGCAAATTCCGCTGTAGGTGAGTAGCGCCCAATACAAGTATTTGTCGGTTTATTTATTGGTGCGCGAAATTTCTAGTGAAGCTTCTCGGTCATATTGGACATCGCGCAAAGCGCGGATAACCAAAAACTAAACAAACAAAAATGAAAACGGAGAGGGTTAATGAAGAAACTAGTGGCTATGGCGATGTTAATGTTCGCCTGTATAGCAGGCGCATCAAATGCGTATGCTTTGGAGCGCGGCACTATTGCAGAAGATGCAGATTCAGTAACGCCGTTGCTTAATGGTCAAGTGGCGCCTAAAACAACGCTTAAAATGGCAGATGGCTCGCCGGTAAGCTTACAAGCGCTTACCATGCAAAAGCCCAGCATTGTACTTTTTTATCGCGGCGGGTGGTGCCCGTATTGTAATGAGCAGCTTGCCCAGCTTAAAGATATTGAAAAAGACTTGGTGGGTATGGGCTATCAGATTTTGGCCATTTCACCTGAATCACCAGAGCGCTTGCAAGAGCAAAAGCTTGAAACAGAATTCTTGGTTACGCTTTTATCCGACGACAAACTAGACACTATTCGCGAGTTCGGTGTTGGATTCTATTTAGATACTGTAACTGAGTTAAAGTACAAAACCTATGGCATTAACTTAACAAAAGATGAAAGCGGTAATAGTGTTTTACCAGCACCCAGCATCTTCATGCTCAATAAAAAAGGGCAGGTTTTGTTTAGCTATGTTAGCCCAGACTTCAAAGTTCGCCCGTCGGCAGACCTAGTTTTAGCGGTTGCGAAAACCCTTAAAAAAGAAATGTAATGCGAATAGCCTTACCAAGGCGTTGTTCTTGGTAAGGCATGCCAAAAGTACTTTATGATATCGAGCACTGCATTTCATCGCGTCTTATAATGATTAAGTTAGATTCGCACGTATTTGACTGTCATAACGAGCTGTACTTAACCATTCACCGAGTCACCCTATCTCAAAATATCAAAGTGTAAGGAGTAAGCATTTACACTGAGATCAATGAAGTGATGTGCGCGGCTAGACGTTTAGGTTCAATATAAGTGTCGCCTTTACAGTTGTTTACGACGCTTAATAGCTGAGTAAGTAAGTGTTTATTCGCTACGTTCCGCTGACATATAGCGTGAACGGTATTGAGTTCAAGTGTACTTGCTAACGCGTACACACCTTTCAAATTGCGATTTATTAGAAGCGCGTTTAACACGCGGTTAGCGGTGTATCGACGCCACGCCATATGAAAGCTGTCGAAATCGCACGTTAAGTCAACAGTTAACGCCACACGAAGCGCCCAAGACAATGGGCGAAAGTGTAAAAGATGTTCGGTTAGTAAGAATATTTCAAGTGCATGGTCAACAAACAGTGACGGCTTTGCAGTATCAGTAAGCTCAATAATGGGGAATAGCCCTTCGGCGGCGAACATAGACTCTACGAATTCAAAGGTGTAATACCCGTTACCATGAAGAGCAAGAAGGCATGTCTCAATTTCATCGAGAAGCGCTTCATCGAGGGTATTAGCAACGTCTTGAAGCGTTAGGTTATCTAAAAACTTCGCAATGTTCGGGTAGAGGGCATTAATCTCAGCCCATTTACTTTCTTTTGAATGACGTAAGGCCCTCTGATATTTAAGAACGTCGTCATGCCGTGTTAAATCGATTTGGGTGTGCAATTCGTTTCTCGAATAAATCCATCCTGCCCAAGCTATCATTGGCGAGTCCGCTAATCCAAGTGCGTGGAGCTCATTGAGCGAAGAACCTAATGAGCATACCGCTTCCACCAAGCCATGGGCTGCCTTTACATCTTTCCCCATAAAATCGGGTTCTTCTTGCATATGTTCGAATGAATACACGCCATTACGCCAGCCTGCTAAATAGCAGCCTTCTATACATTTTCCGCACATGACTGTGCTCCTGTTAGTGTTTTTTGGTGATAATGAAGAGGCCTGTTGCTCTTTGGTGGTATTTAGCCTGTTGACAAGGCGCACGCCAACGAGCAACTGGCTCGTTGCTACTAAAAATTATGAAAAGTAATCAAGAAAAGCATCGATAGAGTAAAGTTAGATGCCAAGAGCGAACTTAAAACAAATTTTGCTTCAAAAAAAGCACTGTTTTGTCCCGCTATAAAAAAGTTATTTTCTGCAAGAGTGCGAGGTTTACAGCGCCAAGTGGTATAGTAGGGCTTACGCCTTAACTCATCGTATTTCCATGATAAATAAAAACTTTCCATTACTTGATTTACATCGTCATTTAGATGGCAATGTGCGTCTGCAGACGATTCTGGAGCTTGGTCAGCAATTTAACATTTGTTTGCCAGCTTATTCGTTAGAGGGCTTGCGACCGCATGTTCAAGTAATGGAGATCGCCCCCGATTTGGTGTCATTTTTAGATAAGCTTACTTGGGGCGTTAAGGTGTTAGGCAGTCTCGACGCCTGCAAACGGGTGGCGATAGAGAATGTTGAAGATGCGGCTAAGCTGGGTATTGACTACACAGAGCTGCGTTTTAGTCCTTATTTTATGGCTGAAAGTCACGGGCTACCAACACAAGGTGTGGTTGAGGCCGTAATAGATGGTGTAAAAAGCGCAGCTAAAGATCACGATGTTAAAGTTAATCTCATCGGTATTTTGTCGCGTTCTTATGGCGCAAAAGTATGTCAGCATGAGCTAGATTCAATCTTGGCCTGTAAAGCGCATATAACTGCAATTGATTTGGCGGGTGATGAAAAAGGCTTTCCTGGCAACATGTTCATAGAGCACTTTACAAAAGTGCGCCGCGAAGGGCTGCCTATCACAATTCATGCAGGTGAAGCAGTAGGCTCGCAGAGCATTTGGCAAGCCATTAACGACTTAGGTGCTGTGCGAATAGGACACGGTGTTAACGCTATTAATGATGCTAAGCTAATGGACTATTTGCGCGACAACCGTATTGGTATTGAAAGCTGTTTAACCAGCAACGTATTGACGAACACGGTCACATCATTAACAGAGCACCCGTTAACAACCTTTTTGGATCACGGCATACTCGCCTGCCTGAATACCGACGACCCGGCAGTTCAAGGTGTAGAGTTAGATCACGAATTCTCCGTTGCAGCTAAGCAAGCTGGCCTTATGCCTTCTCATATTAAACAAGCGCAAGAGAATGCATTGGCAATTGCTTTTTTAAGTGAAACCGAAAAAGCCGCACTTAAGCGCAAAGTAAACTAATCCGAAAGATAAAAATCGTGCCGTGGTTAAACGGGCCGTAACATTATTTTGATTAATAATGCCACCGGTGGCATTATTGTCGTAATGTGAATATTTTGTTTCTTAAATGTAATAAGTTGCGACTTAAATAATGGAGCTTTTATGCTGCGCTTTATACCTGATGTTGACCGTTCTATGAGTAGCTACCCCAGCCGTTTCACACACCGCCGGGCTTTGGGATGGGTGGCGTTTATTGTGACCCTTCTAACTTGTTCCTATGCGTCGGCATCTACTGACGAAGACTGGGAAATTGCTGAACAGATTGTAAATCAGATCCAGCTGCCCACTATTCCAAACGAAAAATTTGTGGTTGATGTGAGTGATACTTCACTAAGTGCAGCGCGAGCGCCAATTCAAAGTGTAATTGACAAGGCTTCGGCTAGCGGCGGCGGTATTGTTGTTGTGCCCAAAGGAACATGGCAAGTAGACGGTCCTATTCGTCTTAAAAGCAAAGTGAACTTGCACCTAGAGGAGGGCGCTACTCTGCTGTTTTCCGGCGACCCTTCGCACTACCTACCGGTGGTTAAAACCCGTTGGGAGGGTACTGAGGTATTTACCTATTCACCGCTAATTTATGCGCTAAATGTGGAAGATGTGGCAATTACAGGTAAAGGTACTATCGACGGAAATGCCCAATCGGCGTTCATTGGCTGGTATGAGAAACAAAATACAGATATGCATGCGCTTCGTAAAATGGGGTTTGATGGCGTTCCAGTAGAGAAGCGTCAGTTCGGAGAAGGGCATTACTTGCGCCCTCCGCTTATTCAGTTTTTCCACGCCAAGCGTGTGCTGCTTGAAGATTATACGGCCCTGAACTCACCGTTTTGGGTTAATCACTTAGTTTATACTTCTCATGCTACGGTAAGACGAGTGAAGGTAGAAAGTCACCTGTACAACAACGATGGGTTAGACATTGAGTCGAGCCAGTTTGTGCTTGCCGAAGATAATCACTTTAGAACCGGTGATGACGGTATCGTTATTAAGTCTGGTAGAGACGCCGACGGTCGAAATATAGGTATACCTAGCACAGACATTGTTGCGCGAAACAATGATTTAGGCGGGGAAGACGGCATTGGTCTTGGTTCGGAAATGTCTGGCGGCATTAAGCGCGTATTTTTTGAGAACAACATCTTGCATGAAGGCGACTCAGCATATCGCTTTAAGAGTAACTTAGACAGAGGCGGGCGCGTCGAAATGGTTCGAATTAGAGGCAGTAAAGTGGCTTCGTTTAAGCACTTATTCTGGTTCCAGCTAAACTACCCAAGTAATTTACATGGTAATTTTCCGGCTACCTATACCGACATTATTATTGAAGATTTAACGGTAGAAAATGTGGGAACGGTTTTGGAAATTCACGCTCCGGACGCAGCCCCTGTGCACAACGTTAAATTCAAAGACATTAAAATTAAGGAAGCAGAAGAAATTCTTGTCCTAGAAAATGCCGACGATATTAGCTTTGAAAATGTCAGCATAGGTGAGCAAATCTGGAACGGCACGTTTTCTTCGCTGCACATAGAATCTATTACTCGCTAGAAAACAGGTTAAACGCGATAGGTTGTTCGCATTGGTCCTTTATTTTCGCCGTAACAAGCGGCTAATTAATTGTAGGCGAACCTATTTAGGTTCGCTGGCTTTCAGTTTCGACCAGCTCAACAACAAGGCGTAAATTACTTTGTGTTGATACCGCATTAAATGGGTAGCAGGTAACTAAGTAGAGCTGCTGCCCATTTACATCTACTTTCATTGCCGAGGCGGCATCGACTATCGTCTTCGATACAACCCGATAGGTTACCCACTGTGAGTTCGGCAACTGCAATTGCATAATATCTCTGGCTCTCACCTTCTTTAAGAACGTGAAGTGAGTATCTCTATGCCCGCCAATCACACTACCACCCTGTCCGAGTGGGGGCGAGCCGGTGTGGTGTCCAGGGCCAAATGCAAGGGCGTTTCCCTGTGCGCCTTCTAGTACATACAGCTGCGTTTCGCTTTTGGCATGAACCAGCTTGCCTACTGGCCAGGTATCAGACCAACGCCAAGGCTTCTGGTTAGCACCAGTGGTTAGCGTTTCTTCCCACGAAGATTGAATTAAATATTGCGCGAGCTCAGCTTTCAGCAATATCCAGCCAGCTTTGCCAAAGCTGGCTGTGGCGATCAAGACTAAGATGATGGTAAAAGAGTATTTAATCATTGTTTGTCCAAGCAATATTCAGTCAAAAAATAAAGAAATGAGCCTAAGGTGCTAACCTCGTTCCCCCTTTGTTTCGCAAAAAGGCGATGCTGTGAAAAAGCGACAATAAAAGCATGGCAATCATACCTAATACGACATGTTCAGATACACCCGCTGCGGTTTGGGGGTAACTGATTTGTCTGAATTGCGTTCCCTGTGGCATTAAGTTTCTTACGTTTTCGGTGGAAGACGGTATGCGCTGTGTATTTGCTATTTTTTCTTCAATAGCAACGAAGCTGGTGAACTCTGTTATAAGTTTATGGGGCAGGGCTACAGCAAGAATGTCCTGTTTTACTTCATCTACATTTCGCCCTAACGCTTTTTCATCCATTAACGCCGCCACTTTCTTTCTTGCCCACGCAGTCGCTACGCCAATGTGTTGAGTAGAACCTGTCGACGTTGGCGATATTGCTACCGAACGGGTCCACTCGCGAGTGGTGCCCTGCTTGTCTACTAGTGTGCCTTTAAGGGTTATTTTTCCGCTTGTACCGGCGTTATGAGGCAGTTTCACATTCAAGAGCAAAGGTACTCCCGCGTATAAATCAGGGATCTTAGAAGGGTAAATCTCTGCTGACTGTGCATAGCCAGCTGGTAGAGTGAGGCTTAAATTACTCAACACAGGGCTTTCTAACTTATAAAGCAAGCTATCCATTTGCTGTTTAATATCTGCAGTATTGCTAACAAATACATAGCTTCCGCGACCAAACTGAGCGGCTCGGGTCATAAAATAACTATTGGGCGCGCTGCCTATGCCTACTGTAAAAAGGCGCGCATCACCCAGTTCGTTCTTTATTTGCGAGAACAATGCAGCTTCATTGCCTACCGCCCCATCGGTGATAAAGACAACTTGTTTTATAAAATTTTCAGCTGTCGTGGGTTTAAGTGCGGCATTAAGCGCTGATGCCATTTCAGTGCCGCCCCCTGCATTGAGGTGCTTTACAAAGTTCCTCGCATATTGCTTGTTTCGTGTTGTTCCCTCTACCGAGGTTTCAAACAAACGCGTGGTGTCATTGTTAAATGCTACAACATTAAATCGGTCTTTCTCACTCAAGCGGTCTATCGCTAATTGTAAACTCTCTTTTGCGTCGACAATTGGCCGACCTCCCATAGAGCCTGACGTGTCGATAACGAAGGTGATATCGCGATCAAAATCCTGTAAATCTTGGCTCTTCACTTGTGGCGGCATTAGCATAACAAGGGCGTAGTCATGCTGATCTTTTGATTCAGTGAAAATAGCTGCTTGTGGTGCACTAGAGGGCGAAGGCTGCCACTCTAGCCAAATGTCTCGGTCCATTTTGATATTGCTTTGATTAAAGGTGACAAGATAATTACCTGTGGATTCTGACCAATTCACACGGTGATTTCTGCTAGTGACGCTATTAAGCGTTAAACCAGTATTTAGTGTTGCGTTGAACGTAAGTTGCGGGCCTTCATTGCCTTCTCTCATATAAGGCGTGATAGCTCTGGCATCGGGTACCTGATCTGTGGGTTCTCCCCAACCTGTACCTGATATTTCAGCCACTGTATTCTCGTTAAACTGATTTAGGGGAATGCCGGGCGAATAGCGAGGAGTGAGCGTAGTAGGCAAGTGAAAAGTAAATTTTCCATCGCGGTAGTCTACCTGTTGGACGTACTGAAGTGTCACCGTTATTTCCTCACCCGGCGCTATATTCGCGACCTGCTGAGTAAATAAATTTGGGCGTTGTTGCTCTGTTAAACTGGCTTTCTTTCCCGCTTTTTTGGCCGCTTCAAATGCTTCTTTCGCTTCTGCCTTCGGCTTAATTTGCCCCCGGATTATTCTGTCTCCTATTAGCATTTCCATACTGTTAATCGCCGCGTTTTCATTAAGCGGAAAGGTGTAAACGGCATGCTTCCATTCATTACTAGTGTTAGTGAATTTTTGAGAATAGGTAACGTGCGCAATCATGCCATTCACCTGTAAATCCACGTCAGTTGAATGCAATAGAGCGGGGGAATACTCACCGTCCACGCTTTGCAGCATCAATTCGCCAGACTCAGCGCGACTTAGCGGGCTAACTACTATGCCAAGCAAAAAGCAGAGGAAGGAAGTAAGGATAAGCAACCTGTGATTACGCGGCTTGGCTGCATGTTGCCGTTCCCTAAACCAAGGTTTGTGAGTATTGGCAGGCGTTAAATAATCCCGTTTGGGTGTTTTGGAAAATAGCATCAGGTAAGCTCGCTTTAGTATCGACACTTACCATTAAGCGCCCTGAATAGGGCGAATTGTGAACAGAGATTATGGCAATCTAATGGGCAATGGTGGCGAAGGTGTTACTCGCCTGCCATGGCGCGACCTTTGGTTTTAACACTGGCTATCAGCATATAAATACTGGTAGCAAGTAAGCACGCAAATAAGTAACCCATCAACCCTTGAGGGCCGACTAAAAAGTTATCGGCAATAAGTGGGCCTACTACTGAACCCACGCTATAGCTGAAAAGCATGACCTGTGTGGCGCATACAATGAAGCTAGCATCGAGTTTGTCGCAGGCCAGATTTATTGCCACTGGGTATAGGGCAAATATTGCCATTCCTAATAGAAACAGACCTGCTCCCAAAGCGTATACACCACTAACCGCTGCGGTTAATGTTATGGCGGCGACACCCAGTAAACAAAATAGCGCCATGAGTAACGTGCGGCCTAAGTACTTGGATAGCGCAGGAATTAAAGGTTGAACTGCCATAGCGCCTAAAATAATTAAGGCCATTAAGCTACCCAAATCGTCATGAGCAATGCCGCGGTTTAATAGTTCAAGGGGCATTAAGCCGTAAATGGCACCTAGAGTTAAGCCTGACACTATGCAACCAATAATTGCGGCATGATTTAGTTTCGATATTTGCTTTAGCGACAGTGGCGTACTGTGTGAAGCTTCAGGCTGCTCGCTTCTTGCAAACAAAAGTACGCCTATGGCTAAAATCAACATAGTGAAAATGGCAGCAAAAGGAAGCATGCCGCCTACGCCAATAGCGCCAATACCTAACTGACCTAAAGAGCTTCCCCCGTACAGTGCGCCCATGTATAAGCCTAAACGTTTGGCTCTATCAGCTTCGTCGCCGTGTAAAAGCCACGACTCTACGATAACAAATACACCCGCTACAGCAACGCCAGCGACTAACCGAGCCACAAGCCAAACCGCGGTGTGAGCAAACAAAGGCATTACTACAATAGTTAGTAATAGTACGCCTAAACACAGCGCAAAACCGTGCTTGTACCCAATGCGGGTGACCAACGGTTCAATACTAAGGGCACCCACTAGCAGTCCAGCGTAAAAGCTACTAGCCAGCCAACTGGCGATAGTCGTGTCTAGGTTGTAATGGCTGAGCATTAGTGGGATCAGACTCATCAAATAGCCAGACGCAACTGCGTACATACCCAGCGCAATAACGGGAACAGAAACCCGCGCTTTGGCTGGCGGGATAAGGGTGTTGTCCAAGGTAATGCCTTACATCAAAGGAAAGAGAAGATAATTTCGCGGCGCGAATATGAGGCAAATTCAGATATAGGTAAAATGAAAAGAAATGCTCGTAAAGATGCTAAAAATTGATGGTGAGGAAGGCGCTGCTAGATAGTGCATGCGCCTTAGATAGTTTAAGCATTAGCGCCTTAAATCATCCGGTGTATGATCTGCCACAAATGCGTTTCTTTCGCCCATAGGTTTATCTTCTCCTACCGTACTGTCCGCGGAGGTTTGTAGCTCTATCGACGAGTTTACCTCTGCACCAATTAGAATGATATACGCGGTTAAGTACAGCCACATAAGCAAAATAATAATGCCCCCAACGGATCCGTAGGTTTTGTTGTAGCTTCCAAATTCATTGAGGTATATCGAAAAGCCATACGAGGCTACTACCCATAATAAGGTGGCAAAAACTGAACCCGGTGTCACCCAGCGCCACTGGGCTTCTCTTCGGTGAGGGGCATATCGGTATAGGGCTGAAAGCGCAATATTAAATAGGGCCAGCATAACTGGCCAAGTCACCCACATGGCTTGCTCGGTACTAAGGGCACTTGACGTCATCCAGTTTATTGCTTCGGGTAAAATGGTGATGCAGGCGAGGGACACAATTACGGTAAGGATCATAAATATGGTGCACGTAATGCGCGCTAGAATACCTTTGAAAAAGCCTCTTCCTTCCGCCTCGCTATAGGTAATGTTGCATGCTTTTATCAGTGCGTTGGCGCCTTTGCTACTGCTCCACAGTGACAAGAGCAGAGTAAATAAAAAACTCCAGCCTAATGCAGTATTCGACTTCTCAGTTAAATTTTTAAGCTGTTCTTCAATGATGTAGCGACTGTCATTTGGCACCACGTTTACCAGCAATGCCATGTGGCGTTGCAGTTCATCGGGAGAGACAACAAGCCCATACAAGGCAATAGTTGCCCCTAGTAAGGGGAAGATAGCCAGCAAGCAGTAAAAGGCAACGCCAGCAGAGATAAGAGGAATGTTGTCTTTTTGCAGGCTAGTGAAAATACGCTTTGAAATACTCCACCAACTTTTCAACGAAAGCTCGAATGCAGATTTAGCGTGGTTGAAACGTTCCTTGCTCATGTGTCCTCATGTTTTGCCTAAACGATAGAACTCTTAAAGCTTGATACATGAAAACTTCGCTGTCGGCTTACATCAGCTTAAAAAAGGAGCGAGAAACAAGCTCTGTAAATTGTTCACAAAATCTGAATATGTGCGTGGCTATTGGTGTTGGTGAGATTTCTTTTTTTGTATTTATTTTCATAAAATCAATGGTTTGCTTTGTTCTTTGGGAATGGTTTGCAATTTGCACCTTCAATAGCACCTTAGCTAGATAGTAAGAGCTAGGTTATGCCATGCACAAACTAACGCGTTCACCTGATGGGATTTGCTAAAGGTGGTAGGCGGACAGTTATTCCTGTCGTGCGGCGACCCCTGTTTTTTCTAGCTTTACATTTCGTCTTTCAAAAGGAGTGAACATTATGAGCAACACCCAAAACCTTAAAGGCAAAAAAATCGCTATTTTGGCAACCAATGGTTTTGAGCAAAGCGAGTTGATTCAACCAAGAGACAAGTTTATTGAGCAAGGTGCTGACGTTGATGTGCTATCTATTGATGCTCAATCGACGATCAAAGCATGGGACGAAGACAACTGGGGAAAAGAAATTAACGTTGATAAACAAGTTACGTCTGTAAACCCAGAAGATTACGATGCCCTTGTGCTACCCGGCGGTCAAATCAATCCCGATGTGCTGCGTACCAACGAAGATGCAGTTGCCTTCATCAAGAGTGCAAACAGCGCGGCAAGTATTAAAGCTATAGGTGCTATCTGTCATGGTCCATGGTTGCTGGTGGAGTCTGGGTTAGCGAAAGGTGCAACACTCACTTCGTTTCCTAGTATCCAAACAGATCTCAAAAATGCTGGTGCGACGTGGGTTGATGAGGAAGTGGTGACCCATGCAAAACTGGTGACCAGTAGAAACCCAGATGATATCCCTGCTTTCGTAAGCAAAATTAGTGAAATGGTTGCCCAATAAAAAGGAGGAAGTGTATGTCCACCGCAGCTACAAATAAAAAGGTTATCGCGATAACGGGAGCTTCCAGCGGCATTGGCAAAGAAACAGCAAAGCAACTGGTAAATAACGGTTTTAATGTTGCCCTTTTAGCAAGAAGTGAGGACAAATTGCGTGCCTTAGTCGAAGAGTTTGGCAATGATGTTGCGTTCGCTGTAAAAACTGACGTTAGCGACTTTAAAGATGTCGATACGGCGTTTAAAAAGGTGAGCGAACATTTCGGTCGCATTGACGGCATTTTCGCTAATGCCGGGCGTGGCGCGAAAGCCGCCGGCATTGAAAAGGGGGACGTAGATGACTGGGATGGCATGCTGGGCGCAAACGTAAATGGACTGCTTTATACTGCAAAAGCCGGATTGCCGTACCTGCGCGATACGCAAGGCCACTTCATTATTACGTCTTCGGTCGCCGGTCGAATAGCCCTGAAAGGCTCTGTATATGGGGCAAGTAAGTGGTTTGCTTATGGTTTCGGTCAGAACCTCGCAGAAGAAATGCGCGAGTGGGGCGGCCGCTGTACAACTATCTGCCCTGGTATGGTGAATACGCCATTTTTTGATGAACCTAAGGAAGATAAGCTTCAGCCAGCGGATATCGCAAAATCGGTATTATTTGCCCTAAGCGCAGAAGAGTCAGCCTGCGTTCGCGAGGTTTATGTTATGCCGGCGAAGTAAACGAACTAACCACGGGCAAGAGATAGTCTATTCAAGCAAAGGGCAGGGTTAGTCACTGCCCTTTTTTGTTTGCCCCGCCCTTACTTTTAACCTGCCTTATTAATTTCATGAAGCTATTCAAATTAGCCAAATAAAGTATTTTCCCCATCCTGTTACCCCTAATCTAGGTGTGTAGATAAGCGCTAATTGAGTGAGATAGGCGATTTCTAATTCCTCATTGAAATGGCTTTCCCAAAGGGCCCGCGGCGCAAGAACAATAACAGGAGAGTAAGATGTCTAACGAATTTACGGGTAAGACCGCTATTATTTCTGGCGCCGCTGGCGGCATAGGGCTAGCGCTGGCAGAGGCATTGGCAAGGCAGGGTATGAATATCGTCATGGGCGATATTGATAATGCTGCATTAACCGAATCGGGTAACGACTTACGTGAGAAAGGTTTCGATGTATTGACTTGCGCCCTTGATGTTACCGATTACTCTCAGTGGGAAGATATTGTAGCTAACGCCAAAGAGAAGTTTGGCAAGGTTCATATGGTCATCAATAATGCTGGCGTTGGCGGTACGCCGGGGAAAGTTGAAGATTCGGAGCATGAGACCTGGCGCTGGGTAATGGACGTCAACGTTATGGGCGTACTCTATGGCGCACAAGCATGCGTGCCAGCTATTAAAGAGCACGGCGAAGGAGGTTGGGTGCTAAACGTGGCGTCGATGGCAGGAATGATGGGCATGCCATATGCGGCGGCCTATTGCGCATCAAAGGCTGCGGTTGTCTCTATGACGGAAAGCTGGGTACCAGAACTGAAACCTTTTGGAATCCATACTTCTGTATTGTGTCCAGCATTCGTGAAAACCCGCATTCACGAGTCGTATAGAAATAGGCAGCAAAAATATGCAGTAGCTGCTGAAAAACGCATTGATAAAGAGAAGCTTAAAGCCGGAGCTCAAGCAGCCACTAAAGCAGTAGAGTCGGGAATCGATGCCTCTGTGCTAGCTGAACGCGTGATAGAGGCGCTTCAGTCAGAGCAAACTTATATTTATACCCACCCGAATTATCGAAAGGTCACTACGGCGCGCTTTAGCGCTATTGATAGCGCCTTTGTCGATGCTGAGCAGAGTCAGGCTGTAGGTCATCTTATTGATGATGAAATCGTGACTTTTTAGTTCATTCGCGGCTACGGTTTGCGTATAAACACACGAAAGTGCCCTGAATATTGTCTTCTAAAAGCCGTTATATAACGGCTTTTGATGTTGTGAGAGTCTGAAGGTCAATGACGCGGTCACAGACTTTTTCTAGCTGTGTTCTATCGTGACTGATAAAGAGCACCGTGCAATTTTCTTCTCTGCATTGATCGACAAGTAAGTGAGTAATTGCCTTACTTGTAATGGGGTCGAGCCTAGATGTTGGCTCGTCAGCTATAAGTAGCTTGGGCCTTAGTAGCAGCGCGCGCAGCAATGCAATGCGTTGAAGCTCACCTCCACTTACCTCAGAGGCGCTGCGCTCAAACAATCGCTGGTTAAGGCCTAGTTGAGCTGAAAGTAAATCAGCACGCTTTTTAGACACCTTGTGAAGCTTTATTACGTCATCAATCAATGAATTAAGCGTAGTGTGATCGGCAAATGAACTTGGGGGATCTTGATATAGCTTTAGGGTTTGATAACGGTGTAAAAGCGTATGAAACGCAATATTGCCTTGATAGGGTAGAAGCCCAAGTAGAGCATCACCTAGAGACGTTTTTCCACTGCCGCTATCACCACAAAGCCCGACAATTTCGCCTTCCCCTAAAGAAAAACTAAGGCCAGTAAATAGTGTACGGTTACCTCTCATAATTGTGAGATCATTCACCGATACCAGCGGTGCAAACCTATGCGTTTTTTTTGCTGTAGCCGTCCAGTGTTGCGGAGCCGACGCAATAAGGGTTTTGGTATAGTTTGATGACGGGGAGGACAGTATCTTGCGGGTATCACCTGTTTCAACCAGTTTCCCGTTTTTAAGCACCATACATTTACCACCCAGTGCCTCTGCCACTGAAACATCGTGCGTAATAGTAAGTAGCGTACCGTCGTTAGCTTTTTGCTTTAGTTGCTCAATAATATGATGTTTGCGTCCGGCATCTAGCCCTTTTGTGGGTTCGTCGGCTAGAAATAAAGGTGCATTAGTCGCTGATGCACAGGCAAAAGCGACACGCTGTGCCATTCCACCGGAAAGTTGAGAAGGGACCTTATCACTGTCGTCTTTAAGAGCCAGGTTGTCTAGCTGTGTCTTCGCACTCTTTTGTGCTTCGCGAGCACCGTTACCCAATGTAAACCGAAAAACTTCGGCGACTTGCTGGCGAATTTTCATCATTGGGCTTAGAGAATGCCATGGCTCTTGCGGCAGCATAACAATGTCTCGCCCCCACAATTGTTCACATTCTCGTCGGTTCGCACGAAGCATATCTACACCGTTTACCAGAACATTTCCCGTAACCCTCAGTGCAGGTGGTAAGTCGCCCATAATTGCTTGCGCTAGCAGACTTTTACCTGCCCCGGTTTCACCCAATATAGTCAGTGTCTCGCCTTGTTCAAGGTTAAGGGATAGATCCTCTACAATAATGGTGTCTTGCGCGTAAATTGATAAGTGTTCAATAGCAATGTATTGGCTCACAGTTTGCGCTCCAATGCATCACTCTTTGATAGTCTACTGCTGCTGTCAAAAATGAACTTATTTAAACGAGGTGTTTTGTCACTCTTCGCAGAAAGTAAGTGAAAGCCCAGTACGAGAACGAATAGGGTGGAAATAGGTTGTGCGAGCAGCCAAGGTGCTTCGTGATAGTATGGAAAAAGCTCAACTATCATCAGCCCGAGCTCAGGGCTGGGAGGTTTTAAACCAACATAAACGAAGCCCACCGATGCCATGGCGATAATTGAGGAGGAGGCACCAAAAGCAGCAAGTGATAACACGTCTTGTCGAATGGCGGGCCATATATGCTTATTAAATAAATAGCGTTTTGGAAAACCCATTAGCGCAGAGTTTTCCAGTGCAGGGCCTGTCACTACTGGTAGAGTGATAGCACGTACCAGCCTGAAGTATTCGACGGCCAGTACTAAGGAAATGGCTAAATACAGCATAATGAAAGAGCCGGGTACTAGCGCCGCGAAAAGAAGAATAAGTACCAGTCCGGGGAGCGCCAATATCGTATTGGCAATGAAATTCAACGTCGTATCTACCCAGCCTCTACACCACGCTGCAATTACGCCCGTTAGCACGCCAATGATTGATGAACTTAGTACACACAGTGCAGCGAGAGAAAGTGATATGCGCAGACCCTCTGAGATTCTGGCTAACATGTCGCGTCCGAACTGATCTGTACCTAACCAATGTTGCGCACTTGGGGCTTCGAGCACTTGCTTTAAATTTTGTTGATTACCGTTTGTTCCCAATAGAACAGGCTCGCCCAACGCAAGTAATAAGAGCAGCATCAAAAGTGAAAAGCCAATCAATTTTTCAACAGATAAGGCGGGTGTCTTCATTGGCTATATCCTCGATTCTCTCTCACCCTTGGGTCGAGTGCATACTGACTTAAATCGACTAGTGTGTTGACCAATACGAATAACATGCCCATCAGCAAAGCTGTGCCTTGTAACATAGTGATGTCGCGGGCAAAGACAGCATGGGAAAGTCCGTGTCCTATGCCGGGCCAAGCAAAAAGGCTTTCAATCATAATTACGCCTTCAATTAACCCGATAAGTTGTATGCCCATGAAGGCTAGAGCAGGTATTACAATGTTAGGTAGCGCATGGCACCTGAACGCTTCTAGAGCGCTTAACCCTTTTATCTTGGCGAAATGGAAGTAACCCGATTGAACCGCATTAACAGTACTATTGCGAATTACGCGGTTTGATATAGCCGCCAGGCTTAACCCTAAGGTCATTACAGGTAATATGGTATAGACAAAGCCTGAAGAGCCCGCAACCGGTAGCCAGTTGAGCTCTAGTGCAAAAATAAAGATGAGAATTAGCCCCAAGCAAAAGACCGGTTGAGAGCGCACGAACGTGGAAAACACTAATGCTGTTTTATCAAAAAGAGAAGCACGGCTTTTAGGAGTATTTTCACTTTTTCGAGCGCTTCTGATGCCGCTATAAATTCCCAGAGGAAACGCAATTAATGCGGATACCAGAATAGCGAGTCCAGCGAGAACAAGGGTGTAAGAAAGCTGATTTTGTAGCTCAACAACAATGGGGGCCCCCGTGACCAAGCTATTGCCTAAATCCAGTGAGGCTAAATCAGTCATCCAGCTTACGTACTGTTCGAAAGCGCTTCTGTGCAGACCAAGTTCTTCTGCTACGGCGTTAGCGGCACTTGTGCTTACCGCATCGTCACCGTAGCGGCCAGCCGCTATTTTGTAAGCCATATCTCCAGGTAGTGAACGGGTTATAATAAATGTGAGTGTGCCTACACTCCACGCCATCAGTACAGCTTGAAGCAGCCGTTGAAGTAGGATTTTTCTCATTATTATGGGGCTATTCTCATTTGAGATACGCGAAAAGAACGCTCGTAAGGGTCGAAGCTGAAGTTTCTTAGTCGGCTAGAAGTCGCCGTTTGCTGCACATAGTACATAACGGGGATAAGAGGAACGTCTTGCTGAACTTCTTGCATAATTGATGATATCAACGATTTGTAAGCGTGTTCATCCGTGGTGTGACTCAAGGTCTTTAAATCGCTAAAGACTTTTTCATTTTGCCAGTTCATTGGCCCCCAATCGCCGCCTTCTTTTGAAGAAAAGTCAGCCAGCATTATACCGAGAGGGTCTGGGATGTTAGCAAAGTTACGCGCCATAAGTGCAGTTTGTAATGTACCATCAGCATGCCCTGAAGGAATGGCACTTACATTTTCCATATGGACAGAGAGCTTCACTCCAATGCTAGCCCACTGATCTTGAATTGCTGTGGCAATGGTAATGAGTTCTGGCCGATTGGCATAGGTAATCATATCAAGCGTTAAAGGCGAGCCATCTTTGTAGCGTACTCCATTCTCACCTACTAACCATCCCGCGTCGGTTAGCAGCTGTGCCGCTTTTTTCCTATTTAATAATAAGTCGCCATTTTCAACGCTATTTTTAATTGTTGGATTATTGTCAGCGTCACCCATTGAAATAGTATTGGTAGCATTATCTGTGGCAGTAGAACGAATATGCCAGTCTCGAATATTTGGGCCAAATAGCTGATCAGCAGAGATATTCGATATACGCATTACGCCAGATGCAATGCCTTTTCTGTCAATCGCTAAACTCAGTGCTTGCCTTACTTTTACATCTGAGAGGATAGGATGGCCGCTATTTAACTTAACTAAAGTGGTGCGAGGGATCCTGTCGCTAAACACGTTTACGTTAGAGTCAGTGCGCAACATGCTAACCGCGGCAGGGTCGAGGTTGTACACAATATCTGCTTGCCCCGTTCGTACCATAAGCGCCCGCGTTTCAGAGCGGTGACCCGTTACGTACTCAACGTTTTCAATAACAGCGGGCTCGCCCCAATAATTGTCGAAGCGTGTGGTTGTAATATTGTGGGGTGGTTCAAAGTGCGTAATCTGATAGGGGCCTGTACCTATTAAGGTTTTAATTCGATTGAACTTGCCGAAGGTAGCAGGTGCCACGATCGCAGTTGCATAATTACTTAACAGGGAAGGGAAAGGACGGTAACTTTGGTTCAAGGTGAACTTGATAGAATATTCTGATACCACCTCCATGTTGGCGATCATATCTTTTGAAAATGGCGTTGGTTTACCAAACGCGACCGAAAGGCTTTTGTAGACGGCGTCGGCGGTCATTAATGTGCCGTCATGAAAATACACATCAGGACGTAAATTAAATGTCCAAACAGTAAAGTCCTCATCATTTGACCATGAGCTAGCAAGTCCTGGGATAAGCTGACCTTGGTTATCCACGTCTATGAGAGTTTCCAGAATTTGCATTCGTGTAAACATGTAGCCGGTACTTGCCGGATCGTTATTGACTGGTTCAAAAGGACCACTGATCAGAATTTTGTTTGTAGGTTGTGAAGGTGTGCAGGCACTAAGTAGAACGCTGGCAACGACGAGTAAAATTGTTAGATGTCTAATCCGCATATTATTTTTATGTATTCCCTTCGAGCCTTTAAGCTTTTTCGTGTCTATTTGAATCCTGTGAATCAGTATCAGTATTCTTAGGCTGGCGCCCTGAATAGTAAAACAAAGATCCAGATTGGATAATATACGATTTGTTGAATAAATGTACAGAATGAGTCGGTAGGGCTAAACTACTTTTTGAAAAAATGCACTGGCTAATGACCATCAAGATATTAAGTAATGTTAAGTCGGTGCACAATATTTTCAACTTTTGTAATAAGCAGTTGGTCGTATGTTACATTGTAACTTTAAGCATTTATTAGTAATGCTATAGAGCGATAGTACTACAAATTAAAAAAGGGTTTTGAGCCCTATCAAACACACTGGATAACAATAATGAAAAAGCTTCTTAAAGCGGCAGTTGCTGTATCAGTTGCACTTGCGTGCACCCCCGCCTTTGCAGACAAAAACGACAAGAATGAAGTCTTCAGCAGTTCAACATTCAAAGCCATGGAGCTGAGAAACATTGGGCCTGCGTACATGTCTGGGCGTATCGCTGATATCGCAGTCGATCAGAACAATCCCTCAACATGGTACACCGCGGTGGGCTCGGGTGGCGTGTGGAAAACTACCAACGCGGGTACGACCTGGACGCCAATTTTCGACGACCAGCCAGTTTACTCCATTGGTGACGTGACCATTGCGCCAAGCAACTCAAATATTATTTGGGTGGGAACGGGCGAAAATAATGGTGGCCGTCACATTAGCTTTGGCGACGGTGTATATAAATCGCTAGATGGCGGTCAAACCTGGAAGAATATGGGTCTGAAGAAGTCAGAGCACGTTTCTGACATTATTATTCACCCTACAAATCCAGATGTTGTATGGGTATCTGCCCAAGGGCCATTGTGGAGTGGCGGCGGCGAGCGTGGGCTTTATAAGACGACCGATGGCGGTGAAACGTGGAAGCAAGTGCTTAAGCCAGCTGACGAATGGACCGGGGTAACATCACTACTTATTGACCCGCGTAACCCAGACAAACTTTATGCTGCAACGTGGGCGCGTCAGCGTTCAATTGGCGCCTATGTGGGAACGAACGAAGGCGCAGGTATCCATACTTCCAGCGACGGAGGCGAAACTTGGACTGAACTTAAAACAGGTTTACCACGAGGCAACATGGGTAAAATTGGTATGGCTATATCACCCATGAACCCAGATGTGATTTATGCCACCATTGAAACTGATAATCGCGGTGGTGGCTTCTACCGTTCAGCCGACCAAGGTGCTAGCTGGACTAAAATGTCAGATGAAGTAGGCGGTGGCACAGGTCCTCACTACTATCAGGAAATATTCGCTGACCAACATCAATTTGACCGTGTTTATATTGCCAGTAACTACAGCAAAGTGTCGGATGACGGCGGCAAAACGTGGACGCCCATCAACACTAAACGCAAGCACGTAGACGACCACGCCATGGCGTTCCATCCTACCGACCCAGATTTCGTATTGATGGGATCCGATGGTGGTATTTATATGTCTCACGACAGAATGGCGAATTGGCGCTTTATGGCGAACCTTCCATTAACCCAGTTCTATAAAGTAGCGCCAGATGACTCTAAACCATTTTACAAGATCTACGCTGGCGCACAGGATAATTCCACCCAAGGCGGTCCTTCGCGCACTATGCGTGAAGAGGGGATAAAGAACAAAGATTGGTTCTTAACCTTGGGCGGTGATGGACACGGCCCAGCGGTAGAGCCTGGCAACCCTGACATTATGTATTCGCAGTGGCAGCAAGGAAATTTGGTGCGTGTCGATACGACTACCCGAGAAGGGGTGTATGTTAAGCCTCAGCCACTACCAGGCGACCCTGCAGAGCGGTTTAACTGGGATGCGCCGATTAATGTGTCTGCACATGATCCTGCGCGTATCTATTTTGCCTCACAGCGGGTTTGGCGAAGTGATGATCGCGGTGACAGCTGGACGGCAGTGTCGGGCGATCTCACTAAAAACGGCAATCGCATGCATTCGCCACTTATGGGGCGCACGTGGTCAGTAGAAGCCGGCTGGGACCTGTATGCCATGACAGAGTTTCATACCATTGCCAATTTTGCTGAGAGCCCGGTAGATGAAAACATTCTGTGGGCAGGTACCGACGACGGTATTATCCAAGTGACCACTAATGGTGGTAAATCTTGGAAAAAGATTGAGCTAGATGACATTAAGGGGATTCCAGCCAATTCGTACGTGAATGATATTCGCGCTGACTTGTTTGATCCCAATACGGTGTACGTTGCCCTTGATAATCATAAATATGGTGACTACAAGCCTTATCTAATCAAGTCGACTAACCTAGGGAAAAGTTGGACTTCGTTGGCCGATGACTTACCCGAAAAGCACTTAGTGTGGCGTATTGTACAAGACCACGTAAATAAGGACTTATTGTTTATCGGTACTGAATTCGGTGTGTTTTTCTCGGTAGATGGCGGTAAAGACTGGGTTGAGTTAGACGGTGGTATGCCGACCATCTCAACCCGCGATGTGAAAATTCAACGTCGCGAGAATGACTTAGTCGCAGGTACGTTTGGTCGCGGTATTTACATACTTGATGATTATGCGCCGCTGCGTTCATTAACCGAGAAGTCGATGCAAAAAGACGCCATTTTGTTTGCGCCAAGTCGACCGGTTAAGTGGTTCCAGTTAGATGATAATCACACAGACTCTGATGGTGACGATCGCTTTGTTGCCGAGAATCCCGAGCACGGTGCAACTTTCACCTACTATTTGAAAGACAGTTTGCTAACGGCAAAGGAAAAGCGCCAAGAAGCAGAAAAGAAACTTATAGAAGACAAAAAGTACCCTAAGTATCCAAGCTGGGAAGCGGTTGAAGCTGAAAACCAAGAAGCTGCCCCAGCAGTGTATGTCGAAGTACGCGACAGTGATGGTGACTTAGTGAAGCGTGTAGAAGGTAACACAAAGAAAGGCTTACACCGTATTACCTGGGATATGAAATATTCACTCACTATTCCGCTTACTGACAAAGACAGCAAGAACAATGGACTCATGGCGCTACCAGGCAGCTATACCGCGACGTTATTTAAGCGAGAAGGTGCCACGGTAACAGCGCTTTCTGAGCCAGCGTCGTTTGTATTGGAATCTATCTATGACGGCGCGCTGAAAGGTGCTACGCATGCTGAAATTGAAGCATATGGTAATGCGGTGAACGATGCGCAAAAACGTGCATTATCATCGACGACTGTACTGAAGCAATTAAAAGAAACCATGGGCCTTTTGCGTACCGCGATTGATCGCACGCCAAGTGATGTGAAAAGTCTTGAAGCGCAATACGCTGCTATTCAAGATGAAATTAACGGGGTAAACAAAGTTCTGTTTGGCCTTTCATCTCGCGATAAGATGGGTATTAAGCCTGCAAATGTGTTGAGCCGATTGGGCTATGCCCGTTCTGCACTAGGGTCTTCTTACGGACCAACGCAGCAGCATAAAGACCAGCTCGGTTACGCCAACGATGGTCTAGATGATGTAGTGAAGCGAATCGGGACATTGCAGCAACGTGCTGTACCATCACTTCAACAAGCGGTGGTTGATGCAGGTGGACCGTGGACTACGGGTCTTCCTGTAATCGCCAAATAGCGGTAATTGAGCATCATCTTGCTAAGTACGCGGTGGTAGTTTTACTGCCGCGTTTTTCATTTTCTTTGCCAACTTTTTCAGTGCACACTTATTTTCACAGGTATGTATCGCGTAGTGAGATCATCATTGTTTTCTTTTTTGCTAGATTCAAGTTTTTCAGTGTCTTCTAAATCCTCGTCTGGTTTATCGGTATCTATTGCTGCACTACCTTTACTGCTTACATCATCTTTTAGCGTTGCCCAAGGTGCACCGCTAAAAGAGGTAGAGCGCTACACAGTAACGGCTGCACGACCCTATTACGACGAGACGCTTTCGCGCATTTTTCCGCAATATGAGTTTGATAAAAGTGGCCTAGTAGCGCCGTTACATACCAATGATGTCTTACTTCAATCTCCTTCTGTGTCGTTAAATGGGCAAGGCGGGCAAATACAAAGCATCAGTATCCGAGGGTATTCGCGGTGGCGAATTCAAACCCTGCTAGACGGCGTACCGATTGTGAGCGACAGGCGGGCAGGGTCTAGCATAGGCTTTATTCCACCTGACTTTATTTCAACAGTATCTGTGTTACCGGGCGCCGCTTCCACTTACCTAGGCTCGGGAGCGATAGGTGGCGCGGTGAACTTGCATTTTGGGGAAATTCAAAAGCCTCACCTACGCGTTGGCTACAGCAGCAATCAACAAATGAAGGCGCTGAGCTATGCTGGCAGCACACGCCGTGCAGACAATAGCAACAGCCTAACTGAAGAGAGCGAGACAGACTGGAACATTTCATACAGAAGCGCCGACAATGGAGAAGATGCGAATGGGGGCTCGCTGTTTGATCAATTCGAACAATCAGGGCTATTTGTTAGACACAGGCCGGTAGATAGCGTCATAAAAGAGGCGTGGACGCTTTATTCTGATAATAACGACATTGGTAAGTCGAGCAGTGACTTCCCAGAAAGCAGAATAACCACCTACCCGGACAACACGCACTGGCTTGGCAAAATAGCGTTTGAAAGTCATCTATTTACTGGAAATGTCTGGTGGCATAAATCTAGCCTAGACACCTCGGTGTTGCGACCAGAAAGCCGCATCAACGACAGCGAAAACAAGGCGTTTGACTATGGGTTTAACATAAGCACAGATACGCAGCTGAAAGACTGGGATTTGAACTGGCAGCTGCAAGTTACTGGTCGAGACGGCGTAGTGGCAGATGAGAGAGAATTCACATTAACACCAGCGGAAAGCGCGTTACCTGACACCACATCGCCCAGTTTCATAACAAATGCATTTGAAGCAGAGCTTGCCTATGAAGTGCGTACTCTCGATGCAAGCGAGATTACTACCGCAGCGGTTGCTGATGCCTCACGACAGTGGCAAAGCTTGTCGCTCGCCCTTGGCGCACGGGTTGACTGGCAGCGCCAGTCTGATGATTCAGATGCCAATACATTCCAATCTAGCACTGCTCAGACTAACACTAATCTAAGCGGGTATTTAGGCGCAAATTATCAGCTTTCTCAGCATTGGGCCGCCGGTATGTATGTGTCTAGCGCGTTTCGAAATCCGTCTTTAACTGAACGTTTCTTCGCTGGCGAAACGCCTCGCGGTACTGTGTTGGGCAGCCTCAAACTTGAAACAGAGCAAGCGTTAAATATGCAAGCCAGTGTTGCTTACAGCAGTGAGCAACTGCAAGGCTCGATAGAGGTGTTTAATCAGAAAATTGATAACTATATTGAACGCATTATGGTTACTGAAGATGTGCTTCAATATTCTAATTTAGACAGTGCAACGATAGAGGGGGTGAGCTATCAACTTAGTTGGCAATCGCACAATGACGCAATAGACGCTCGACTTAGCGGAATGTGGATTAGCGGTGAAGACGATTTGGGTAATAGCATCGCAGATATACCTGCAAACAGTCAGAGGCTTGATTTAGGTGTTCAATGGCAAGCTGTGCGGTTTTTTACGGTATTTGCCTATCGTGCAAGTAAGACGGATATTGCTGACGGAGAGCGAGTTCTTGATGAGGTATTTACGCTGGACATGGGCGCTGATTGGCAGTTAAACGAGCGGGTTCAGCTTCAAGCTAGCTGGCGCAACTTAACCAATCAACAGTATTACACCAGTGCCGATGACAAAGCGGCATTTGCGCAGGGCGAAAGTGTTCAACTGGCGATAACTTATCTGTTATGAGTTGTTTAAGGGCTGACGAAATTTGTTCTTTCGATATTTACTTTTCATGGTGGTGTACAGCATGACAAGGCCAGTTACCCACAGCACAAAAAGCAATAGGGCAGCGGGCAAAAACAGCCATAGCTTAGCGCCCTCAAAGAACCAACTACCGTCATGAATAGCTTCAATGGTGTCTGTGCGTCGGTACGCAACCTGAAGTACATCACCATTTTGTGCATTCAGTTGAACTTCCCAATGGTTCTTCCCTCGCACTTTAATGATGCCTTTTGTGGGGCGCACGTCTAATCGGTCTATATCGTCCCAGCTGTTTAAACTAACCTCAGGCACTTGTTTTACAGCGTGTAGCACGTCGTCGAAGGAAATCGTAGGCCCGTTGGTTTGGGTATTCTGCACTTTTTGTGTTGGTGGTTGGATCCAGTCGAATTCTTTTTTAACCTGCAATAATAAACCGCTCGCAATAACAATGATCACAGGAATAAAAATAACCAGCGACAGCCACAAGTGAATACTGCGGCTGTATTTGCGACTGTTCTTGCGAAAGGAACCGGACATGAAACAACACTAATACTAAAACAATGAAAACATTGCTCACTATACGGTAATCTCAATAGGCAGTAAAAACACTCTAACGCGAGGTTTACCCGTTTAAACGGAATTGCTCAGTGTCATTTGATTGCAGGGTGATTAAAGTGAAGTTTCGTGTCGCAGGTAAGGGAGGCCACAGATTCAGTCAATGTCATTTCACCTATCTCTTGCCATTGGGCTTTATCTATCCCTGCATCGTTAAAATTGGCTGCAGATAAAACCCAAGATAGCGTCTTATTTGGGTAGTGCTGCAACGACAATTCATCCCTAAAGTCATCTTTATTCACTAGCGGTGTATCAGGGTTTAACGACGCTTTTAGCCAGTAAGGACCTTGCCTTACGTTATTCGCTATTTCGTCGTTGGGAAGCAGTACTTCTGCCAAATGTGAAACAGGTCTGAAACGCGCATTCGCATTTTTTCCGCTAAACGCTTGATCTGCTTCTTCAAGATCGCTTTCCAAGCGATAAGCGGTTAGCAATTGACTGAAAGGCGGCAATTCGCCCAGTGCGGGCTCGTTGGTCATAGGTAAGTTGGCCACATGCTGGGTTTTAGTGCCACCCAGCGAGTGCATTAAAAATATGTTTTCAGTAACCGTACTTTGGATATTGGGGAAAAGCTTGATTGCCATACCAAAAGCACGCTTATCTCGCTGCTTTGTACCGCTTAAGCTGACTGACGCTCTTACAATAACCGGCACGTTTGTGCGTGCTTGAAAAAGCCCCGAATAAGGGCTGCTGTGATTAATTTTCCATGTGCCAGCGAAGCAAATACCATTAGCTTGAAGTAGCTTATGCTTGGTACCTAATTCTATAAAATTTGCGTTGGAAGAAAGGGTTCTTTTAGCGTGACTTAGCAGCAGGTTTTCACCGTCAGCATCGAAGTGTTTCCGCGACACTTCATATTGCGGTAGCGCCGAATAGGGACCTGAAAAAACACGGCTTTTTACTTCTTCGAACGAAGTCGACGTTGTTGTGAATAGCGATTGGTTTTCAGTTGTATCAGAAGAAGCGAGTGCGTTGCATGACAATAAAACTAGTGCAAAAAAACGGCACGCCGTGAAAGTATTTTTATATGTAATAGGTCTTTGTTGATACTGTGTAGTTCGAAAAAGGCGCATTGACATGGCGTGCTCCCCTGGTATCACTAGAAATCAACAACTTCTTCATACCCAAAAACGCATGGGTGAACATTTCACCCCAAATCAGCTGCTGGGCCGCACGCACACCATAGGTTGTGTTGCTGTTGAAATCACGCAAAAGTGTAATCTTGATTGCACCTTATGCTATTTATCTGAGCATTCGCAAGCGGTTCGCGACATTCCCATTCAAGAAGTGTTTAAGCGATTAGACAATGTCTTTCGTCACTATGGTCCTGGTACCAGTGTACAAATAACCGGTGGTGACCCTACGTTAAGAAAGCGCAGCGAGCTAATTGAAATTGTCGAATATGCCAATAAGCTCGGTTTGCACACCGCACTGTTCACCAACGGTATTGCGGCTTCCCGTGACCTGCTAACAGCTTTAGCTAAAGTTGGCTTAAACGATGTCGCTTTTCACGTTGATACCACCCAAGAACGTAAAGGTTTCCCTGATGAAGCATCGCTAAATGCTATCCGCGAAGAATACATAGAACGGGCTAAAGGCTTGGGGCTTATGATTATTTTTAACACCACCGTGCACACCGATAATTTCAAAGAATTGCCCATGCTGGTGGATTTTTTTGTGCAGCATGCAGACGCCGTAAGTTTCGCCTCATTTCAGCTACAGGCAGAAACAGGCCGAGGGGAATGGGGAGCAAGAGCTGATGTAATTGACCCCGTAACGGTGAAAGCCGCTATAGAAAAAACAATTAGCAAAGCGCTGCCGTGGGAAAAAATACGTTTTGGGCATAACGACTGTCATAGCTACATGCCAACGTTAGTGGCTGATAAACAGGTTTATTCCGTCGCTGATGATGCACACTTATTTGCGCAGTTCATTGAGGATTTTAAGCACATACAAACAACCCGGCAGCACGGCACGGCACAGATTATATGGGATTACAGTAAAGCACTGCTTGCTAGGCCAAAGTGGATTTGGAAGCTTGCAAAAGCGACCTCATTGAAGCTATTTGAAATGCGTAGCAGCCTTTTCAAAAGCAAAGGGCGTGTGCACAAACTGTCGTTTTTTGTTCAAAATTTTATGGATGCCAACGCCCTTCAGCAAGACAGAATTGATGCGTGTTCATTCATAGTTATGACCGCAGATGGTCCCATCTCTATGTGCAAGCACAACGCCGAGCGCGATGAACATATATTGAAACCTCTGACATATACCGACCGCCATGGGCAGAAAAAGCAGTACCAGCCACTTGGAGAACGCTACAAACAAAATAATGTAATACCCATTCGCGAAATCCCAGATATAACAACACCTAGTTCGCCGTCAGCAAGTGCGCATAGTACAAATGGCAAGCGTCACCATCCAGCCAAAAGCGTGTAAGGAGAAGATCATGAAGCCTCGCCGATTTCCTCAATTTGGGAGTGTGTTAGCCATTATCTTGTCCATGCTGCTGTTGTATATTTTACCAGCTGCCAACAGTAGCCTAGCGTCTGATAAGCAGAGAATTGATTCCAGTGTTGAAACCGCAGCGATAAAAGAGCTTAAGCAAGCCTATCGAAAAGCATCGCAAGACTGGGAATATGTACTCCAACACTATGTAGATGAGCAGGGACGAACCGATTTCAAAGGGTTATCTAAAGATATAGCGCCCCTTGAAAACGTCATTAGTTTTATTAGTTTTGCTAGCCCTGAAATGACCCCTGAATTGTTTGACTCACCACAATCCATAATGGCCTATTACATCAATAGCTATAATGCGTTAGCCATGTACGGTGTCATTGAAAAAGGTATTCCCGATGGCTTTACCAGTTTCTTTTCACGAGCAGCTTTTTTCAAGTTTCGCGATGTGGTGATTGGCGGTAAAGTCACAAATTTATATGATTTTGAAAACGATGTAATTAGACCGCTTAACGAGCCCAGAGCCCACTTTGCGCTTAACTGCATGGTAAAAGATTGCCCAAGGCTACCGCAAACGCCGTGTTATGCAGAAACCTTAGACGACACCCTTGAACAAGCCACCCGTGAGTTTTTTGGGAGTAAGAAACACTTTTACTTTGATGACAAACGCAAGCGCGTGTACGTTTCGGAAATCCTCGATTTTTATACTGAAGACTTTGTCGCTTCAGGAAAAGCAAAGGACTTACCTCAATTCATTAACCAGTATCTAGTCGAACCTATTCCTAAGAATTATAAACTGCGGTTCATTGATTATGACTGGCGTATCAATGCGCAACCGGAAAAACCGAAGGTTTCAACATCTACAAATAGCGACGTTGATAATGCTTCAAGTCAAGCCACAACGAACCCCATAGTTAAAGCTGCCCTTACTCTGCATTCTAACGAAAGCAAAGTGTCAGGTTCAGCCCATGTACTAGCGTCAGAATCAGCGCTATTAACTACGCTGTCATCTACGCCGCTGCTAGAAACAGACGTAGCGACAGACGTAGCCATGACCGAATCAACAGACGTGCCCTTTATACTTACCAGTTCGCCCAACCAAACAATCGTCTTGGAACTTTATACATCCCAAGGTTGCAGCAGCTGTCCGCCTGCGGAAAAATGGATTTCAAGGTTTGTAGAAAGCGATAAGTTATGGACAGAACTGGTTCCCATTAACTTTCACGTGGACTACTGGGATTATCTAGGCTGGAAGGATCCATTTGCTGACAGTACTTTTAGTAAACGGCAGCGAGACTACAAGCGTGTAGGCAAAGCAAACACCATTGCCACGCCAGGTTTTGCTTTAAACGGTCGTGCTTGGAATGGATGGTTTCGGGGGCAGTCGTTACCTAACCGAGTCGCCCCTTTGGCTGGTGCGCTTCATGCTTCGGTTCAAAACAACATCATTGAGGTGTCCTTCAACAATATCAACAGAAGTACATCGAATACGCTAGTTGTTCACTCTGCGTTACTTGGCTTTGGCATAGAAACCTCAGTCAAGCGGGGAGAAAACGCTGGGCGTAAACTCACTCACGATTTTATAGTAGTCGATTATGAAAACACGTTATTGAGTAGCAACGGCGACAATGCTCAGCAATATGTGGCTAGTCTGTCCTTGCCCAGTAATACTCATATAAAAGCCAAAAAACACGCCCTCGTTGTTTGGGTCTCTGATACTAACGACCCCTCGCCACTTCAAGTTGCAGCGTCTTGGTGGTTACAAGGTACTGAGTCTATGTGACGTAGAGAGTTATTGTTTTAAAAATGAATTGCGCTTTGCTTTCTTAGTTATCCCACGTAGAGTAGATGTTATCGACAATTTTCGGAGCACGGGGTTTGTGCTATCACATTAGGGTTAAAACAGATGAAGCGAAACAACACCCCAAAACCGCAAAATTTATCGCAAGAAGCATCACTTAGTATCCCTCAAGAAGCGTTTGATTGGTACGATGAATACGCCCACGGGGACATAGACCGTCGAACGTTTTTAACCAGGCTTGCTTCGCTTTCAGTTGCAGGTTTGACCGTGAGCGCTATTGGTGGCGCACTGATCCCTGACTATGCCAAAGCAGAACAGGTTTCGTTTAACGACCCTGCAATTAAAGCGACTTACGAAGTTTTTTCCTCGCCCAAAGGCCATGGTGAAGGCGGCGGTTATTTAGTGCAGCCCACTAGTCTGCCGGATTCTGGCGTTGCGCCTTGCGTTTTAGTGGTACACGAAAATCGCGGGCTTAACCCTTATATAAAAGACGTAGCCAGAAGGCTCGCTATGCAAGGCTATGTAGCGTTTGCACCTGACGCGCTGTTTCCGTTAGGTGGCTACCCGGGAAATGATGACGATGGCCGTGCTATGCAAAAGAGCCTTGATAAGGACAAGATAGAACAAGATATGGTAGCGGCAGCACTGTGGTTAAAAGAGCACGAAAAAACCACAGGCAAGCTTGGTGTAGTAGGTTTTTGCTTTGGTGGGTATATTGCTAATTTTCTAGCAGCCAGCATACCTGGCAAGGTGGACGCTGCTGTTCCTTTCTACGGGACCCCAGCGAAACAGCCCTTAGTTGACCAAGTAAAAGGCCTTTTATTGATTCACTTTGCTGAAAACGATAAGCGAGTGAATGCGACATGGGAGGACTATAAAGTAGTATTAGAAAAAAATGCTGCTGAGTACGAGGCCTTTACTTACGCTAAAGTGCAGCATGGCTTTCACAACGATTCAACAAGTCGTTATAGTCCCAAAGATGCTGAATTAGCGTGGCGTCGAACGGCAGACTTTTTTGATAGCCATTTGAAATAGTAAAATGTGAAGCGGCCTTGTTAGGCCGCTTTTTTTGCTTAGTTTTTACCCGCGATTATTTTATCCATGGTAATGGGGAAGTCTCGTACTCTCACTTTGCATGCATCATAAATTGCGTTAGCGATGGCGGCGCCTGCTCCAGTAATGCCTAGTTCACCAATACCTTTTGCACCCACTGGCGATGCGGCATAATCTGCCTCTTGTAAGAAATCCAGGCTAACTTCGGCAATGTCCCGATTGACTGCCACATGATATTCACCAAAATCTGGATTTACAAAGCTTGCCGTGTCTCTATGGTGATGGATCCCTTCAGTAAGTGCGTAGCCAGCGCCCCATACCATTCCCCCTTTTATTTGAGATGCAGCTGTTTTCATATTCAAGATTTGCCCCGCGCTGAACATACCGTATTGGCGAAGTAGCCTAACTTCACCCGTGTATTCATCTACCTCTACTTCCGCGAAATGAGCGCCACATGAATACTGCTCATCATCGCTGGTGTCATCTTCGGATACGCTACCGGTTGCTGATATGGGGAATTCGCTGTCGGACATAAAGTTGGCGAGTAATACCGGACTACTTACTTCATCATCACCTTGTGCAATCGAGACTAACTTTATTTGCCCATCTAAAATTTGTACTTCAGCTTGGCTAAGAGCTGGGGGCAACGCACTTTTTATGCTATCGATAAGAGCTTCACAGGCTTTTTTAACCGCAGAACCAGAGCTTGCTGCGCCAAATGAGCCACCTGAACCACATGAAGCAGGGTAGCGGCTATCACCGAGTTTTACTGTGACATTGTCTACCGACGTATTTAAAGTATCGGCGGCAATTTGTGTGAGAATTGTGTAGGTGCCTGTACCAATATCCGTCATATCAGTGCGAACCGTTACCTCACCGGTAGCACTCAATACCACTTCAGCTGAACTTTCCACCAGCACATTCATACGCATAGCACTCGCTACGCCATGGCCGATTTGTTTACCCGGTGTGGGCTGTGTTTTATGCTGCCACTTGAAGTTTTGCGCGCCTTGACGAAGGCACTCACCTAAGTTGTGGGTGGTAAACCGCGTGCCTTTCATAGGGTGAACTACCGGCAGGTTTTTTATGCGAAACGTAAGCGGGTCGATACCGGCTTCGTGGGCAAGTTCATCAATGGCCGATTCAAAAGCAAGGGAACCAATGGCATCTCCGGGAGAACGGGTAGAGTCGATAAGCGGCAGGTCTACGTCTTTGACCCTATGCGTACTTTCAATGAACTGAGATTTATAGGTAACCCGTGCGCCAGCCCCTGTTGCTTCGGCAAACTCATAGCCCTTGGCTTTAGGCATAGCGCTTTTGTGTTGTACGCTTAACAGTGCATGATCATCACCAGAAGCAAGGCTAATTTTCTGTATGCTGTGCCCTCGATGAGGGGTGTTATAAAAGACCTGACGCCTGCTTAACACCACTTTTACAGCTCGCTCTAAATACCTGGCCCCTATACAAGCGAGCGTTGCATCGTAATGAAGACCTAGCTTAGAGCCAAACCCGCCACCTACAAAGGGGCTCTGCACTACGATGTCTGCTGCATCCATTTCAAGCGTAATTGCAAGCGCCTCAACAGCCGTCGCTATAATCTGAACGCTACAATAGACCTCAAGCTTTCCATCTTTAAAGTCGGCAACCGTGGCGTGAGGCTCCATAGCAGCAGAGATTTGGCTTGGTGTAGTATAAGTTTCGTTAATGCTTGCTTGAATATCACTTTGCTGCGGTTTATCACCGCTAGACGCATCTGCCTCAAACCCACCATCTAGCGACGCAGGCTTTTGCGTTGCATCATCGAATTCTGTTAGCAAATCTGGTATTTCACCGTCTATGGTGAAGCTTACTAGACTTGCGGCATAGCGTGCTTGCTCCAACGTCTCAGCAATAACTAGAGCGACCGGCGCACCGAAATGACGAATGTGAGGTTCGTTAAGTACGGCGCGACTTTGAGTAAACCGACTTTCATCCGCAGGCTTGCTAAATGACTTAAGAGTACCTGCATTCTTATACGTGATAACTGCATGTACGCCTTCGGCCTGTTCCGCTTGCTCTGTATTAAGGGATGTGATTTTACCTACGGCAGTATCACTTGATACAACCCAGCCTATCAAAGGAGTGCGATCGCTCATATGCTCCGCAGCGTACCTTGCTTGACCTGACACCTTTGCTGAACCATCAACTCGATTAACTGGCGTCCCTACAGTTTTGGCATTATGCGTTGTCATATAAAGCTCCTTCATGTCCTGGGTGCTTTACCTGATGTTCTGCTAACTCTAAAAGCACTTTTGTTAACGTCCTGCGCAATAGTTCTGGTTTAAAGTCATTACTGCCAAACGTTTTTGCTTCGGATAACTCAGCTTCCGCGGCTTGCAATATGACTTCTTGGGTTGGTTCCGCGCCCTCAAGAACACTGATTGCTTTTTGCGGATACCAAGGCTTGGTGCCCACACCACCAAAGGCGAGAGAAAGGTCTTTAAAACGACCATCTTCAATTTTCAAACCAGCCGCAACAGAAACGAGTGCAAATGCATAGGAAGAACGGTCGCGTACTTTGTGATAGTACTGAGTACCGTTTGCTTTTTTCTTTATGCTGACATGGGTGATAAGTTCATCTTCGTCTAATTGGGTTTCTATGTGCGGCGTTTCGCCCGGCTCACAGTAGAAATCTCGTAGCGAAATTTCGCGGGTGTTACCATTTGCCTGAGCTGTATTCACTTGTGCGTCTAGGGCTATCATGGCCACGGCCATGTCGGAAGGGTGTGTGGCGATACAGCTCTCGCTGGTGCCAAATATGGCATGAATTCTATTCATGCTGTCATATGCGCTACAGCCAGTGCCTGGCTCTCGTTTATTACAGGCTTTTGTGGTGTCATAAAAGTAATAACAGCGGGTACGTTGTAGCAAATTGCCTGCCGTGGTTGCCCTATTTCTAAGTTGAACTGTTGCACCGCTTAATAAAGCTTGTGAAAGTAAAGACAGAGAGGGCTGCGTGTGAGCAAACTTCGCTAAGTCAGAATTCGTCACCATGGCGCCAATATAATAGTGATTGTCGTCTTCGCTGATAGTGTTAGCTTTATCCCATTTCGCAAGACTTACTAGTGTTTTAGGCGTTTCTACCTGTAGTTTCATTAAATCTATTAGGTTTGTACCTCCGGCCAAAAAACGTGATCTTGTGTCCAGGGGCAGGCTACTCAACGGCTTTTCGCCGTTATAATGATGAAGAGTGAATGGCTGCATTATTGTCTCTCCAAAGCAATAACATCGGTTATAGCATCTACAATGTTAGGGTAGGCACCGCAGCGGCATAGGTTACCGCTCATGCGTTCGCTGATATCTTCTTTCAATGAAGCTTTACTGTGACGAGTTTGACTATAAGTAACTGCGCTAGGGTCTTCATTTTTCATTTCCCTAAGTAGGGATACGCCTGAACATATTTGACCAGATGTGCAATAGCCACACTGAAACGCGTCACGCTCGATAAAAGCTTTTTGCAGCGGATGAAGACTTTCACCTTCACCGATGCCTTCAATAGTTGTGACTTCAGCGCCTTCTAACTGGAATGCAAACACTAAGCATGCATTAATACGCTTGCCGTCAGCGATAACGGTACAAGCACCACATTGACCGTGGTCACAACCTTTTTTGGTGCCAAAAAGTGATAAATGCTGGTGGAGAAAATCTAACAAAGTCGTTCGTGGATCATCGGGAATACTGACGTCTTTCCCGTTGAGATTTAATGTTGCCATGGAAGTATCCTTCTACCAATGAGCTCAATTTCGGTACGCCGATGAAATGAGCGAAACCAGATGTACAATGTCGTTACGCCAAGTACGTTAATTTGGTTTCACTATGTGTTGGTAGAAATTACGCACCCGACAGCCAGCGATAGATGCAAATGGCTAAGTAGTGTAAAATATGCGAAAGTGCGCTTTGCGCTACACTTTAATCCATACCAATTACTAGCTACTCCACTTTTCAGGCCCATTTTCATGATCCACAACGATGTTCTACGTCGCCTTCGTTATGCATTAGCTATCAACGATACCGCCGCCATAAGTATTTTTAAATTAGTGAACTACGACATGGAAATTGATTATTTACATGCTGTGATGAAGCGGGAAGGCGACGAGGGTTATCTACCGTGTCGCGATAAGATTATTGCGCTGTTTTTAGATGGATTGATTATTAAAAACCGTGGTCGTCAAGAAGGGCAAATGCCTCAAGAGCTGGGGCCAAAAGAGCGATTAAGTAATAATGAAGTACTGCGCAAAATCCGTATTGCGATGAGTTATAAAGATGACGATATGATAGCGGTGCTTAAACTAGCAGACTTTAGAATGAGTAAAGGTGAGCTGTCGGCGTTTTTTAGAAAGCCAGACCATCGCAACTTTAAACCTGCTGGCGATCAAGTGGTTCGCAATTTGTTGCAAGGTATGGTGAAAAAATATCGACCGGAGTCCACGCGACAAACTTCGCCTAAAAAATCAGATAGCCCAAGCACTTCTGGTACTAAGCCAAGCTCATTTAATAAAGGCGCTAGCAAACAAAAAGAAGCGGCTGGCAAAAACACCAATACTAAAGTGTCGCCAGTGAAAAAAAGTGATGCAGGTTCGGTTTGGGGAAAGCTCCCTAAAAAATAAAAGCGCTGTAAAAATAGACGTTGTATAAAACGCAACTGAGGTAAAGCGCGTAAGAGGATAGACTAAGTGCTGTTGGGAAAAGAAAATTACCCCTCACTTCTATGCACTCGTTTTTAGGCAAAGCAAGATTGCCTTGCCTTAATTATCTATATCGCTAAGGACGACTATTATGAGCCGACATTTCGATAAGGCCGAAGGCCTGTATGAAGAGAAAGATGCCGCGACACAAGGTTTTGTGTTCAACCAAACTATGCTGCGCATTGCCGACCCCAAGCGTTCGCTAGATTTCTATACGCGAGTTATGGGAATGACGCTAATTAAGCGTCTAGATTTTGAAGAAATGAAGTTCAGCCTTTATTTTTTGGCGGCAGGTGATGATTTCTCTGATATTTCTGACGATGTAGACGAACGTACTCAGCAAACTTTTGGTCGCCCGGCCATGTTGGAATTAACCCACAATTGGGGCGATACTCCAGAAACAGTGGATTATCATAACGGAAATACAGAGCCAAAAGGTTTTGGGCATATTGGTTTTCATGTGCCTGATGCTGAAGCTGCATGTGCACGATTTGCATCACTAGACGTTCCTTTTCAGAAAGGGCTTAATGATGGTTCTATGAAAGGGATAGCATTTATCAAAGACCCAGACGGCTATTGGATTGAAATTTTCAACGCGTCTAACGTATCCGCTACTTGCGCGCCCCATTTGAAGAAGTAGGCGAGTCACGCACTACGGTACCATTTGCTAGCTGGGCTTTAAGTAGCAAGTAGTATCAGAAGTCACTGTTTACAAAAAAGGGTAGCTTAACTGAATAAGCTACCCTTTTTTGTTTAGTGACCTTATGGAACCCTAAATTATAGGGTTTTATTTTCAAGCCAACCCGTTCATTACTTCGCTTCTAACGTTAATTCCACACCGCTAAATTCGGTATGTAAGTCGTGCTGAGTATTTAGCAAAAATAGGCGATTCGTTTCAACTTCGGCTTCATTTGCCAAATAACCTTTTACCGCTTTACTGCGCGCGTCAGCCAGAAGAATTAAGTCACTTTCAGGGATATCAATGTTGTTACGTAGTTTGTTGTATCGGGCAATGCTTAATGCTCGGTTTACACTTTCTTCGTTAATGACTTCCTTATTGTTATCAGCACTCTTTTGGCTCTGTTCATTGTCTGAATTTGTGAGTTCAGGGTAAAGCTGTGCCACCATGTTTTCATATTCTTGATTAAGATCAGGTGTAAATACCTCAACATAGTAGGATAAAAGCGCATCGGCTAAAGGGCCTTCCAGTGGGATACTACTGCCACTTATTGAGTCGCGCTGTACTCTGCCAAGGGTGTTGGAACTTTCATTTTCACCGCCAGCAAGATATTTTTCGTTAGTACTAACGTTGCCGGTAGTTGCAGATGCATCAGCATAGCCGCTTCTTGTTAAAAGTGTAGTGTTCAACTGACGTTGCGCTAGGGCACTTGCATCAGACATGGCGTTGACAGTACCTTCGATATTAACCCTAAGTCCTGGACGTTTTTTAAGGGCTTTGGCAAGGGTATTCAGTTTTTCTTGAGCGTCCGCATTGAGCGAATGCTCTCCAAACCCAAACTCAACGTTGTCGAGTTCGTCGTCACTGCCAACCAGGTTCGCAAGTAGCGAAAACGGTGCAGTAACTGCTTTGGTTATAATATTGCCAATAGCATTGAGGATAATGGAGCCGAAACTGAAGTCCGGACTATCGATATCGCCAGACACATCCAAACCCAAATCGATAACGCCGTTTCTGTCTTCTAATAACGCAATGGCAAGCCCAAGTGGTAAACTCAATGCCTGCTCAGAATTCGATTTCTTGCCTAACGTTAATTGGTCGATAACCACACGGTTCTTACCTTCCAACGCTTTACCATTCAGTTTGTATTGCACAGCCAAAGACAGCAAGCCTTTGTCAATGTAATAGCCCATGTAGGTGCCTGAGTAGGGGTTAACTGAAGTGAGCTCAGCGCCTTTGACTGAAAAATCTAAATCAAGGTCTATATCATCTTTTAATGGGTGAATAGTGCCTGCTAGTTTGACCGGAGCATAGTTGTCTATCTTTCCGGTGATATCAACATTGGCAGGGGAAGTTGAGCGAGAGTCAATTCCCAATACTTTGCCATTTAAACTTTCTATAGCAGACGCAAATTTTGGCGTTAATGAATGGTCAGCAAAGTACGCTTTGCCGTTTTCTATTGATATGGTGTTCACGGCAATGGCCAATTCGTTGGCTTGTGAAGGCTCAGCTGTAGTGCCCGCAGGCACGTTTGCGTTTGATGCTTTCGACGTGGTTGCGCTGCCAGTTTCGCTGGCACTTTCACTGTTAGCGGACTTGTCTGATGAAGCGACAATCAGCTTGCTCACATTGGTCTGTTTAGCTTCATCAATAATAAGTCGTGCAAATGGCGCTTGTAGGTGAATGTTGTCTACGCGTAGCTGGTTCGATGCGTGGTCAAATTCGATGTTGTCTACATTTAAGGACTGCCACTGTAGTAGGGGAGAGCTGGCGTCATCCAGTACACTTAAATTATTAATGCTAGTACTCGCCTTAACGTTTAGTGAGTCGATATTTTCTTTATCAGCGGCGTTGTTAAATGCCCCATCAAACTCAACGTTTAAATTAAATAGCCCATCTTCAAGGGTCACATTTGCGTGGGGAGAAACGTACTGCTGGAACTGACTTAGCACCAGTTGCTCAATCGCTGCTTTGCCCTTTATGGTTTGTTCGGCAATAACTATTTGGCCGCTGCTGCTTAGCACACCGTTAGGTGCATCGCTAAACGTCTGTGGGTCGGCAGAGATATGTATACTGGTGGTGTAGGAAATAGGTTTAGAGAAGTCAGTAGTGACTTTTCCGCTTTTAATATTGAGGTTGCTGATGCGGTAGTAAGTACCGTCACTTACGCTACGCTCTAAAAGGTCAATGCTACCGTCATTAAATGCAAATTGATGAAGCTCAACATACCACGAAGTGTCATGTGCGAGTTCTTCTGTGCTGTCGGTTGCTACGTTAGAAACATCCTCATCTTCTGTTTCACTATTTCCCTTTTGCGCTGCGCTATTACTTGTATGCGCTGTGCTATTACCTATATGCGCTGCGCTATTTCCTTCTTGCGCTGCGCGGGGGTTAGCGTTAGCTGATGTAGCATCTGCCGCTAGGCTTTTTGGGGTAAACAGACGCTGTAAATCAAGCCCTGACTTGTCAAATAGGGCCGACACTCGAACGTTGTCAAAAGCAACTTCAGCAATGCTAACTTGCTGTTCTAATGCGTTTACGTTTATATCGTGTATGGCAAACGCGGGTATGGCAATGATCTCTTGCGAACTCTTGGCGGTGCCTGTTGTGGCTGGCGAAGAATCAGCGTTAAACACAAGGTTGTTAACACCAAATTCGCCACGCTCTAGAATAAACTGGAAGGCTGTATCTTGTTCAAAAACTTCAGCATGTAAGCTTAAGTTAACCTTGCCGTTTACTAAATCTGCTTCTATCAAATCTTTCGAAAGTGACCAAAGCGGCGTAAGCGCTACATCGTTTATCGTGATGTCTGTCGTAACTTTTAGTGGAGATAATTGAAACTCGCCATCAATGGCGATGTTACCTTTCTCTGCGGTGAGCAAGTTAAATTGATATTGGTTGAACGCTAACTTACCTTTTGATTGATCACTCTCACTTTTATCGCTTTTAGGGTTAGCGTTTTTGTTGCCAACACTGGTTGAACTGATCAAAGCGTGAGTATCCAAATCTTGCAAGTCAACGCTCAATTCTGGGTAATCAAGTAGGGTGTTGGTCACCTTGTCTTCAATAACCACTCGCCCTTCGTTAAGTGCAAAATCACGTAACGTAATTCGGGGAATTTGCCCTTCGCTAGTGTCATTAGGCTCTTCAGGTGCTTTTGTACTGCGTTTCTCTACGTGGGTAAGAATGTCAGAGAAGTTAAAGGTTTGTTCGTCATCATTTTCGTTTAAACGAGCAACAGAAATAAAAGGCTTGCTTATGGTCAGCGATTCAATGGCAGGAGTGAAGGTGAAAAGTGATTGCCAGAATCCAACGTCCAGCGAAACATTGCCTACGCTAAAAAAATGATTTTCTTGGTTCAGGATTACGACGTTATCTTCGCTTTCATTTGAAGAGTGCATATTTGGATAGATAACAAAATTAGTCACTTCTATTTTTAGCAAGAAAGGGTTGATTGCAATATCTTCAACAGCAGCATCTCTTCCAGTGTTTTCTTTCACTATGTTGGGTAACTTTGCCTTTAATACCGCAGGCGTAACTACGCCGATAAGAAGCGCGTAAGTAAGGTAGATGAGAACAAGATAAGTGGATAGTCGAAACCATTTGGGCTTCGTAGAAAACCGAGACATTGCATTTTGCATAGGCGATTAGGCTGTGTATTTGAGTGTAAAAAGATAAACAGGAGTTGCTATTTCACCAAGCTAAAAGCCCCTGCAAAAAAGTTAAAGCGTATTAATTTGGATTGTAGAAGAGAATTAATACGCCTTAGACAGGTTACAGAGCGGTTAGCAAATTATCTAGGCCAGATTTAAACAACGCCTGTGTTTCTTCATCTGCTTTTACATTTAAATACGAGCTGATTTGAGTGACAAAGCTGGCAATCATATCGGTTGAAAGGCCTAGCGCTTCAAATTGTTGCTTTAAGTCGTTTACCGATTTAAGTGTAGAGCTGTACTCAGAGGCCTTATTGAGTAAGCCTGATAGTGAAGAGCTTGAGCTTGCTGCTGAGTTACCACTAAGAGAGGGAACATCTTCAAGCAGGCTATCAATACCTGGAATGCTGCTTGCCAACTGGGCGTAATCAGCGCCTGAAAGGTTGCCTTGTACATAGTTCATAATTGACGCTATGCCACCTTCTGATTGGTTTTCAGACACGTTAAGGTTACCTGCAACTGAACTCACTAAGCTAGCCAAGTCGATATTAGATGCTGCGCTGGTTGCCATTTCAGTTAGGCTACTGGAAGTTACTGTCGATTCCGCTTTCTTACCGCCTAACAGACCTTTAAGCTGATCAATATTGGCATTAGCACAAGTAGTAAAAAAAGTAAGGGCAAGCACTGTAGGTGCTAAAACGATACGATTCATTATAGATTTCCTTTTTGTACACCAGCAGCGAAAGCCCATCTGGAGTAACATGATTGAAAATAACCGTAGCAATTGCGCTATCGACTATTTAAACCTTCCATAAATTAGAAGTTTTCAGGTGTGTGAATACTCACATTCTAACGTAGTGAGGTCGTAAATTCTCTATAGAAATTGTAAAGGCACTTTACATTTTATAAGAGACTTGGGTGATCGAGTGGTAGTGTGCAGCAGGCAGGAACTAAGTCAATTAGACAAAACACTAAAAGGAGCGATACGCTCCTTTTAGTATTCTGACAATTTTGGGGCTTACTTGCTCTGTTTGGGTGGAACGATTATACGCTCTACATCAGGGGAAGCGTTCTTTTCAACACTCGCCGTATCAAGAGAGGCACCAAGCTGATAGTCTAGCTGCACCAGAAGGCCGGTCTGCCTCACGCCTTTGCCACCTTGAATACGAGGCTTGTATTCCCATTGTTTCAGGGCAACTTTTGCGCTTTTATCAAACACGCCAGCAGGCACTGATTTTACTACTTTTACATTATCTGTAGCGCCCGTTTCAGTAATATCGAAGGAGAGTACAACGAAACCTTCAACATTTTGCTGTGCTGCTTTTTCTGGATAGCTTGGTGGAACGCGTTTAACCGGCGATGCCTGGTTAATCTTAGCTTCAGATTTGGTCTCTGCTACTGGCGCATTGGCTAAAGCCGTGTTGATGGTGAGCATGGCGGCAATTGAAAGTACGCCTGCAGCCAGTACCTTATTGTTACGCATAGGTTGCTTTATCGCGTTTAAACGTTTGATCATAGTCCTTTTTTCTCCAAAGGTTGGGTAAAGCCCGCGTGTAAAGTGCAGGGCGTCTGAACCATGCTCGGCACACTGCACGAGTGCTTTTGCATAGGTAAGTTTTTCGTTGTCTGTCTTGTCTTTCAGTACTGCGTGATCACAAGCCAGTTCTTGATTAATTCTGAAGGGTTTTAGCGCAAGCCAAACTAGTGGGTTGAACCAAAATACAATAGCGATAACCAGCGCTAACGCGTTCCACAGGTGATCGTAATGTTTGCGATGCACATTCTCGTGCTCTAATACCAGTGCTTGTTGTTGAATCGAAAATGCACTTTTAAATGAGAAGGGAATAAGCACCTTTGGCAAGATAAAACCAAATAGCATAGGTGTGGTAGCTTTGCTGGAATAGTAGGCATTGGTGTGGATAGCGTGGCGCTTTCCTATCGATGCCCATATTTTAAGATGATGCGCTAAGACATAGGCTGTAATTGCGCTTACGCCAATTGCCCATACAGTAAACCAGGTTTCGAACTCAACGGTGTCTAATGTGGGCTTAACGCCAACCACATAGCGAGCAAAGCTATTCGATGGAATGTTAACCAGCGACATTGGAAGGTTGTTGACTATGAGGCAAGCTGGTATCAGCGCCCATAGCTTATAGGTAAGCGAAGCCCCAATTTTATTAGTGAAAAAGTGTTCGCACACCATGAGTAAAACAAGCGCTAGCGACAAAACACCCTGCTGAGCAATAATCCAATCAATCATTGTTTTCTTCCCATTTCTTGATAAGGGCTTTGAGCTCGTCCACATCTTGTTTAGATAACGAGTTTTGATTTGCAAAACCAGCGACCATAGGGGCGATCTTGCCTTTAAACAGTCGGCTAACAAAACTTGTGGTTTCTTTTTTTGTATAGTCTTCTTTAGCAATCAGTGGATAATAAAGATACTGGCGCTGCTGCTTTTCAAACCCTAACACTTCTTTTTTTACCAAGCGGCCTAACAAGGTTTTGACGGTTTTTTCGTGCCAGTCTTTTTTGTCATTAAGTCGCGCAATAACCTCGTTCGACGTGGCAGGATGGTCGTCCCACAGTACGTCCAGCACTTCAAATTCAGCGTTTGAAATTTCGGGTTTGTCTGACATTTTACTCATAATTACGACGTCTTTTATTTTGATTACATTTGTAGTCCATGTTTTTAGATTACACTTGTAATTCTAAAGCGCAAGCTTTTTCTGCATGTTTTTTAAACGGAGAGATAGTGTGAGATGGAGTACTACGCTTGGCGCTTCTTTGAAAGCGTTACGTTGGGTGTATCAGTATAAAACGGTGAAATTAAGCTCGTTAGCTTCTAAGAACTCGCCGAGTATTCGTGCTTGTTGATTTCCACGTGGCACCATTACATAGCACGGCGGCTTTGGGGTTACTTCTTGTAAGTCGTACCACAGCGTATCCAGCACGTCGCTGCCGTGTCTCAAAAAGGTTTCACCCCAAGACGTCGTATAAAGGATGGATACATTCTCTACCGTGGCTTTTTGGCGTAGGGTGGGGAAGTTCACAATGGCAAAACATGCGGTTATGCGTTCTGGCGCCAGCAAGTCATTACGCGGTAGTGACGACACTTTGACTGGAGGAAAATACTTGCACAAATGCTTAAGCAAATCGTTCAAGTCTAGTTCGCTCACTTCACCGTAATTGTAATCGAGATAAACCTTACTGTTTGTATCTATTATTTTGCTCGACACAAGCCAGACCATCAGTGCAATGGCGCTAGCCGCTTGAGTAACTTTTTGTGAATCGTCGATAATGCCCGATTTACTCAGTAAATCACCAGCATAAGCTGACCATACTTCATCACCATTTTTGAGCTGACGCATAGCAATGGTGATCTTTTCACAGTAAAGGCTTTCGTCAAAAGCGCGTCGCAAAAACTCAATTTTATCCGGCTTTTTAGCGTAATAGGTACTTAATCGGCGACCTAGAACGGTCATGTCTTTTTGATCCATCACCTGTTGATGGTGACTAATCTCTTTGGAGATGCGGCGATAACACTTTAATAAAAAGCGGTGAATTCGACGGCTCAGCTGCACACGTTCATTGAATGTCCAATCTTGTTGGTTATCCAAGTGGGCAAGTAGTTTGCGGCTCCACCCCCACTGTTTTGCGTACGAGGCCATAATTTTGCGTTTGAAATTCGCTTGCTCACCTTCTACAAGCGGGTGGCTCAATGTACACCCACATTTCAAATATAAACACTGCTGCAATACAGCAATATCTTCCGCCTGACCATTGGCTTTGTAATGAGCGATGAGTTCGTCAAACATGAGTGCGTAGGGGTCGATATCTGCAACATGCCCTGGAGCTTCAGCACCGCGGTGTACATGCTTTTTCAAAAGGTTGCACAGTGGTTGTCCGTGAGAGATATTGGCAAGGTATACTTCAAGCTTTGCCATTTTTAATACGGACTTGAATGGCGAGTCCATGGCTTTGCCTAATTGCCAGATGGCGGCGCCAAAAAGTTCGCTTGCGTCTAGTCGCTCTAGGTGACCCAAGTCCATGAACCAGTCTACGTCTGGTGAGCCGCCTTTTTCCAAACTATTGTAAATAGCCTGATACTGCTTCTCTGTTGTTTTCTCTGGAGTAAGCCACCAAAACGGCGCTTTGCCTGCTACTACTATATTGGTGTTGTAAAACTCAGCTTTTAGAAACATGGCTTGCGCCGAGCCCGCGCTTTCACCTTCAGCGACGCCAAAATCGTTTTGCTTAACTTTATCTATCTCAGATAAAAAGAAATGCACTTCAATACCAAAGGTGTTATCCGCCCATTTTTCAATGGCTGTTAGCTTTTGTTGAAGTAAAGTCAGCTCAGTCGTCGAAAAACGTTTACCGTCAATACACACCCAAAAATCAAAGTCTGAGTCGTCAGTCTGAGCAATAGTCCCCACGCTACCCATTAAAACCAGTGCATCAACCGCCCGCTGTCTTGGCCAAATTTGCTTAATGTCTGAAAACAAGTGACTCTGTGCAGGAAAACAGCGCTGCAAAGCTTGTTCTACATCAGGTCTAAACGAGTAATTGTTGATACCAAATGGAACGGTTTCACCCGAGGTGAGTGGGGCCACATATCCTGGAAGGGCTTCGTGGTTAACATGTACAAGAAAGGGAAGCACATGAAAAAGCGGCCTGTGCTTTTCAGGCATGAGCGTAAGTGCACGCTCAATACGTGCTTTGTTGTATCGCAATACGCGCAATAACCTAATGGTAAGGTTTTGCTGAACGGAAAGCGGCTGTTGCGCTGCCATTATGTCAATCTGCACTTCATCATGCAGCCAAGCATAGCGTTATTTCGCGTCGACTTCCTCTAATTTCGCACAGAAAAAGTGATTCTTAATTTGTGATATTCCGTACTTATCTGCTCTCGTGTAAGAGGGAGGTAATGAATAGAGACTTATTCACTTTGTAAGATTGCTCTTACTGCTTCTCAAATGCATCAATTAGCGCATCAGTTTTACCATCGGCAGAAAAGCCGAACCCGTTTTTATTGAATATCAGCGTATTGTCAGACGTCACTGACGTGCGAGCTTCTTTTAAAAATGACTGGATAGTCGCTTCGTCAGTGCCTTTCTCTTGTAGTGTTGATGCAAATGACGTGGCATCTCCCCATTCTTTAAACTGAGACAGACGAGATGTTTGTTGAATAAGTGACGTAAGGTTGGTGTCCTTTTCTAGGTACTGTTGTAGGCGCAACGTGGTTTTATCAAACTCTTGTTCGCCCTGACTGCTTTCAATCACCAGCTCACCTTTACTCACTGTTAGCTTTGTATCGTCTGAAATACCAAGTTTTGCCGCTAAATCACTTAATTCCGAGGCAAGCTTTTGCCGATTAAAATCGAGGTAGTTTGCAATTGTGTTGCCGTTGAGTGAGGCCTCGCCGCTTTCTATTTTTTCAAGATATGTGTCAATTTGATTGCCCTGTAGTTCACCATTAAACGCACTGAACGCATCACCGAGAGCATTAGCCTGCTTGGATTTTTCTACAACATCTTGAAGTGCGTTTTGGGCATTTGCTGTGTCGCCCAAGTAATTGAATAGTGAAGGTGAAGATGACAAGTGGCTGTATATGGTATCCATTTCTGACTCTGTGTAGCTCACTTCATAGCGTGGGGCATAAAAGTGGGGGACCTAATATAGGCATTCATACGCAAAATCAGCGCCAAGTTCATCGTTATGAAGAGTTTTTATGGAGTAAGGGCTCTTGCGAGCCCTTAGCGAAGAAGTCGGTTCTTATTGGTGACCCAGGTGTGAGCTATCTGTTAGACGGATATTGCTCAAGGAGCTTGATGACGAGTTCATCAAGTTTATTTTGAATGCTGATACTGTCTTTCGACTCCAGCTCTACCGCTCCCGACGCGCTGTAAACAAATGTACCGTCTTTAACCATGTCAATTTGAAGCCCTTGTTGAAGCGTGGTTTGCTCTCCAACCGGAATGCTAAAAATGCTGCCCAATGAAATGCCGCCAGAGCGACCGTAACTTCCGGTGCCCAGCCCTAGATTCAAGGTGGTGCCATCCTCTTTAGTGGTGGTGGAAGGTAGGTATCCCACCGCGATATCGGCGTCCTCCTCTGAAGATGGGGTGAGACCTTTCTCAATGAGGCGCTGGGTAATGGCTGAGGAAAGGTGATTGGCCAGCGTTGCGTTGATTGGGTTTAGAGGAGGCTGAATATAGAACGTTTTAATATCGGCAAAGTTTTGTGTTTCATCCATATTTACCTGAGGCTTACTGCTACTGCATGCGGCAACCACGACCATGCATGCTGTTAAAAGTAGCACTTGTTTCAAATACTTTGCCTTTTGCATTAAACCAGTTTCACGTTTTTTCATCATACTGCTGTGCATAATTTTCAGTAAAGTTTGTTAGATCTTAACTTAAACGAAAGCATAGCGTGTTTTGGATCTCATAAGTGGTAAAGCTAGTTTCACCACTTGATTTTCGTCAGCCTGTATAGATAAGCCGCTAAAAGGTGTTCCACATTCACAATAAGACCGTATGCTTTATTCCATTCAGTTTTGTTAATGCGCACCGCTTTGTGGTGTGTGCTGACAAGCGAAGCCACTAATTAAAGGTAAAAGGACATGAATACAAAGCGTATAAAACAAGGGGTACTTGCCACGAGTGTCGCCGCACTTTTTTCTGTAAATGCAATCGCGCAACATTCACCAGACGCGAATGTTGAATTAGTGGGTGACATAAAGGGCACGCAAATTACCGGTGTTACGGTAAGTAATGATGGTCGTGTATTTGTGAATGCGCCCAACTGGCGTGACGGCGTTCGCTTTTCCGTAGCTCAGGTTACCGACACCGGAGAATTTGTCGCTTACCCTAATAGCCAAACAAATGAATGTGTGGCACAAAGCGAAGTAAGAAAAGACTGCTTTTTAGCGGTGCAGTCAGTGGTTGCGCACAAGGATAAGCTGTATGTGTTGGACACCCGAAACCCTAAGTTTAAAGGTGTAGTGGATGCACCTCGCTTATTTGTTGTTGATTTAGCCTCAAACGAGATAGAAGGAACCTTGATACTTAGCGAAGACGCTTACCATCCTGATTCGTACATTAATGACTTGCGAGTAGACGAAAAAACGAATCGCATTTATATGACCGACTCGGCTCACGCGGGTTTAGTGGTATATAACCTTGATGACAATACCAGCTATCGTATTTTAGATAACCATAAAACCACTAAAGCTGAAGTCGATGCGTTAAGTATTCAGGGCAAACCCTTTACTATGCCTGTTCAGTCTGACGGGATCGCGCTAGATACGTTAAACGACACACTATATTTTCACGCATTGTCTGGTTATTCGCTGTATACCATCAACACATCTGACATCGAGAAATCGTCAAACGACGTGTTGGCAGAAAAAGTGCGAAAAGTAGCGACGACAGGCGCACCAGATGGCATGATTTTTCATCAAGGTAATGTTTATTTAGCTGACCTGGAAAAGCAAGAAGTACAGTACCTCACGCCAAGTCTAGACCTTCGCACCCTTGTGAAAGGTGATGTGGTGAATTGGGCTGATACCTTTAGTATCTACAACAATGCGCTTTACTATACCAATAGCAAAATACAAGATGCGGGTAGTGATGTTAGCGACATGACATTTGAAGTGTATAAGACAGCGCTACCTGCGCGTTACAGTTCGAGGAATTAGCAATGAGCATCACAAAAGGGATTGGCAGCGCGTCACTGGGGTTTGCAGCAGCACTCTTAGTAGCCGGGCAAGCTTCAGCTAAATCAGATTTTGATTATGGCCCTGTGTTTGACACTTTCGGCAAGCATGCTCATGTTGAGGGCGTAAGTTTTCCTGAAAATCAGACGTTCAAGGTTGCGTTTGACGTAGCCAAAGCGGCAAGCCCTAGTGAGGTAAACCGCAAGTTTGAGTCGCTGGCACGGTTTATCAATATGCACGTAGCCAACGGCGTTAAGCAGGAAAATCTTTCGCTTGCGCTTGTCGTTCACGGCTCTGCCACAGAAGAAGTGCTTAAAACTGCAAACTTCAAAGAGCGTAAGGGCTTACCTAATGGAAACGAAACGCTACTTGTAGCGTTGATGGAGAAAGGTGTAGACGTAATAGTGTGTGGGCAGTCTGCCGCTGCCCATGGCGTTGAAAAAAGTGCGTTGATAGACGGAGTGAAAATGGATTTGTCAGCCATGACAGCCCACGCGCGCCTGGCACAAAAAGGGTATTCGGTTAACCCTTTTTAAGTTGTGAGTTAATTCCTCTTGCGCACAGGAGCTTAACTATAGCTTCTGTGCATTGTCTAGATAGGGCCTGTTGACCTTTGCTGTACATTTTTGCAGCGGTCTGTGTGCCATCTAGACAAGGCGAATGTTTGACGGTTTAGTGGTTCTAAATCGAGAACATTCAACGCAGGATGGCACAAAGGCGCTGCCCGAAGGGGTCGTTATGGAAGCCTTTTACTCTTTGTCACAGTCCTTTAACTTAGCCCGCTAGGCTTGCAGGACTGTTTCGCGATTAAAAGGCTTCCATTTAGACCAAAATTCGTACACCAAATGTCAACAGGCCCTAGACGATACCTGCCCAAAGGCAATAATTTTCTCAAACGGCGTGGTGTCGGGTAATGTACCTAAGGCAAAACCACATGCATTGCCAAGCCTTGATTCACAGAAGGTGTGGGCAATGTCGATAAGGGCGTTGTCGTTATTAAGTGACGTAGCAAGAAGTGAACATGCTTGTAGCGCTAGCGCCAGTTGTTCTGTTAAATATCGGCTGCGCGTTTCCATATTCTGCGTGTTTGATAGCTCGTCGAATAGCTTACTAAGATGAATATCATAGTGCTTGTTTTTGCCTGCTTGTGTTTTAAGCTCGCTAAACAAAGCCTCTTTAACATTGGGCTCTTTGGCGAGTGCGCGCAGTACATCTAAACATTGTACGTTTCCGCTTCCTTCCCAAATAGAGTTCAGAGGCGCTTGGCGATAGTATCGTGGCATGGGGTTTTCTTCAACGTAACCAATACCGCCTAAACACTCTTGAGCTTCGTTAACAAACATAGGCGTGCGTTTACAAACCCAGTATTTTCCAATGGCGGTGGCCAGCCTTGCCAGTGCAGCTTCATGATTATTGCTCGATGCACTATCAACCGCTTTGGCAACGCGCATAGTGAGTGCAGTAGCAGCCGCACATTCAATGGTGAGGTCTGCCAACACATTTTGCATTAAAGGCTGATTGACTAAGGTCTTGCCGAATGCGTCGCGATGACTTACGTGGTGTAAGGCGTGAATCAGTGATTGTCGCATAAGTGCTGATGAGCCAATCATACAGTCTAACCGCGTAAGCGACACCATATCTATGATCACCGGCACACCACGGCCTTCTTCGCCAATCAAATATGCCGTGGCTTCCTGAAATTCAACTTCAGACGATGCATTGCTCCAGTCACCCAGCTTGTCTTTCAAACGCTGAATTCGCACGTTATTGAGTGCACCATTTTCCAACAACCTTGGTAGTAAAAAACAGCTTAGTCCGCCTTCCGCTTGCGCAAGTATAAGATGAGCGTCGCACATGGGGGCTGAGAAAAAGAATTTATGCCCTACGATATGGTAACTTCCATCAGCCTGTTTAACCGCTGTAGTGGTATTACGCCTAACATCCGACCCACCTTGTTTCTCAGTCATCCCCATACCAATAGTCAGTCCATGTTTCTGACTAGCTGGCAGGGAACGAGGATCATAAACACCATTAATGGTTTTCTCTAGGTATACGGGTGGCAGCTGCTTTCCATACCGCATAGCCGGAATAGCTGCGTGAGTCATAGTCAGCGGGCAAGACGTGCCAGACTCTGCCTGATAATGCATATACATTAGCGCTGCCCTGAAGGTGTGTGCGCCTTCGATGCCTTCGTGCTTCCACGAATAGTTGTGTACATTGTGCTGCATCGCACTTTCCATAAGCGCGTGATAGCTGGGATGAAATTCAACATCGTCAATGCGGCGGCCATAGCGGTCGAATGTGTGGAGAGTTGGCTTATTCTTATTAGCAAGCTCTCCGTGAGCCATAAGTGCATCCCCCGCGATTTGACCATACTGGCCTAATAACCCTTCGTCATGCTGGTGGGATGATGGCAAATGCTGATCGACTAACACGCGCAGTAAGGTGTCATCACGCCACAAATTGTAGGGCATGGAAATGGTGGGTTGGTTTTCTACAACGTGCGTAACAAATCGATTTGATGAAGTCATGGCATTTCCACTTGGTGAATATACAAGGTGTACCCTTGAAATGGGCTTTTACTTTAAAGGGCTACGTTAAAGCACTATCTCCAAGTACTACCTTAAAACATTACATTAATAGTTGTAAATTGGTATTTAATGTAATGTTTGTGCGCGGCGCGTGTTTATATAATGATGAATGCGTATATGTTTGGCCTTAAGCCAACTTATATTTTAATTAAAATTACGTCCTATCTGAGACAAAGAAGTAAATAGAGTTTGCAATTAGAAAAACAGAAAAAGCCCAATGCAAGAAAGCTACTGCTAAAGCTATTGGGCTCCCGTGACAATATTCAAATGAATGCCAGCGCAGCTGTTCGCGTAGGGGCGCTGTTTGGTATTTCTGAAAATAACATTCGGGTAACGCTCACGCGTTTACAGTCTGCACAGCTTATTACCTTAGTTGAACGCGGTTTTTACAAGCTGGGCGACAAAGGCATTCGTTTTGCAAAGGAAATTCATCAGTGGCGAGAGGATGAGGATGGGCTTGTACCCTGGCAAAACGATTGGGTTGTCGCTCAAACCAGCACGCTTCCTAAAAGTGATAAAAAGCAGCTCAGAAATAATGAACGAGCGCTGAAGCTTTTGGGGATGAGAAAGCTGACAAACGACGTTTACCTCAGACCGAACAATTTCTCAGGCGGAGCAGGCGAAGTAAGAGACAAACTTTACACACTTGGTCTATCGAGAAAGGCGCTCGTGTTTAGTGCCAGCGACTTTGACACTAAATCACACAGCAGGGCGATGGGATTATGGAGCCACCTAAACCTAGAGGCACTTTATAAAGACGGATGCATCGAAATAGAGGAATCTCTTACTCGATTAACGTCTTTACCCCTTGAAGAAGCAACCAAAGAATCTTATGTGATAGGAGACAGGGCGTTATACCATTTGGTGTTTGACCCCTTATTGCCATCGCCACTTGCAGATGTAGCAATGCGTGAGCGCTACCGTAATCTAGTAAAACGGTACGATGATGCCGGCGCACAAATTTGGCACCGCTTTTTAAATCAAAACTAAGCGAGATTAAAGGCAAACAGCTCAAAAAGAGGGTTACAGATACGTTACACACAGTTGAGCGTAAATTTCACATATAGATGTATTGTGTGAGAACAGTCAGAAAGATGAGACGGTAAGTAATTATTTGGCCGCATAGAACGCTAAGTGTAATTAGCTCTAATGGAAGTAGCGTAAATGGAGAGAAGATGACCGCATCAAGACCGTTATTTAAGCATATTCGCAATCATACAGCGCTTTTCAATGAGCTTTCTCAGTATCGAAACGCCGCTGTAGATACCTTGGGGTTTACGGGGTATGAATTTCATAAAACGCCAAAGTTCGTAACCGAAGATGGAAGTCGGCTTACCATAGAGCCAGAGAGAAGCATTGTACTGCCTAAAGTTCATGCGTTGTCGGGTTTGAAGAATAAGCTGACACAGGCTATTCCCACGTTACATATGGTTGAGCATAGTGAAATAGGCTATCGCTACCCAACGGCAGCGTTGGCTGGGCTAGACGCGCCATTTATTAAACGTATGCGTTCTGAGTATTTTCACAAAGTGGATGAAGATAGAAGTATTTGCCGCCCTGTGAATTTGTCGTTCGGAATTAAAAGTCGCGGAAAAGCTGACAACCGACAAGAATACGAAGTGTGGATGCCAGATGAAGCGCCAGATCAAAATCCGCTTCCTTTGCTCATCAATGCCTATGGCGAAGACTTACCCGATGATGTAAGACACTTTGTTGAACAACCCTCAAGAGTACACGGTTGGATGGGGGTTAAGCGGGCAGCATTTGAAGCGCTTTACACAAACAAGCAACATTGTGGTGATTTGATAATTTGCGTCGCCATGAGTGTAGACGCCTACAACATTGGCGCTAAACCTGATCTAGCTTATTCTCCTGAAGCAGAAAGCTCTATTGCTGTAAGCAACGCAGAGTTTGAGTGGGAAATAGAGGGGTACTATGCTCCGCGAGGCTGGGCGTTTGACCACGATGAAGTGTGGGCAGCAATAAATCACACGTTAGAAGCTATCAATGCGCCGCTCGATGATTTATACGGCAACGAAATTATTCCTATTGCCGAAAGTAAAACGGAGCGAATTTTGTCAACATTGCAATCACTGGGCGTTAGGCAGGAAGAAGTAGACGAACTTAATCTTCAGCCTTGGGAGTTCATGCTAACCGAAAGTGAGCATAGGGTTAAAGCACACGATCCCAGCCGTTCGGTTAATTTATTAGGTAGACTAAATCGACTCTTTTACCAACCAGAGCAGCAGTTGCCTTCACTAAATTGGATGCATGATCTGATTTTATAGGTTTAAACTTTTAAGATTACTCTACTGTTCGATTTTATTTCATATCGTTCACAAGGCTAGGCGCGCTGAAAGCAATTTCATGCGCGCTTTTTTATATTCCTTCTGAAGTCATTCTGTAACTAAAAAGACTTATATGTAAAATTTTATATAAAATATGTTGGTTTTTGTAAATAACTTTCAGTTTTGTCGTGATCTGTCTGTTTAATTCGCTATTTATGTAATTAAATTACGAAAAATGCTTTATTTTTTGAAAGTATTGTTCATAATGTATTCATCACTCAGGTGATATCTAATTTAGTTACAAAATAGGAATTCAAAAATGAAACTGTCTACTTTCGCTATTGCTCTAACATTATCTGTTGCTGCCACTCAATCTTTTGCAAAAGATGTCGTACTAAAGCCAATTAACGACAACATCGAAACACAAGCATGTTTAACTGCTGCTGAAGATGGTTTTGGTCCTGCATTGCGTCTTATCCGTTCAAAAGGTTTTAATGCAGAAGAGTTCAGTGCATCTGTACGTTGCAACGGCGAATCACTTCGCACTTTTGCTTACATGTACAAAAACAACAAGGCGACTGAAAACGCGAAAACTGTAGCACTTGTTGCTAAAAACCAAGATGTTGCGTCACAGGCTTGTCTAGAAGCGCTTTCAGTAGGTAAAGAAGCGGCACTAGCGAAGTTTGGTTTGGAAGGTGAGAACATTATTTGTAACCACAAAACAATGTCTGATTTTGTTCGCGAATACAGTGCAGAGAACGTAGTTGTTCGCACTGCTGCTGAATAAGACTGCGTTTTAGGATAGCAACCTACTGCTAATATTTAGTACAGTTTCATGGCCTTTCGCTTGAAAGGGCGAAAGGCCTGACACTTTACGCTTCGCTTGATTTAATTCTACGTAAGTCTTCTCGCATCGGCCAACCTTTAGCCGCACCGTTCAGTTTTTTCATTTCGTATGGGTCTTAAAATAGGCGTAACGCTCCACCCATAGTTATTGGTTTTCATCTGAATGAATCAAATGAAACTCAGTTTGCCTGCCATCTAAATAGGTTACTGACTGACCGTCAAAAAATGCATCTTCTTCCAGCATAATTCTAATTTCTTTGTTCCACTCTTTAATAAAGCTTGCTGCATTGAGTTCTATCGAATAAGCCGTTTGTGCAAACACTGGATAGTCACCTTGAACTGGTACTCCTTCCTGTGCATCCCACATTCCTATCGTTGGACCCGCTGCGTGCCCATGAAAACCAAGCGGGTGGGTGTAAATAGCGGGCGTAATGCTTTGTTCGATAGCCTGCTGCCGCGACATACTCAAAATAGTGTTACCTGTTCTGCCTACTTTAAAATTACCGGTCAGAATGTCCTGCAACTGGTTTCCAGATTTAAGTGCTTCCTTAAGTGAAGCTGGCGCGTCTTTTTCACCAGGCTTTAACACGTAAGCATGCTGCTGTTGATCAGTATTAAGTCGAAGGTAAGTAATGCCGAAATCGACATGAATGAGATCGCCCGGCCGAATGATGTTTTCACCAGGACGCTTGCTAAATGCGGTAATTTGGTCGAAGACTTCACTGTCTTTACGTTGAATTGAGACAGTAGGATGAAACCAGTTGGTCAGCCCTAAAGCGCGCGTTTGATCACGCAGCCACCACACCACATCGTCTGTAGTTGTCACGTTAGGGGTTATAACTTCATTTGAAAATGCCGTTGCTATTAGTGAATGACCAATTTGAGTAAGTACCGGATAATATTGCATTTCAAGGTCACTGCGCGTTTCCAGCCAACCGATTGAGAGTCTTTCGCCACTTACAACGCGGCTTTTCAGCGCTTCAGGAAGTACGGCCATAAATTTATCGTGTTCGGTAGAGGTCATGCCATCAGCGAGCGCAAATGAATCAGACGTATTAATTGCAATTTTAACGGGATTCCGGGCTTCGATAACGTGTTTCAATGCCTTCCACTGGTCGGGTTGTGCTTCCTTATCCCACGCTTTTTTAAATAGTGACCCTACCGCATATCTTGCAACAGCCAAACGTTCTAGCGGTTGACCATTGCCGGGGTTATAAATGACTAACATGGTATGACGTCGTGCGGAAATCCAAGTAGAAGGTAACATGGTTTTTAAAACGGGATCTTCGTTGTATTCCCGGGACATTAACACCCACATGTCGATGCCTTCACGCTCCATAATTTGGGGCAGCACAGAATTGAAGCGTTCAACGGTGATCTTATCAATCAGCTCGCTTCGCTGTTTCATACTAAGAATGTTATTCGCCCATGCGTTTGCCGATAGGGATAACATTACTAAACCTAAACTTACCGCTAGTAACTTTCTCATCCATGTTTCCTGTCTATTATTATTAAAATGATCACAGTGCGCGTTCATTTTTAGTAAACAAACTTAGCAAACAAAGATATAAAGTAAAACGCGCACGAGTGAGGTAAGGTTAATCTAACACTAAAATTGAAAGTTCAGCTAGGTGTATCACTTAATAGCCCTAGTTATATGAAACGACTTCAATCTCTATGTTTTGCTGAGCCATGAAATAAAAGCGTCTACCTGGTTCATAATCGCCATGGCTAAAAGTATTGAAATTTAGTGCCAGAACCCGCTGCTCTGTTTCGTCTAAATTAGGCACAACAATACCGATATGGTTGATATTGGCGAGGGTTTTATAATCGCTTTCAATATCATTGATAGCTTTAGGTCTGTAAAGGGCTAGGTAGTCTTTATCGTTTCCTACGTGCACCGTGTAGCCGTCATTTTTGGCGCCGCCGCTCCACCGTACTTTCCAACCAAATAGCGTACAAAGTAAGCTGGCTAGCTCATCTGGGTTTTCAACAGTGATATTCGCGTGCTCTAAGTATGCAGTTGTCATGTGTTTTTCCTTGTGTAGATAATCAACGAAAAACAGCTTAATATCTAAAGCTAACTTTAGATCAAGCGTTTTTTTACCGCTATTTCGAAATTGGAAAAGGGGCGTTATGGCACCAGAACCTATGGTAAGCATTGGCTTTATTGCTAAACGTACTGGCAATGCTGTTTCATTAATTCGCTATTATGCCAACGAAGGACTAATTCCTTCTGTGCGCACAAATGGCGGAAATAGAGCATTTCCTCGCTCAGTCATTCGCAGAGTTTCCTTTATTTTGATTGCGCAAAATATGGGGTATTCCCTTACTGAGATAAAGAGTCTGTTGTCTACACTTCCAGACAACAGAACGCCAACACAAGCTGATTGGGCAAAATTAAGCACGGTGTTTAATCAGCATATCGAAGCAAAAATTTCAGCGCTGACCAGTTTGAAGACGTCGTTAGAAGGCTGTATTGGCTGTGGGTGTTTGTCATTAGACCGCTGTAGGCTTTACAATACCGACGATAAAGTGGCAGCCCAAGGTAGCGGTGCCCAGTTGCTCGATGAAAACGTGCAATCCCAGTTCTTAGTTTCACACAAAAAGTAGCGCTTCATGCACCCAAAAAATCTTCACAAGAACGGCTATCCTATGGATACGCTGTGCCAGACATACCCAGCGCTCAAGTCTTTTCTCGTTCGTGCTAAAAGCGGCAATACCAGTATAGATTTCACCAGCCCAAAAGCGGTGAAGGTGCTTAATGCGGCCTTACTTCATCACTACTACCGCCTTGAATATTGGGATATTCCTGATGGCTACTTATGCCCCCCAGTACCTGGAAGAGCAGATTATATCCACGGTATTGCTGATTTATTAAAATCAACGAGCAGCAGTGCGCAGGGTGAGCAGAGTCAACAGGGGAAAGATCAAAACGTTCGTGGGCTTGATATAGGCGTGGGCGCAAATGCTATCTATCCTATTATCGGCGTTACATCCTATGACTGGTCGTTCGTAGGGAGTGATGTTGACGACGTCGCAGTAAAAAGTGCTAAAGCTATTGCTAGTAAAAACAGTGTGTTAGCCCATAAGTTCCAAGTGCGTAAACAATTGAATAGAGCAAGTATTTTCAACGGCGTGATTGAAGCAAATGAACGATTTACGTTTACTATGTGCAATCCTCCGTTTCATAAGTCTGCGCAAGAGGCACTGTCAGGCACGCGAAGGAAGACATCTAATTTAATCCGCAATAAACAGAAACGAAGTGGTGCGAAGTTCACCGATAATCGTGAGCAAGGTTTTGGGCATCGTACATCCAAGCTACAAGGTAAAAATGCCGCTTACCAAGGTAAGGACGCAAACTTGAATTTTGCGGGCCAAGCGAATGAACTGTGGTGCGAAGGCGGTGAACTTGCCTTTATTCAGCGCATGGTTAAAGAGAGTGTCTCTGTAAAAGACAATGTAGAATGGTTCACCTGCTTGGTGTCGAAGAGTGCCCATTTGAAACCAATTAAAACCAGTATTGATTATTACGGTGCTGCGCAGTGTAAAGTGATTGATATGGGACAGGGAAGTAAATTGAGTCGTTTTGTTGCGTGGACTTTTTAACCGTCGTATCGCTAAGTTAAATTGACCGAGTACAGTTGAAGCAGCATAGTGCGAGCACGCATAGCATTTGCTAAGAAAAGTGGTTCTTGTTCTGAAGAACCACTTTCCAATTCAACGTTTAGAAGCTGAAGGTTTTTGATACACCAAACACAATGCGCTCATCGGCGGTATCAAAATCAAGATTTGTGTTTTCAGCAGCAATTTCGAAATCGAACCCTTCATAACTCGTTTGGTAAGCCAAACGGTAGTGGTAGAAAGAGGTGTCATCACCATTCCACAGCCACTTGTCACTGTCTAGTGAGTTAGATACGTCAAAGCTTGCACGTAAATGATGGTTGGGTGCGAGTTCAAAGGTATGAGCTACCATTGCGATAGCGTGTTTTGCGCCGGTTCCAAAGTAATCCCACGTGTACCAGAAGTTTAGTTCTGAGCTACCGTAGTCACTGGCATAACCAAACTTGGTATACACCTCTGGGTAATTGCCATCACTTGAATCATCGCCACCGTGATAAGAGTAATAAGCGATGCCGTAGTCCAAACTCACCGTTTCGGTTAGCATTTGGTAACGACCCACGTAAAAATCCCATTCAAGGTTTGTATCGCCACCAAAATCTACATTAGATGCCCACGTGCCTGCATAAGTGCCGTTATCAAATGCTTTATCAACACCGCCTTGTAGTGCAGGGTCGTTTTGCGTTTGGCTAACGCCGTTGAAGGTATAATCTGAAACCGCAGAGATATTGGCGCTCCAATCAGCGAATGAAGCTGAAGAATATAACGCTGCGACAATAGCCACTGTGAAAATATGCGTGGATGTAAAAAAAGAATTCAAATTTTTCATTGTTAAACACCTGTTTTTATCGTTGTTTTATTTGGCCCGCTTTCTAGTTAATGCGCTTTTACGCCGGTTTCGGGCAACACTTACCCCCATTGGCTCAAAGTGAGCCAATGTTAATGAGGTAAGAAGTGATTGATTTAATTAGTTGAGATTTTCTATCTTGGTAAAGTCGATTTTGTTTTCTTTCGGCGATGTTTTGATGGCCGTAACCGATTTAAACTTCTGACTTAGAATGAAAGCAAAGCAGCTAAAGAAGATAGCGATAACTAACGCACCCACCCACTGAATTTGCAAGAAGTCTAGTTTGAACAGCAGCGTGAGTAGCGAAAGCGCCACGATATTGAGAGCAATGTAATTGCCTTTACCGATGCGTTCAACGGTCATGTTTAGATTATCTGTGTAAAGTCTAATCAGTGAATCAAGTGAGTTGATCACAAAGACGACACCCACACACACCATGGCTAAATTGGTTATCCCCTCAGTAGGAATACCTGCACTGTGATAGTGGTACAGTACTGAAAACCAAGCCGCAATCGGAATAGATGGAATGACCATCATAGCCAACATGACTTGATAAGTTTTAAGACCGCCCACGAAACGAGACGTAAACTGACCAATCATGATGCTCCAGCTGAACCACCAGAATAGATAGAACTCGTGATACTCATTAATGGGTAATACGAAGTTATCGATGTTCGCAAAGTACCCACCAATAAGACCTAGGTTGGTAAAGTAAGCCGTTATCTCACTTTCACCAAATACAAATGCTGCCGCCCACATGCCAACAATGAGGGCGATGAATACCCATGTGGTTGTAAGGCTTAAAATACGCACGTATTTAATGCTAGTGCTCGAATATACGGCAAAAGCAATGGCTGCAAACACAATCAGGTAGAACGCAGGCACGACAGATTCTCCGTCGCCTATCGACGGTAAATACCACGGAAGGTTAGACAGTAATAGAAACGCCGTGAAAGCACAGGTTCCGATGATTACAACGTTGTTTACGAACTTAACAACGGGAAGCTCGAAGAACTTTACTTTCGGTTCGATTACGCAGAAATAAAAACAAGTAAGAAAGTAGAATCCCCAAATTAAGAATCCCCAGAACCCAAACTCAATGGCGAGCGGATTGGTGAAGGCATATTCAGGACTTGCGCTTATGTCAGCATAACCAGCAAATTCAGTGAGCGGGAACATAATAAGGCCCACGTCCAAACCTGAGGTAAAGAGAATGGCAATAAAGGTAAAGGTTCTAACTGGCGTTACGCCGACCACTTTCATGTTGCCCCATTTAAACAAAATATAGGCTACAGAAAGTAGAGTGAAAATAATGCCTGCACTAAGCCATACTGTCATTATCACCCTCCCAATATTGATAAAAATGAAACATGTTTTTTCCTTTTTTTCGTTATCAAACAGTCCACCCAACTACACATTAAAGCCTTATATTAAAGGCGGCATGTAGGCACTGTGGAAGGTGCGCTTGTTTTAACAACAAGCACACTGGTGCGAGATAGTTTAAAAATCTAGCGTTGCTCTGTTTGCCAATGCGGGTGAATATCCACGGGCACATTTTGTGGTGGCAAAGCGGGTTTACCCAGAATGATGTCTGCCGCCTTTTCCGCCACCATGATGGTTGGCGCATTTAGGTTTCCGTTTGGAATTGTGGGGAAGATAGAAGAATCCACCACTCGCAATCCTTCTATGCCATGAACATTGGTTTGAGAATCTACCACTGCCATCTCATCTTCACCCATTTTGCAAGAGCATGATGGATGGTAAGCGCTCTCAACGGCTTCACGCACAAAAGCGTCTATTTCTTCATCCGTCTGAATGTGCTCGCCAGGCTGAATTTCGCCGTCTCTGAAGTCGTCGAATGCTGACTGTGCGATGATTTCTCGTGTAAGTCTTACGCACGCTCTAAACCCTTCGATATCATCTGGATGCTGCAAATAGTTAAACAAAATTTTAGGTGGAACCGTCGGGTTAGCCGACTGAAGGGTTACGCTACCTCTACTTTTAGGTTTGTTGTGACCTACGTGCACTTGAAAGCCATCGCCATCAAACGCGGACTTTCCGTCGTATCGAATAGCGGCAGGCAAGAAGTGGTACTGAATGTCAGGCCACTCTACGTCTGCTTTCGAGCGAATGAAGGCGCAAGATTCAAAGTGATTCGTAGCGCCTAACCCAGAACGGTTTAGCAACCAGCGAGCGCCGATCAACCCTTTTGAAATTAAGCCCAGTTTGCGATTTAACGTAATTGGCTGTTTGCACTTGTACTGGAAATAAAATTCCAAATGATCTTGCAGGTTTTGACCCACACCCGGCAGGTGGTGCTTAACATCGACACCTGCTTTTTCAAGAATATCTTTGTCGCCAATTCCAGAAAGTTGCAGGATATGTGGTGAGCCAATAGAGCCGGCACTTAAAATCACTTCGTGAGATGCGGCGGCAGTTTCGGCTTTACCGTTAACTACATATTCAACGCCTTTTGCGACTTTATCTTCCAGCACGACTTTAGTAACCAGCGCGCCAGTCACTATAGTTAAATTCTTACGCGATTTTATCGGGTCAAGATATTCACGGCTTGCCGAACTGCGTACACCATCTTTAACGGTCATATGCATAGGGCCGAAGCCTTCTTGCTGCTTACCATTGTAATCGCTAGTGATATCGTAGCCCGCCTGTTCGCCGGCTTTAATGAAGGCCGTATAAAGCGGATTCTTCATTTCGTTACCGTTGTTAACGCCGAGTTCACCATTGCCACCTCGGTAAGCGTCGTTACCTTTGTACCAGGTTTCAGCTTTTTGGAAATAGGGTAGGCACGCCTGATAATTCCAGCCCTCTGCGCCGTGAGCTTCCCATTCATCAAAGTCTTTAGCGTGGCCGCGTACGTATACCATTCCGTTAATGGATGACGAGCCGCCCAACACTTTACCGCGCGGGCAGTGCATTTCACGGTTGTTTAAATAGGGTTCTTTTTCAGTGTTGAATTGCCACGCATACTTGTCGGTATTCATAGGAATAGACAGCGCCGTTGGCATCTTGATGAAAATGCTTTTATCTGAGCCACCGGTTTCCAGTAGCAACACCTCGTGCTTTGGGTTTTCTGATAAGCGGTTCGCTAGCACGCAGCCGGCAGAACCAGCTCCAACAATAATGTAATCAAATGTCTGCATATGTACTCCTACTGCGGCTTAAAACGGGCTCTCAATTTGGCTCATACCTACATAAACCGATTTGGTCTGTGTGTAGCTATTAAGCGTTTCAACGCCGTTTTCACGTCCAATGCCAGACTGTTTGTAGCCGCCTACAGGCATTTCAGCCGGAGAGTTACCATATGCATTTATCCAGCAAATACCGGCTTGAAGTTGGTGGATAACGCGGTGCGCGCGCTGGATATCCTTACTAAATACACCGGCAGCTAAACCTAGCTCAGTGTCATTCGCGCGTGCGATCACTTCGTCTTCATCATCGAAAACTAACACGCTCATTACTGGTCCGAAGATCTCTTCTTTAACGATAGTCATATCGTCAGTGCAGTCAGTGAAAATTGTTGGCTCAACAAAATAGCCATTTGGCGCAGATGCCGGAGAGGCAGCGTTCCCGCCGGTTAATAGCGTTGCGCCTTCTTCTTTTCCTTTGGCAATATAGCCAAGTACCAGCTCTTGGTGCTTTTTAGAAATAAGTGCGCCCAGGTTTACGTTGGGGTCAAGTGGATCGCCCACAACAATGTTGTTTTCGGTACGGGCTTTAAGCTCATCAATAAAGGCTTGATAAACAGAACGTTGAACGTAAACACGGGTGCAGTTAGTGCAGATTTCACCTTGGGTATAAAAATTACCAAGCATAGCGGCGCTGATAGCTTGGCTAATGTCGGCATCTTCGAATACCACAAGCGGTGACTTACCGCCAAGCTCCATTGTCACGTCTTTTAAGTTCGACGCAGCGGCGCTTTGCATCACTTTTTTACCTGTGCCTACTTCACCAGTAAACGATACTTTCTCTATGTCAGGGCTGTTTGTAAGCCACTGGCCTACTTGTGCTGCGCCTTGAACCACATTAAATACGCCGTCAGGTACGCCAGCTTCGATGAAAATTTCAGCCAGTTTAAGCGCACCCATCGGGGTTTCTTCTGACGGCTTAAATATAAACGCATTACCTGCGGCAAGGGCGGGGCCTGATTTCCAGCAAGCGATTTGAATAGGGTAGTTCCATGCGCCAATACCGGCACAGATACCTAGCGCTTCTTTGCGCGTGTAGAAGAAATCGCCACCCACAGGTTGCTGGGTACCTAGTTGAGTAGGAGCTAGGCCGGCATAGTACTCAATGACATCAGCGCCAGTTTCAATATCAACACAGTCGGCTTCTTGAATAGGCTTACCGGTATCGAGTACTTCAAGTTTAGCGAGTTCGTCATTACGCTCACGAAGCAATGCAACCGCTTTATTAAGAATGCGGGTTCTTTCAATTGGCATCATTGCTGACCACACTGAAAAACCTTCTTTAGCGCTTTTAATTGCTTCTTGTTGAATAAACTCATCAGCCACTTCTACGTGGTAAATTACCTCACCGGTTGCGGGGTTGGTTACAGCAAAGGTTTCTTTGCTTTTGTTTGCCATCGGCTTGCCGTGAATGAAATTCTGATAAGTCGGTAATGACATGCATAAACTCCTACTTTTAAAAGGACTAAAACTTTCGCCAATTTGCGGGTACTGCGAATTAACTTCTATTACGAATACCTAATACGTAGAAATAGTTTCAAAATGATGAATAGTGTTGAAACTATTTTCTCTATTGAGTTGTTGACTTGCTCGAATAGAACACTTTCGCTTTGTAAAAGTCACCCTGTAAAAAACATCATTACCTACTACGCCAAATACGCATTATTGAAGGTTTAAAAACGTAATGTCGAACGTCTTTTTACTGATGCTTTTATTTTAATTGGTCGTTCAATAAAAATAAATTGTATAGTGTTCTAACTATTGTTTCAACTTGTGAGCATTGTTACAGAAGCGGAATGGTAAGGAGTAACCTGCGAAATTTTCTGGTAACTAAATGATTTTAAATAGTAAAAGTGCAAACATTAAATATATAAAGAATTAGCTATCCCCATGCTTAATTCACTTTTGATTGACCAATTAAAGGTGCGGAAATGTTTAACTGAAACTAATTGAGTTGGAGGTAAGGGTTAATCTTGAGGGGTCAAAAGCAATTGCTCTAAGCAATTTGATAGTGTTGAAAAGAGAAGTTAAAAGGGCAGCTGAGGCCCTTTCATCATATGAGATAAATATTAAGGTAGAGACTAAGCCTAAAACCGACAAGTAAACGTCGATTTCGGTTTAGGTGCTTAAACTGCAATGGTAATAACCTGAGTTGATCGATAGGGTAGCAACATCCCCTTTATTCCAAAACACTACATTCTTGTTGTTGGTGTATTTTGCCCCCGATGCTGAACGTGATAACTGCACAATGTGATGGGTATTGTTTAATGATAAGGCCAATGTGTCAGGCCCCAGCGTATTTACACGTAATGTAGCGAGATTGGCATTAGGCGTTTCACATTTGTACGTTTTGGTCGACTCTTGTTCATTTGAGCCAACCACATCTTGTTTTTGCGATGAAATTTGGTCAGACAATTTCGTATCTACATTACTTTTTGTCGTACTTGCCGATTTGTTTGTCGTCGATTGAGAAATCTGTGCGGCAATCGCTCTAATCGTTTCATTGCCACTACTGTCGTAAAGCACCAACCAAGTATTTTCCACTATCGAATAACTTGCCGATGCGGCCAACATTTCGATGAAGCGTTGCTCTTGTTTCATCAGTGCAGGCGCACATGCCTTTTTAGTGAGAATGAGCTTATCAGTGAAAAAGGATTCAGCTGAGCTTTTATCACTAAATACCGTATCGGCTTCATCAACATCTAGCGCTCCGGTAAACTGATTACAACCTGTACTGCCGCTTACTCTGCTAGTGTCTCCGTTTGAATTTACGTTAAGCGTAACATGGCTGAAATCGATAATTCCTGCTCGGTCTATACTTTCAACCTGCCAATGACTGTCCGCTAACGTAAGTGGTTTGCCTTCGGTATGCTGTTGACTACCTTCACTTTCATTTGAATAGAGAGAGGAGACCGAGCTGCACGCTGTTAAAGAAAGAAGCGCAGAACCTGTCAAAGCCCAAAGGTACTTCCTGTAAGTCATGAAAACTCCAATTGTTTTTAATCAATTTCACTATGATTCGCGATAGCCAACTAAGTTCATCTTTAATCGTTGAGCTCAAATAGCACGAAGAGCACCACTATACCTCCACTTTGTCGTCAAAACGACAGTTCGTAAGCGAATGAAGGGAGTAAACTAACACCTTGATATAACTTATGGGTGACGCAGTATGAAAAATTTAGAACAGCACTTGAGTGAGTACGCCAAGTACCACAGAGATCAAAGAAACATATACACCCATTATGTCGGTATTCCGCTAATTGTTTTCTCGGTTTTCTGTCTACTAAGTAAGCCTGCGTTTCTAGTTAGCGCGCCAATTTTTGGAGATATGATCATAAGCCCAGCGCTCTTTGTTTGGGCAATTGGTAATGCGTTCTACATTAAGTTAGATATAAAACTTGGCATAGTGATGACGCTTTTTACGGGGGCTATGGTCTATTTCGCTCAACCCATCGCACAGAATGAAGTGGGAACATGGCTTGCTATTTCACTTGGTATTTTTATTGGTGGTTGGGTGCTTCAATTTATTGGTCATCACTATGAGGGTAAAAAGCCTGCGTTTGTCGACGACATAATGGGGCTGGCGATAGGACCACTATTTGTGCTTGCGGAATTAAGTTTTGAGCTAGGCCTTAGAAGCGCACTTAAAGAAGAGATAGAACGCCGTTCTGGACCCATAAAGTAACTGCTTTAGATAGCGCGTTGAAACAACCAGTCTCAACGCGCTGTCATAACATAATCGCTAAGCTTTCATCTTCTTTATCGTTTCTTTACGCAATTGTATTTTAGACTCAGCAAAAGACTGTCTAGGCAACATCTTCAACTTTTCTGCATAACCCATGGCCGTTGCTAAAACCTGCTCTTGAGGCACCGCAGCGTCGATAAAGCCCGCTTTCACTGCTTCTTTACCTTGGTAAATACGTGAAAAAAGCAATGCTTCGGTTTGAGACGTATTCGCTAGTCTGGCTTTTGCTAGCTCCATACCGAAAGGCGGCAGCACCATACCAATGGCGGTTTCATTAAGCCCATATTTAGTATCTGCGTCTTTACCAATACGCAAGTCGGCAGCTAAAAGCATAATAGCGCCCATTGCAATGCTGTGACCTTCTGCAGCAACGACTACAGGTAGTGGGAAGCTATAAAGACGTACGATTAACTCCGCGCCTTTTGACACCAACTCGTGTTGTTTTGCTTTGTCGTCGGCTTTCATTACCGATAAATCAAACCCGCCGCAAAACTTGCCTTCACCACCGTGTAATACAACCGCTTTTGCGTTTTGTTCTGCTTCATCTAAGGCATCGTTAAACTGCTGAATAAGCTCAAACCCAACGGCGTTAACTTTCCCGTCGTCAAAGGTGATTACAGCAATATCGTTGTTAATAGCTAAATTAAACGCCATGGAATGTCCTGTCACTTTCTTAGTAGGAATTAATTTACGTTACGCTCTGTTAAGCGCAACTTTCTAGCAGTGATTGTAGGTAATTGATTTCTTTTATGATAGTGCTTTAGGCTTCATCTTCGGGATATGTGCTATGAATATCGGTGATAATTCGCGGAAGTTCTGCAATAAGCTTCTTTTTATATCGGCGTTGTCTGCGACGCGCTTTCGCGTTATTAGCCCGCCATTGCGCACGTTTGTCTTTCACAATTCGCTCTAGGTCTTGGCCATCCTCTATTAAAATTGCGTCGTTAATGGATGTTCGTTTTGTCATACTAAAACTCCAGCTTTAGCTGTTTATCGCGCCATTGTTTTGAGCGTTGGTTGAGTACGTGAAGCGAAACATTCTCAGTGACTATCTGTCTGGCAAGGTTTAATGCTGCACTGGCTTGCTCGTCGGTCAGGTTGTTATAGGCCGGCGAGGGAATGACCTCATACCACGCACAGCCGACAATATTGTCTAAAATCACCCGCATAAAGCAGTGGTCATGATGTATTGGCCAGGCGTTTTTCTTTGCAGATGCAATAGAAGGGAGCACATTTTTCGCGTAGTGTAGAAATTCTCGTAGGTTCTTCGTGTGCTCCGTTGATTTTGAGAGATAAGCGTGTGGGAATTGGTTCTGAAGGGAAGGTGTGTGCATGCGTGATTTAGCCCTCGTCCAATTCGTTTACGCACTTTTATTTCGACATAGCAAGAGTTTACACGACACCAGTGAAATTCAGAGTTACACTATTTTTAGTTTTACTGTTTTTGTTTATAGATTCTTAGTTTATTGATTCTTAGTTTTATGAGTTTTAGCCTAGCGCTAAATGCTCATTATTAATTACATGGTTGGTTAATGCGCCCTCATTTAAAAATTCTTGTTATAGAAGATGCTGTTGATTTATTGGAACAAATTACGTCAAGTATAGGCAACACCATCACTTACTTTGACCGAAGTGACGTTGAAATAAGCCTGCTTGAAGCGAACTCCGTTGCAAAGGCACTACAATTTGTTCGTGAAGACGGTGATATTCAAGCTGTGGTATTTAGCTGGGATGTGGTGGCGAAGGTTAAAGAGCTGACAGACGTTGTGCCATTAAATGGCGTACTTAATGAAAATACAAGCCCCGCAGCCGAAAGCGCTAGTTCACAAAACGCGAACGAGAAAGCCACAAGCGAAAAGTCGTCTGCACGCAACGCTGTTATTGATAATAACGCCAGAGTTATAGACTCCATTAAACGCATTCGCCCTGAACTCCCCGTATATGTCTTAGGCGATGCAGTAAAAGGGTTGGATATTGTAAACCAAGCCAATGGCATTGAATCGTTCTTCTATCGTAACGACATTATTTCAGACCCAGAGTCTATTTTGGGTTATATTATCAACGACTTTGATGATAGAAACGAAACGCCGTTTTGGACTGAATACAAAGACTATGTAGTGGAGTCTAACGACTCGTGGCATACGCCAGGTCACAGCGGTGGCGCAAGCTTTAGAAATTCACCCTATATCAGTGATTTTTATCGCTTCTTTGGTCGTAACGTGTTTGTTAGTGACTTATCGGTAAGCGTAGACTCGCTGGGCTCACTATCAGATGGCACTCACGCTATCGGGAAAGCGCAAGCCGCTGTCGCGAATACATTTGAAGTTCGCCATTCCTATTTCGTCACGAACGGCTCTTCGACATCAAACAAAATCATTTTGCAGACGCTGTTGCGTGAGGGCGACAAAGTAATTGCCGACAGAAACTGCCACAAGTCAGTGCACTACGGCATTATTCAGGCGCGCGCTATGCCAGTGTATTTAGACAGTGTATTTAACCCTGAATACGGTATTTTCTCACCGCCTAGAATGGCGCAAATTAAGCAGCTTATTGAAGAAAATACTGATGCTAAACTTATCGTACTGACGGGCTGTACCTACGACGGGTTATTGACTGACCTTAAGCAAGTCGTAAATTTAGCCCACGAGCATGGCATTAAAGTGTTCATTGACGAAGCATGGTTTGCGTATTCCTTGTTCCATCCTGCATTGCGTGACTACTCGGCTATCGCCGCTGGGGCAGACTATATTACTCACTCTGCGCACAAAGTGGTGTCGGCTTTCTCGCAAGCTTCCTTTATTCATGTAAACGATCCAGATTTCGATAAAGACTTCTTTAAAGAAGTGTTTGCAATTCACACCAGTACCTCGCCCAAGTATCAACTGATTGCCTCGCTTGATGTATGTCGTCAGCAGCTGGAAATGGAAGGCTACAAAATCCTTAATGAGCTATTAAGCAATGTTGCCGAACTCAAATCGCAAATGGCCAAGTTCAAGCGACTTAAAATACTTTCGCCTAGTGACTTTGCAAATATGTTTTCTCACTTTGAAAGCGATAACATTGGGCACGACCCGCTTAAAATCTTAATTGACGTATCTGCGCTAGATTACTCTAATCAAGAAATACATCGTTTCTTAATGGACGAAGTTGGTTTAGAAATCGAGAAGTTTACTCATAGCACTATTCTAGTACTGCTTACGCTAGGTGGAATGCGCTCTAAAATTGTAAGGCTATACAACGCGTTAAAACGTCTTGATGATGGCGCCGTTAACCTAAGCAAGCGCAAGAGCAAGAGTCCGTTACCGGCAGACATTCCGCCAATTCATTTAGACGACCTTCCGTCAAAAGCGTTTTTCAGCCCTAGGGAAGCCATTCCATGGCAAAACAGCGTTGGACGCACTGCAGCAGGTTTAATTACACCGTATCCGCCTGGTATTCCGCTTATTGTTCCTGGACAGAAAGTGGAACAAGCGCATATTGATTACCTTCAGGCACTGGCAAGCCAGAAGCTTACCGTCCAAGGTATTTACGACGGTGAAATTTATGTTGTAGCTGACCAACAGTAGGAAAAAAAGCGAACCAAACCAGTTTGGACGGTGCTTTAGCTCTTAAGTGTTAAAACCCGTCCATCGAACAGTTTCTATTTGTTATTCCATTTTTTACCCTGTTTTTGGCTTCGAATGGAAGCCTAATAAAACAAGGAAATGTAAATGAAAGAGTTAAATACAAGTGAAATTGAAATGGTGTCCGGCGGCTTTGATGGTTGGGAGCAGCTAGGCGTTGGCATTGCTATGATTGGTTTGGGTATTGCCATTGTTGGCACAGCAGGGTTAGCAACTGTGCCCATTGCTCTTGCGGGCGCTGCAACGCTTGGTGAAATCGGAGTTGGTGTCGTTGGTATTGGTTTAGCTGGCGCAGGTGGATTTGCCGCTGGCACGTCATTAGCGTCAACGAGTGATGATACTCAAGAAGCAACAACATTAGACGAGTAATTCAATGTTTAAAGTACAAATTCAAGGTGGCGATATCACCTCAGTTGCATCGTTAAGAGTATTGCGTACTTTGTGGCCCCTTTCACTAAAAGCGGTAGAAGAGTTGGCTACAGCGTTGAAAAAGCAAAACGAGTTTGTGCTGGTGGAAGGTGTGACGGAAATATTTGCAACAGAACTTGCTCACGAGTTTAAAAGTGCAAATGTTGTATGTCAGATTTTACCAAGTGAAAAAGAAGAGGCCTGCTTATGTATTCCAATTGGTGAGCCACGCAAACGTTGGAACGCTTTAGGTGTCTTGGTATCTCGGTAATTAAAAAGGCGTTTACAAGTATATTTGAAACGCCTTTTTGATACTCCCCTTTATCCTGTATTTCTCCACTACAATCTTTTTCTCTCATTATTTGTTTCACTATTAAGCGTTGCCGCTTTGCGTTTTGGGTTTCATACCTTACACTTGCGCCGAAAGTTATAAAAAGGGCAGTGCAAATGAAACTAAGTGACGTGAAAAAGCTTCATCAAAAGAAATTTAGAACGCAGTTCGGATTCTATTTGGTGGAAGGAGAGCACTTAGTTTTAGAGTTAATTAATGTTGCTCAGCATGACAGCAGTACATTAGGTGATATAACCCTTTATGTGACAGCTGATTATGAGGCGTGGCTGAAAGAAAAACTTGATTCTTCAGTCTCTAATATGAAGGTAGAAACGGTATCGTCTCAACAAATGCAGCAACTCAGCGATACTAAGTCACCTCAAGGTATTATTGCTCGCGTTCCACTTCCTAACTCCGCGTTATATTCAGAGCGGTCACAAACCAGCATTTCAGCAAACAAATCCAGTGCCGAAAAGTACATTTATTTGTATGAAGTTCAAGACCCTGGCAACTTAGGCACCATACTAAGAACGCTAGCGTGGTTTGGGGATTTTACATTATTACTAAGCCCAAATAGCGTAGATCCATACAACTCGAAAGTTGTACGCTCAAGTATGGGGGCTATTTTCCATGTAAACATGGAATTAAACGTGGCGCTTGAAAGCCTAGGCGAGCGGTTCGAACGTTTCGCTTTCTTGGATATGAATGGTAGTAATATCACCTCTAACGCCTTTGGTAATTATCAATGTTATCTGTTTGGTAACGAAGCCCGTGGCGTGCCTGTTGACGCACTATCAAAGCTAAACGCAACGGCGTATACCATTGCGGGAAGCGGTAAGATTGACTCGTTAAACTTAGCCAGCGCTGTGAATATCTGCGCTTATGAATTAACCCGTTAAGCACACTCCCCTCAACTCGATTACGATAGGAAACAACCATGGCATTACAATGGTTCCCTGGGCATATGCACAAAGCCCTGAAAGAAATTAAAGAGTCGCTTAATCAAGTAGACATTCTTATTGAGGTGCTTGACGCGCGTATTCCATATTCCAGTGAAAACCCCGAAATTGCAAAAATACGCGGCGATAAGCCCTGTATTAAGATTCTTAATAAGTATGATTTGGCAGACCCAGAAATTACTGCGCGCTGGCAGGAGAGCTTAGAGAAAGAGCGTGGCGTGAAGACGATCACGACCTCTAGCGATAACCCGGGCAACAGCAAGCAAATTATGCAGCTGGTTAAAAGCATTTGTTCGTATAAAGAAGGTCAGCCAAAAGCAATTAAAGCTATGATCACGGGTATACCTAACGTGGGTAAATCGACGCTAATTAATATTTTAGCCGACCGAATCATTGCTAAAACAGGCAACGAGCCAGCTGTAACGAAAAGCCAGCAGCGCATAAATTTAGGCAGCGGTATTATCTTGTTTGATACACCGGGAGTACTGTGGCCTAAGCTTGAAAACCCACATTCAATTTATCGGTTAGCTTCATCGGGCGCTGTAAAAAATACTGCCATGGAATACGACGATGTTGGTTTTTTTGCGGCAGATTACCTCATTAAAGCGTATCCAGAGGTAATGAAAGAGCGCTATAAGCTGGACGAGCTGCCAGATACTGAAATAGAGTTTCTGGAAGCCGCCGCCAAAACGCGTGGGGCAATTCAAGCGGGTGGTCGTGTAAACCTTCATAAAATATGCGAGATCCTGCTTAAAGAACTGCAGTCGGGTAAGTTAGGGCGAATAACCCTTGAGACACCAGAAATGCTGGAAGTCGAAAAAGAAGAAATGGCACTTGAGGCGGCGAAGAAAGCTGAAGCGAAAGCCAAGCGTAAAGCAAAATTCAAAACAGGCTCGTTAACGCCTGATAAGAAAGATCGGAAAGAAAAACGAGAAGAAAAGCGTCAAGAACAAAGCCGTAGGATGAAGAAAAATAAGCGCTAACCAAAAAATAGGCTTAATCGATTAAGAAATGGGTTGCAAAAATTCGCTATTACTTGATACTAACATTAGGTTAACAACTTTTGTTGGATATTTTATGCGCGTATTTTTGCTCCTTCTATTGGCCGTCTCCTTGCCTTCAATAGCTAATGAGTTGTCGGTTCTCTCCCCAGATAAAAAAGTAAAGTTATCGTTCACAGATGATGGCGAATTAGCGCAATATCGGGTGTCATTTAACGGAGAACCCGTTTTAGGGCTCGGTAAGCTTGGTTTTACTTTTGCAAAAGCCGCCCCTTTATATCGCGACTTTAAAGTAGAAGAGATAAGCAGGAATACGGTGGATCAAACATGGCAGCAGCCGTGGGGAGAGCAGCGAAACATTCGCGACAACCACAATGAGCTTTTGGTCAAATTCTATAACCCTAGCGATAAAGACCGCACTTTTCTTGTAAGAGCCAGAGTTTTTAACGATGGTATCGGCTTTCGCTACGAGCTACCTGCAAGCGGTAATCGCATAATTACTAGAGAGCTGACTGAATTTAACTTAGTCGATTCTCATCAAGCAAAAGCGTTTTGGATCCCTGCCCATGGTCGAGATAGATATGAATATGTTTATCAATCCACTAATCTGCAAGACGTTCACACCGCTCACACGCCATTCACGGTGAAGTATGAAAACGGCACTCATGTCGCTATTCATGAAGCTGCCCTTGTTGATTACGCGGGTATGAGCCTTAAAAGACAAGAGTTAGGGCGTTTTACAGCGTCGCTGGCACCTCGTCACGACGGGAGTTTGGTGCATAAAACCGGTAGTTTTGTTACCCCATGGCGCACCATTACGTTAGGAAATGACGCAACGGATTTGGTTAATTCATACCTTGTTTTGAATCTCAATGAGCCAAATAAACTCGGTGACGTGAGCTGGGTTGAACCAGGAAAATACATAGGTATTTGGTGGGGAATGCACATTGATGAGTATACGTGGGGCTCTGGAGACAAGCATGGTGCTACTACTCAGCGCACAAAGCAATACATGGACTTCGCCGCTAAACACGGTTTTGATGGTGTATTGGTTGAAGGTTGGAATAAAGGTTGGGATGGTGATTGGATAGCGAATTCAGAGTTATTTTCTTTCACAGAAAGTTATCCAGACTTTGATATTGAAGCGGTGACCAGCTACGGCGAGAACGTTGGCGTGAAGTTAATAGGACACCATGAAACATCAGGAGGAATAACCAACTACGAAGCGCAGATGGAAGACGGTTTTGCCCTGTACAACAAGCTGGGGGTTTCTCAAATTAAAACGGGCTATGTTGCCCATGGCCAAAATCTCAAAGTGCGCGACGACAACAACGTACTGCGCTATGAATATACCGACAGCCAGGACGTGGTAAATCATTTCATTAAAAACGTCACAACCGCTGCGAAATATCAGTTGTCCATCAACACTCATGAATCGGTAAAAGATACCGGCCTTCGCCGTACTTATCCGAACTGGATATCGCGAGAAAGCGCTCGTGGTCAGGAATACAACTCAGGGTGGGCGGCACCTAATCCGCCTAACCATATTCCCATGTTGGCGTTTACTCGCATGCTCGCTGGTCCGATGGATTTCACACCTGGCATTTTCAACTTTGACTATGTTCGGAAAAATGACGGTGGAATAGAGTGGGGCAAAGGAGAGGTTATGCGCCCTCAAACAACGCTTGCCAAGCAACTGGCCCAATACGTAGTGCTGTATAGCCCTATCCAAATGGCTGCAGACTTGCCTCGTAATTATGAGAATAATTTACCGGCGTTTCAGTTTATCAAAGACGTCCCTACAGACTGGTCTCATAGTAAAGCGCTTCAAGGGGAAGTGGGCGAATATATTGTAATGGCGCGTAAAGCGAGCAAGCACAAATCCTACTCTGGAAACGATTGGTATGTTGGTGCAATTACGAATGAAGAAGCCAGAGAGTTATCACTACCGCTAACCTTTTTAGAGGAAGGTCAGCAGTATGAAGCGCAGCTCTATCTGGATGGAGAGAAAGCGCATTGGAAAACAAACCCCTACGCAATGAACATCGAGAAAAAGGTAGTGACGTCTGCCGATGTCTTGTCATTAAAGCTTGCGCCATCGGGGGGAGGAGCGATACGCTTTAAATTACTATCGCAATAATAGACAGGGTGTGATGTTGGATAAGATTCAGTATTTTGATAAAGCGTTGTTTGAAACGCTTAAACAGTCGGCTGAGGAAAGTCCTCGCCGACGGGCTAATTTGAACGTACATAAATCTTATACCGACATGGTACAGCGTTTGTTTATTGCAATGATGCCTGACTCCTACGTGCGGCCTCATCGACATGTACAGTCTCATAAGTGGGAGTTCTTCATGGTGGTAGAGGGCGAGTTAGACATTCTATTTTTCAGCGACGATGGCGACGTTGAAAACAGAGTGACGCTAACGGCTCGTGGAGAGACCAGCGGAATTGAGATTCCTCCTAATACCTGGCACGCAACGGTGTGTCATAGCCCAGTAGTTTTCATGGAAGTTAAACAGGGTCCTTACGAAGTCACCGATGATAAAGGCTTTGCAAGCTGGTCTCCTGAAGAAGGAAACGACCAGGTTCCCAATTTTCTAGCATCACTTAAGAAAGCGGCGGTGGGTGATAGCGTAGCCTTTTAAAGGCACTTCTTGTTTAATTACGCACTCATAGCATGCTTTAGGCACTTTCCTTTTTGGAAAGTCATTGCTATTGCTTATCTACATGGTATGGTTAAGGATAAGTGACATAAGGCCGCTGCTGAATTTTTGAAAAGCACCGCAGCCTCAACATTTAGCTTAGTCGCGGCACAGGGTCGTTTGTACAAGCACATTGTGAAAAGAGAATTATCATGCAAAACGTTTCAACTGGTTATTTTTATAATTTTAATTACTGATTGCACCTGACCGTCGGTGTTCAGGGGCAAGTATTGGCTTCTGGGCACTGCAGGTAGAACGTTTTGCAAAAGCCCAGAAGGTATCACCATCTGGGCTTTTTTAATGCCCGTAATTCTCGGTAAAAGACAATGAAAGAAATCACATTAGGTGACATCAGAAAGCAGCACAGAGTTAAACAGGAAGTAGTAGCAATGGCGTTATCGGTCACAGCTTCTGGTGTAAGTAAGTTGGAATCAAAACGTATTCAGGACGTTTCACTTCAACGTGCGGCTGCATATTTAGCTGCGGTTGGCGGGAACATGAAAATTGAAGTAACTATGCCTGATGGTGCTACTTTACAAGTTGGGTAGTAGGGCGTGTTAATTTGTTGCTGCATAAATGCACAGCAAGGAACGACAAATCCTAGTTTTAATACCAGTCCTCATAGATAATCACCCACTCAGCGAGACTTAAAATGTTCGTAATCGCGGCGTATTACCGCAGGTATATATATGGCTAATCCAACCACTTCCGGGTTGGACTTGCCATGTTATTGATTACTTTTTAATACAAGTTCGCACTACGTATCCTAGTGATAGTATGCCGCGCTATTTTCTCTAAAGCGGCGCGACGTAGCAAACGTGTGTAGCCATTCGTTAAAGGAAATACCCCGCGCACTCTGCTCATTATAAAATGGGCTAGGTGAGGATACTGGGAAGGCATTATCTTCACAAAAATCGTTTAGCACCATGTGGCAGGTGCCTTCACCAAGGTAAAATTGATAATTCCATGTGAAAGCTGACAGCGCATGAAGTGACGCATTAGCCTGAAGCTGCCAGCCAAGTATGTAGCCTAAATCAGATTCTGTTACACCCCATGTCGTTGGGTCTAAATTACCTCTAGAGACCTGATCAGAGATTTTAGAAAACTGAATTTGAACAATGTCGGTTCCTGTTGAATATTGCGCAAAACGGTTCCAAGGGTACTGATAAGCTAATCGCAGCATCACCTGCTTATTGAGCGTTAGATGGTTAAAATTGCCAATCAGTGATTGGAAATTACGTGGTAGTGTATCTTCTATCCCCCATGGCCCTTGATAGTTTAGGACTGTTTGCGTAAAGCCTCGGGATATAACACCAAGCGACGCATCAGCGAAGAGGGCAACCTTTGTGCGACCAAACAGCGATTGGAAGTAGGGGAAGTTGAACGTTGCACCATAACCGCCCGCACTGCTTCCACTGAGTAGCACTTTGTTGGGTGATAAATCATCGTTGTTCAGTTTTTCTTTAATCCACTGCATAACAACTAGCGCGTTGTCGTGACCACGGTGCTTTAAAGTAACTTCGGCACCAGGTAGACCTGTAACGATACCAAGCTCGTCAACGTACTGCGTGTCTTTTGAGCCTAAGTGTAGGTCGCCAGTACAGTAGGGAATGAAAACTTTTGACCAAGTTTGAAAAGGGTTCTCTTGTGTATCTTCAAATATTCCGCCTGAAATAAATGGCGTATTTTCGATTACGGCTGATGGGTTATAAGCGGCTCGCGACATCGGGTTGTCGTCAAACTCAAGCTGCATTGACGCTAAGCAAGTGGCACTGTCCCAGCAGGCGCCGCCACCATTGAAGTAGATAAGTAGGTTATCACTTTCTCCTTGTTCGAAATAAAACGAGAATGGGTTGGGGGCTAACCCCTCTGGTCCCGGTAAAGCGGGAAGAGAACATGATGGGTACACGGTTTTTTCACCGCCGCCAGGTACCGATACCACCACCTCATTTTCAGGAGTGATTTGCTCCCATTGTGCAAAGGCATTATGGGCACAGAAACTCAGTGCCATTACAGCAAAATAGCGAAAACGTTTAGCGTAAGAATGCATAAACAATTCCTTTTGACATAGATAAACATGGTTTGAATAGTAAGTTTGATTCGGCTGTTTTGAGAAAATTGAACTTCCTGAAACTTTCTCAATCGATCTCATTAGCGCGTAACTACGACAATTCATAGCGAGCGCTATACATTCATGATCGTGAATTGCGCCACGAACTGTGGCTATAGCCTACGCAATAGGTTATAGCATTTATCCACTCTGTCTAGCGTTGATGTGGCGTTTTAAAGCATTGAATAAACATATTTTTACGACTAATCGCTTTAACTAAAATACTTCTGGGTTAAAATATAGCTAAATCGATTACAAGGAGTCTTACATGGCCGTTCACGAAATTACCCACCCGCTTATTGCGCACAAACTAGGGCTTATGCGATACGCTAAAATTAGCAGCAAAGACTTTCGCGAGCTTGCCTCTGAAGTAGGGAACCTTCTGACTTATGAAGCAACGCGAACACTGCCTACGGAAAGAGCGACGATTAAAAGTTGGTCGGGAGATGAGGTAGAAGTAAGACAAATTAAAGGTAAGAAAATAACTGTTGTCCCTATTCTTCGTGCTGGCTTAGGTATGCTTGAAGGCGTACTGGAACTTATTCCAAATGCGAAGATTAGTGTAGTCGGTCTGTACCGTGATGAAGATACACTGCAGCCAGTTGCCTATTTTGACAAGGTAGTAAAAAACATAGATGAGCGTACTGCACTGATTGTTGACCCAATGCTGGCAACAGGCGGTACGTTGATTGCAACAATCGACCTTCTGAAAAAGAAAGGGTGTCGAAGAATAATGGGACTATTCCTTGTTGCTGCGCCTGAAGGCATTAAAGCCGTTGTTGAAGCACACCCTGATGTTGATATCTTTACCGCCGCAATCGATGATAGATTGAATGAGAAAGGCTATATCCTACCGGGATTGGGGGATGCTGGAGACAAAATCTTTGGTACGCGCTAAGAGCGAAAATCTCTAAAAATTAAGCCATTGAGCAATTTGTTACACAACTCATCGAATTAGCGCTAAATTTCACGCGTTAAACGTTTAAGTTAATGATATAGTCAGAGGGTAGTCAGAGCGCACGCTTGCTACCCTTTTTTGTTTTTAACTCTGGGTAGTTAGTTTCGTGAAAAGAGCTAAAAATAATGAATAAAACAAAACTTACCCTAAAAGATGTTGCTGAACAGTTGGGCGTTTCAACGGCAACCATTTCAAATGCATTTAACCGCCCGGACCAATTATCAAAAGCGAAGCGCGAAGAGATTTTAGCGCAGTGCAAAAAGATTGGTTACAGCGGCCCCAATAAAGCAGCACAGATCCTCAGAAAGGGCACATCAAATATTGTGGCTTTAGTATTAGCCGACAGCATTTCATATATGGTGAGTGACCCCGTCGCGAGTACTTTTATTAAAGGTGTTTCTTCTGCGCTTCAAGAAAATGGCAAGCATTTGTTACTGTACGCGGGCGACTCTGACAGCATTCTTGATGTTGTAGATTTTGTTGATGGTTTTATCTGTTACGGACAACCGCGCAACAGCAACTTGGTAGCGGAGTTGGCAGTGTCGCCAAAACCTGTGGTCACCGTTGACTTTGATATCGAAGACAAGCCATCTATTAATATTGATAACGAAGAGGCGGCCTATCGCGTTGCGTCTCATGCGTTAAATGAAGGTGACAATGTGGCAATCTTTGGGCTTCGCCTGATTGACTCGCCTTCTACATGTCGTATTTACGATAGTCCGTTGATTGACGTAGACAGCTCAATTGCTCACCGTCGACTTGATGGTTATTTAAGGGCCGCTGAAGAAAAGAACATCACGGTAAGCAATGAGCGTATTTGGCACCTTCCAGAAAGTGACAGACACTTTGCAAGACAGGCAGCCAAAGAAGTACTGACCAGCTCTCCAAGACCTAATGTGGTTTTGTGTATGAGTGACATTATAGCCCTTGAGCTACTTCACTTAGCCTTGGATATGAATATTAAGGTACCGGAAGAGCTGAAAATTACAGGGTTTGATGGTATTGGGGAAGCCGAGCGTGCGCGCCCGCGTCTTACTACAGTTTGCCAATCCAGCAGTGGCAAAGGCGTAGAAGCAACAAAAGCACTGCTTAATCAAGTAACAGCAAAGAGTACGCTGCCTTTTGAATTGCAAGTCGGCGAGACGGTATAGGCTGAGCCAAGAGGTTCAGCCCGCGTTAAATAAGGTAGATTGCTTATCAAAGTTTAACGAGCAGCGATTAAAAAATGCGGCAAGCTTCTTTTCTTCAAAAAGATCGCCGCTTTCCTTCAAAGAAGCGGGCTGATTGAGTGCCGGTGGCGGGTATACACCATAGCCAGACAACAAACAGTGCCACGACGTAGTGCTGAAATGTCGACCAATACCTTGCCGCTTTATTTCCTCAACAATATCCCCTTTTCTGTACCACACATCAAGTAAACTAAGCAGTGATTCGGACAGCTTCATATTAGCTCTGTTGTCTTTCCAATAGTTACTGTCGTTGCGCCCGTTTAGCTTGTAATGACATACGATATAATCTCGGACGCGTTCAAAGCGCTCTGAAACTTCCTGATTAAACGCCTGTCTCTGTTGAGCACTTGTTTCGTTGAAAGAATAGTTGTCCGCGAAAAGCTCGATGCTCGTTTGAACTAGGTGTAGTGCCGTTGCTTCTAAAGGTTCAATAAACCCTTGTGACAAGCCTAGTGCAAGACAATTCTTCTCCCAATGCCTTTCACATTGACCTACACGCATAGACAAGTGCTTTGCTTCAACATCGGTATTTTCCATCCCCAATGCGCGTCGCAATTCACATTCTGCAGCGTCTTTCTCTTGGTACTGCTGACTATACACATATCCGTTTCCCGTGCGGTTGCGAAGCGGTATCTGCCAGCGCCAACCGTTCGACATGGCAACCGACTCGGTTTCAACCGGTAAATTAGCGCATGCTGGTGTAGGCAACACAACGGCCGAGTCATTGAATAGGTTGTCACTAAAGTCCCTAAACGGTACGTCTAGCGTTTTTTGTAAAAGGAGTCCTGAAAACCCCGTGCAATCTATGAACAGATCTCCATCAAGTTTTTGTCCGTCTTGACAAACGAGATGTGAAATGTCGCCAGATGGTGAGGTATGCACCGATTCAATATTACCAACAACGTGATATACGCCTTTTGATTTAGCGCGCTCGCGTAAGAATCGTCCAAGTTTTAGAGAGTCAAAGTGGTAGCCGTATTCTATATCGAATGGAAAATTATGTGAGGGAAGAGGGGCAAGGTTTTTCTTTGCCAAATACCCCGCCATAAGAAACTTATCAGGTCGAGTTTCAACATCGAGACCCAGCCTTCTGGTTAAGGCATTAACGTGAAATGCTCGTTCACTAAAAACATCTAGCTGGCTAATAAAGGGGTGAGAGTAGCTGTGTGAATTATTGCCATTCCAGCCCGTGAACTTGATATTAACTTTATACGTTGCTTGGCACTCTTCCATCCAATCATACTCAGGAATATCAAGAGTTTGGAAGAAACGCTTGAGAGTAGGTGTCGAGCCTTCGCCTACGCCTATTGTGCCAATGTCTTCTGATTCTATGAGTGTGATGGTCACAGCTTGATTAGCCCAGCGGTGAGCTAAAAGGTTGGCAGCCATCCAACCTGCTGTGCCGCCTCCAGCAATAACAATTCGGTGTGGTGTTGTCATTAAAGGCTCTGCAATAAAAGAAGGGTGAAATTAAACAGTATCAGAGTTGCGCATTACTGCCACACTTTACATGGCAGTAATGCAAGGCACGTATCCACTATCTAAAGATGCGTGCCATTATTTTCGTACGTTCAAAAGGGATGGTCCCTTTTAATAGAACGAATAGTTGAGGTTTAGCATATAAGAAGGACCAAACTCGCGGCGGAGCGTAACAATGCCCGCATCATCAATGGTTTCTTCTTTCTCATCAGTCAGGTTGACGCCTTGTAACGATACTCTTAGCCCTTCCAAGTACTCAATTCCGCTATCTGCGAAATCGTAGCTAATTTGAGCATCGACTTGGGTAACGGCGTTACGAGTTGCTGGCTCAATTTTGTTTGAACCTCCACGCTGATATGTGAGGAACTCAGAACGATCGGTTGCCGCAACCCTAATCTCAAAGCCGTTCATCTCATAGTACGCTGTAATGCTGTACGTATTGTCTGATTGGCCTGGAATGGCTGTTCCATCTTCAAGCTCCGCATCTAGGATTGTTGCAGAAGCGGCAATACCAAATCCATCCAGAGAGTCAGTGAGCATTCTCAAAGGAACATTGGCCGTTAGCTCAACCCCTTTCATTTCACCTTTTAGGCCATCTTCGAAGAATGAATAGAAGCCTTGGTCTGGCGGAGTTACTAAATCGCCCACTTCGTAAGGCGTGTCTTGCGGGCCGTAGTTACCCGCAACGTCCACGATCCTGTCATGGAATCCAGGGATGAAGTAGTTAGCACCGTCATTGGTCACGTCATTCGTGAAATCAATAAGCTGGTTGCCATCGCGGGTCCAATTAACCAAATCTTTATAGAAAAGCGCAATCGAGACATAACCTTCTTCATCGAAGTAGTTTTCAAATGAAATGTCAAAGTTATTGGCTTCTAACGGACGAAGGGTGGGGTTACCCGTAAATTTAGACCAAGGCGACCCGAACTCTCTCACCGCCGCCTCAGAATTCTCTGTAGCAATCAGCTCAATATTTTGATCAAACTTAACAAAGCCCGATGCTTTCATTTGGTCGATACGCGCTCGACTAATGGTTTTCGATGCCGCCAAGCGCAGGTAGCGATTCTCATTAAGTTCGACACTTACGTTCAGGCTAGGTAGGAAGTGAGAGTAATCATCGCCATCGGTAATAATACAGTCCGCATCAACCACTTGATTGCCATCGTCGTCACACACGGCAAAGTTCGGGCCTACAATACCAATGAAACCCGTTGAGCTTTGGTCCGTTTGTACATATTGTGCACCCACGTTACCTTTTACATTGAAACCTTGAACTTCAGTCTCAAAGTCTAGCTGGGCGTATAATGTAGTTACTTCTTCATCAATGGTGTAGGTATCACCTAAACGATCAGGCTCTAGAAGCCCTGCATCATTAAGCGTATATTCACCATCGTTATAAGGGGCAAAGCCGTCGTAGGCTACAACGTAACCCATGCCAGCCCAGGTTAAGTCAGCTAACCCGTTATACAGATACTGCTCAGGGATCGCCTCAGAAAATGGATATGACGACGCAGTTGCAAAGAAACCTTTATTGTCTTTTGCTTTGTATCGGTCGCTATAGTTTATGCCAGCCGTTAAGGTGTTGAATATCCCCCAATCTACATAGCCTACTGCCTCGAAGCGTATTGTGGTCAGCTCTTCTTCAAAATCAGCAAAGTTCAGGAAGCCATCTTGAGCGTTGAAGTAGCTGTAGGGTTGACCATTTGCTTGTAAAACATCGGTAGTAAACTGGTCGGCAATGTTAGCCATACCGCCCCCCCAAACTTGAGGGCCCGCTAGTTGTAACATGGTGGGATCAGAGAATGCATCAAGGCCGCTACTGCCGCTAAAGTAAATACCATCAGTGCTCATTTCGAATTGACGTGAACCTAATTGCCCTTCGCCGAGCGCACCAGAACGTGCTAAACCAGCGTATGATTCACCACGCAAGTCACGTTTGTTCGACTCACTGTCTGCCACGTCTAAAGTAAGAGACCACTCATCGGTTATGTCGTATTTGATATTTAAACCGAAGGTTTGAAGCTCGCCATCCTTTTGCGCGGGATCTGTACGCAATACTGGATTCGCGTTAACTTGCGTGCCCGAGTTGTTAATGCCTGTACCGCTAACATTTGCCGCAGCGAAGGGTTCGATGAAACCGCGAATCACACCTGAGTCGGAATAATCAATATCTAGCGCATCAAAAACAATGTCTAGTCTATCGGTGGGACGCCATTGAAGAATGGCTGAAATCGTGTCGCGTTCTAGCACGCGGCTAATGGCCTGAGTGTCTAAACCAAACGGAAGCACCTGACCATCGTCATTCTCACCATATCCCCAAACACCGTATTTTCTCTCGTTTCTGGGGGACTCCGTTGATGCAATGGCAAGTGCGAGACCTACCGTGTCATCTGCAAACTTTTCTACAAAAGAAAGGGCAAAACGGTTACCGCTATTGTCGAATTCTGGATTATCTGAATCGTTGCCACCAAGTTCGTAGACCCCAGTGACGGTAAGGGTTTCCTGGGCTGCTAGAGGGCGTACTGTTTGCAAGTCTACTGTACCGCCAATACCTTGGACAATAAGCGAAGCGTCAGAGGTTTTGTAAATTGTGGCACCTGTCATGATTTCAGCAGGGTATAAGTCGTACTCTACGCCACGGTTATCGCCAATACCAATAAGTTCTCGTCCGTTCAGTGAGGTGCCGGTAAAGTCTTCTTTGAAGCCACGTACCGAAATACCAGACGTTCGTCCGCCTACGCGCTCACCTGATAGGCCTGGCAAGCGGGCAAGTGATTCTGCGATTGAAGAGTCTGGAAGCTTACCAATGTCTTCTGCGGAAATGGCCTCAACAATGGAGTCGTTGTCCATTTTCACCGCTTGGGCGCGCATCAAAGAGCCTCGAATACCCGAAACTTGAATAATTTCTACTTGTTCGTCGTCTGGTGTGTCTTGTGCTACTACTGAACCGCTGTTAAGGGCGGCGGTAATTGAAATAGCGATTAACGCAGGTTTAAACGTACTGGTGTGCTTCATGAGTCATACCTTGCTGAGTGTGTTAAACAAAGGTTTTATTATTTACAACGTTTTAACAATAGTAGTTGTTTTACTCATACGCAAGTGTTTTCTTAATTGTTTAAGAAAGGTGTTTTCAAATACAGGTCATAAATGGCTATTCGTGGCTAGCAAGAATGCTTAATGCTTTTTCTTGCTACTTCTAGATAGTACCGAGAAAGTTTGGATAACGCCGATTGAAATCTGGCAAAGAGCAGAAGGGGGAGTGGCAAATTTTTTAGAGAATGAGAAGCGGACAATAAATGCTATAGCCCGCAACAGATATGAGGTTCAGTGACTGCTTATTTTAGTTAGGTTACTTGACGTTGGGATTTAGTCCCAAACCAGTTCTTTAAAGTGCTTGCGACACATTGATTCATAGGTGTCGTTGCCGCCAATTTGTACTTGATCACCATTTTTTACTGCATTGCCATTTTCGTCTAAACGCACCACGAAACTTGCTTTTTTACCGCAATGGCAAACGGTTTTTAGTTCAGACAGTTTATCTGCCCAAGCCAGCAAATAATGACTGCCTTCAAAGGTTTCACCTAAAAAGTCGGTACGCAGGCCGTAGGCTAGTACCGGCACATCAAGTTCATCAACTACGTCTACTAGCTGCTTTACTTGTGCTTTTGTTAAGAACTGTGCTTCGTCAATAAAAATGCAGTCGGGCTTTAACGCTTCGCAGTCTTTGCTTATTGAGGCAAACAAATCATCGCCTTTTGCGTATAGCTTGGCATCTGCTTGTAAGCCGATACGAGAAGTGACTTTCCCAACGCCGTATCGATCATCAAGCGCTGCGGTATAAATCACTGAATGCATACCGCGTTCACGGTAGTTATAAGCTGATTGGAGGAGTGATGTAGACTTCCCTGCGTTCATTGCAGAGTAATAAAAATAAAGTTGAGCCATGGTTATTAGTAGTTTTCGTTATACCAAGAAATAAGGTCGTTGGCGTTCATTGGTCTAGCGAAGTAAAAGCCTTGCAAATAGTCGGTTCCAAGCTGCGACAAATGTTGCCTTTGCTGCTCAGTTTCGATGCCCTCTGCAATGGTTTTACAGCCAAACTCTTTAGCCATTAAAAGTGTTGCTCTTATTATGGTATCACTCTCTTCAGAGCTATTCTGTATAAAAGAGCGGTCAACTTTAATAAAATTGAATGGCATAGATTGAAGACGGTTTAAAGATGAATAACCTGTACCAAAGTCATCAATTGATATTTTGACATCACGGGCTACGAGTTCGCTCACTCGTTTAGTCACTAGATCTTTATCAATAGCGAATACGCTTTCAGTTATTTCTAGATAGAGGCGTTCTGGTGAAATTTTAGTTGTGCTGAGGGCATTGTCTAAAACTTTAATGAAGCTGTCATCGAGCAGCTGCGCGACTGATACATTTATCGACATTGCGAGGCCGGGTTTGAACTGCCAATGTGAAAGGTCGATAAGCGCTCTATTTAATACCCACGCACCTATTTCAGGCATTAGCCCGCTGCGCTCTGCAAGTGGAATGAATGTGGCGGGTGAAATATGTTCCTCATCGCACTTCCAGCGCAATAGGGCTTCTACAGAAGATAAAGCATTGGTTTCAACATCAATGATTGGCTGATAAAAGACCGTAAACTCTCGATTTTCAATGGCTGAACGCAATCGTTCACAAAGACGTTGCTCTCGTTTAATTTCGTTGTGCAGTGTTTCATTGAACACACCGATAGAGCCCCTTTGTTTGCGCTTTTGATCGTACATAGTCAGGTCGGCCTGTTGAATTAAATCAACAGCACTGTCGCCATGCACGGGGAACATGGCGATACCTATTGTGGCGTCTAGAGTTATTTGGTTGTCGTTTGCAATAATGGGAATAGTGACGCCACTGCGCATAGCGTGTGCTACGGCCTTTGCGGTATCTACATTTGCATAGGGAATAACAGCAACGAATTCATCACCTCCCCATCTGCCTAAGTGATTTTCTTCCGTGTAATTGCGAAGTCTGTTGGCAATTTCCGCAAGCACAATATCGCCGACTTTGTGCCCCAAGCTATCGTTTACCTGCTTAAAACCATCTAAATCGATGAATAACAGGGCAAGTGAGTTGTCCAAAGCGCGGGTGGTGTCGATTAAGCTGTTGAGATGTTTGAGAAAGCCATTGCGATTAAGCAAATTTGTCAGTGGATCTCTGTTAGACAACCGATATAAATCCGCTGTTCTTCTTTCCACTTCCGCTTCAAGGTTGGCGTTAGATGCATCGAGCTTTTCGTTTGAAGCTATGAGTAGTTTGTTTACTTTAACTGTTTCACTACGCTCAATACGCATCTGTTCCATCAAACTATTATTCTTAGCTTTAAGGTGTAATGTACTGATGAAAAAGCGATGGTAGCGAAACGCACTGGCGAAAATGCCAAACCAGAAAACCAAGCCAAGCACACCTAAAATAAAAAATTTCCCGCTAGCATCAATTAACGCACATAACGACATAGGTACAAGAAGAGCAGTAGAGTAGAACCCGACGAATTTTATGTTCGGAGACAGGACGGTACCAGCTCCGCCGGACATCGCGGCGAGTACAACCATAGTCGCTGCTAGTTCGACAGTTGCCATGGATGAATAGAAAAGCACTGAATAAAGCGCCCAAATACAACCCGTAACATATAGCCCGGTCGAAAACCGAATCAAAGCAGGGCGCGGGTTATAAGCTTTTCCTGCCAAATTAGTACGCCAATACAATGCATCAATTAGCCTCAGAAGTGAGACGCATACCATTACCCCCCAAATCTGTAGTTTGTTTACAAATGTTGAAGGAGAGGCGCTTTCAAAGAAAAATACCAGGCCAGAAAATGCAAATATCGTCATCAAGAAGCCGACAAAGCTATTGCCAATTAGCATGTCGGTGGTGTCTCGTTCTATTTCAGTTTGTGATATCGATTCTTGATACGTGTTCAACCGGATAAAGCCTTTATAACATTGTGATTCAAATTTAATGCGTTACTTCAAAAGCAAATTTAGTCGTACAAAGTAGAGCGAAGCGTACAGACGTTGGTGCACTAAATGATTGTAGTATAGGCTAAATATAATA